>CAYJLM010000060.1:0-8817 GCA_964370875.1 uncultured Gammaproteobacteria bacterium | reverse complement strand
ACCATTATCTTCAACATTTCATCGAAGACATCATCAAGACTCTTAAACTTTGAAGGCGTCGATTTCCCATAGAAGAAAAACGGGCTGATAGGCTCCAAAATCTGATGGGTTATATTATATCTGTTTCCCCATGGTAACGGAAATCCTACCGGAAGCATCATGACTCCGTTTATCAATATCATGTATTCATTAGTCCAAGGATTCTGATATTTCACGATCTCACAATGATCTTTCTGGTATTCTCCCAGAGTCCAGTTCATATCATACTTGGTAGACGCCTCCTGGGTGGTAGCAAATCTCTTCAGATCACGAGAAACAAACTTCCATCTTTCCCATTTTCCATATATTGATTCCGTCTCCGCATACGGCTTTATCTCAACCGTAAACATATGGGGTTGTTTGTTTATGTCAAACTGAGTTATATCTCCGGGATAGACCCCCGGACCATATAAAATATTCCTTTCTGGTTTTCCCATCGTTTTTACTATCCTCCTTGTCCATTCTGCACTTTTTATCTTACCATCGAATTTTTTCTTCAGTTGTTTCCTGATTTCCAACGGCTCAACAAATGTCTCCTCTACAGATATCTCTCCCTGAGTTATGAGCTCAAAATATCTATTGAGTTTCTTTAGCTCATCACCTTCGAGTTCTTCAGTTTTCCTGATTATCGATTCCATTGCCTCTCCTAATGAGGCTATCGGAATATTATTCAGATTGTCATGTGCAGTAATATCAGATGTCAGGTTAAGATTATTTATGACAGCTGTAAGAGCAGTTATCTTTTGCCTAGTAGTACCAGTAGCTATATTGACATCGCTTTTATTCTGCCTAGGTCTTATAAACGTATTGGCCCTTCTCTTGTTGTCATTATATCTTTCGATATAACCGATTCCATCAAACTCATCATGAACTCCATCACGCATCTCCTGATCGCTTACAAGTTCCGATATAAGACGACCCCTATATGCTATTTCTTCAACAGAATATCCTACTTCCGGGATTTGTTCATTCTTTAATTTTTCCGATGCGCTCATCGGAGTAGCATTTATATCTGCCATTTGATTTATTATAACTTATATGATGATAAACCGCAACTAGAACAATCCTCCGCAAGATGCGCTTTTATCAAATTTTTCTTCTTTATCGCCATAGTCATCTTCATAATCGTCATCCATCTTTCCTATCTCAGAATATGAAGATGATCCCATTATGGATTCGTGAGTCATCGCCAGTTGTCTTACCATGTCCGCATAGTGGCTCTCCCACGAATGCATCGGTTTCGATCCCCATGTTCCCAACTGTTCATCAAACTCTTTTCTATAACTCTGCAATGCGGCCAATATCTTAGCACATTTGACCTCGTCAATCCAAACCGAACTCAACATTATTCTCGTCTTCTCTATTCCGGCATCGACTCCATGTTTTTTTACAACCCTGAAGTTCAGCCCAAGCCCTCTGGCTATCTGTCTTCTTGTTCTCGCATCAGATCCGATCTCTCTGACCTCTATGTCATGAGGCGCATAATGTCCTCCATAAATCCAATCATTCTTGATCGCTCGCTCTTGCAATATGCGGGCATAGTGTTGCAATCCTTCCCCGCTCGCATAGTATTCGTCTATAAACCTGATCTGCAATCCTGCAAACTGGACAAAACCGATAACGGTCTCATCTCCGACTCCTATATCCCAGAATGTATATACGGGTAATGACGGTTCATACGGAACCTTGGTCACTCTCTTATCGGCATACATCCTGTTTATCTGCTTCGTATAATATGCTCCTTCTACTGATGCCTTGAATGCTTCTTCCGGTATGGAAGGAAACTCAGCAAACATATCCTCACTCTGCTCATCTTTCTTTTTTATATACCAGCTTTTCTGCTGCTTAGTCAGCGTTATGCCATATCTTTCTTCCAATGTCTTGAAGTACTCCTCCATTTCCGAAGTGATTATGACATCTCCATCAAGAATATCTTCCGGATTTTCATGCCATGGAAAAAAGAAGAACTTCCAATCAAGAGCCGTCAATGGCATTCCAGCCAGCTTATCCAGCATTGCCTTCTGACAATAGTCATAGAAATATCCCGCTCTTCCTTTAGCCGTACTCTCGATAAATATGACAGACTTCCCTGCATGCGCCGTATTCAACGTTCCTGTCACTATTTCTTTCGCCTTCTCAGGATACCTCACACACAATACGCCGAATTCAGATATGTGAAGATACTGGTATGTTCCAGATCTTCCGGATGTCGCTACCGATATGGACGAACCGTTCGTCTCAAACTTGATGACATTCATATTATCCACATTCACCTTATACTGGCTCTTTAGCCATTCCGGCAGATTGTCAAACGCAAACTTTATCTTACTGTCAAAAATCTTTCTCGCATCAGCCTGGGTATGCGCGATGATTAGCGCCTGCTGATTGCTTTCAAACAGAACAGAATCAAGAAAGAACACAGCGACAAACGTAGTTATCCCCTGTTGACGCGATTTCAACACAAGATTCCTGAACCATCTGTTCCTATAAAGAAACTTCTGAACGGCATTCATCCTAAATTTAATTTTCCTGCCATCGATATCGGTTATCCAATAAAGATTCTCCAACCTCCATAACTGATCACCGAGCTTTGATTTTATTTCCTCTATCTGATCCTTAGTTAACTCTTCCTTCATTCTCAATTATGTTCATTTCTATTATCTTCGGCCTGCTTTCGCTTTTTGCGAATATGTCAGACAATAGCTGGGCCATGATTGTCGCCGCACCCCCATCCGATGGAGTATCCCTATATATGCCTAATACCTTTAGCATATCTTCAGCAGCCTTCAATCTTACCTCAGGTTTTATATTTTCATCGTGAGCAATTTCCGATATGACCTTTTTTGCAGATTGCTCATCAAACCCTCTCTTGCTTATTATCGTCGTCTTGCTTCCTTCAACCAGTATGTCAGCCAATGCCCTCGCTCTTTTTTCAGGGTATCCTGCCTCTATCAAGAGATCCAGTTTAGACTTCCTTGCTTCGACCGGTAGCTCCAAATTCTGACATATCAGTTTTTTAAGCCTTTCTTTCATAGCAATCTCAGGTGAATATTCCAAAATATGAGGCGTTTCACTGTCATGGATAGACATCAATTCGGCTCTTTCCGGGAAATAGTCGTGTTTTTTGACTTCCCTTGTCATGTATTATCCTGCCTGTTTATTTCTTGTGGCCCGACTTTGCCCCAAAATGCCTGTAAGAACTCATTATAACTTCCAATAACCATAATTATACCTCCTGAAGCGTTTACGCTTGCTATAAATGATTTTTGAGCATCTGACAGGCGATCCTTTCCAGTCTTTATCTCTATATAAAACGCTTTTGACTTATATACACCCGTAATATCCGGTACCCCTCGTTTGGGTGCAGGACGGAACGAGCCGTCTGAAGATGGAATACCCATAGTATTTGACCTATAGGCGAAACATCCTGGAGTACGCAGCAAATAATCTACAATCTGATTTGTGATTTTGTTGGTTTCAGTCATCAGTTTTCATAATACCACATTTAATGCATAGTGTAAATTTTTTTTGGAAATTTTTTTCTGGAAATTTTTTCGTGCATTTTTCACTATGGAGTTATTAGACGAATGCGCGTTTTGAAAGTTGAAGTCGGATGGGTGCCCTCCCCCTTCTGTAATGTGCAATTTTTATATTGTCCTGTGATGGTTGCAAATATAAGGGTAAAAAAACACAACACAAACAAAAAAATGAACCTGATCAATAGGCGCATTTTGCATTTTTATTGTGTTTTTATCTGTCGCATAATGCATATTGTGCGACACATAACAAAAAACCCGCATAAAACCTACACTTTTTGAATGCTAAAAAACAAAAAATGCTTAAATTTGACAGAAAATGGAGAATGTGAAGAAAGAAAAGGGACAGTCTTGCTTTTTTGACCATTGACAATACCTATAAAAGATTGTTTTAACACATTTGCATTTTCTCACGATCACGTAGAATAGACCCCCCCTTATTAATATTTACATATACATAAAAATATTAATTTTACTAAGATTTGAAAAACGAAAATAGGGAAAGAAAATATGAATTAATTAATTTATGCCAGGGGTCTATTCTGCGATGACCCCACATTGTAGAATTCTCCCCACTTTATAAAAGTCCACTTGACAAAATCAAAAAAAATAAGTCAAAAAAACATAAAAAACTTAGCAACTTTTCCCAACCAACCTATAAAAACTATCCAACTTTTTTCACAAAATCACGCATTAAAAAAAATTTTTTGTCAAATCAAGAACAATACGCAAAAAAAAAACAAGAACAATAAAGTGATCATGACCATTACAATATTGACAAAACAACCATAATATTGTGAAAAACTCGGCTCTAGAATGCCCTACAAGGCACATAAAAAGAAAAAGTAAGGTATTTACACCTTGCAATTTGAGAAAAAAACACAATAAAATAACAATAATAATCCCTCTTGTTATTTTATTGCCTGTGGATAACTAAAATAACCCGCATAAAACCTAGTCTTTTTGCCTATTGCAGATTATTGTATTGTTATTTATAATATATATAGGAGGAGCTAAGGAATGAGTACCGGCGATCGGACCATTTCAAAAACAAAATATCTTCCTTAAAAAAAATGCAAGAATATTATGTTAAATTCAATAAGGATGGGGCAATAATTAATTACACTTGGAATGCTCTACTAGACGCATTCCGCAAACAAATTATTGATAATAATGACATCTGTTTATCTGTCGAGGAATCGGACGAGAATATTGCCAAAATCAAACAAATAATTGAAGAAGAAATCTGGTCATCCCCCCGAGGCAATGAGCCAGTACGCCAGATGATGACGGAAGAAAAATTGTTCGATGAGGGTTACAGATTGTGCGAGTGCTGCGATGAGTGGAAGCTTAATCATCTATTCAACAATGAGAGCGTGCAGGGAAGCACTTTAATTTGCGATAATTGTTGGAACGAGGAATAATCTTTCCCACCCTTTCAGATTGCAAAATCGGGAAGGGAAGGAAGGCAATTAATCAATGCTCCCCGAGCCTTCTGGAGCTAAAAAAAATGAAAAAAGCAAAACAGATTAATAACGCCGGCGACCTTCCCGGCACAAATAACAAATAATATGAAGCAATTCATAAAAAACAATCTAGAACTTATCGTTATGTTCCTTGTGATCTTGGCGATGATGGTATTTTTTGCTTGTCTCCCTGCGGAGACCAAAGCGAAAATAAAAGAAAATAGGGAAAGGTCGAATCAACATATAATAATCCAAACGGAAGTTTGGAAAAATAGATGATCTAATGCCTTGCTAGACAATCGGACACAAAAATGTCGGGTTGTTTATGGAGGGCATTATTATTACCAACGCGACCGCCTTCCCGTTGGAACAAAAAAATGAAAAAAGCATATATAATAAAAACAGGTTACTCATCAGGAGTGCATGGTTGCACGGATGAACATTTTTGTATTATAGCTGGGGAACATATTGGATTCATGTCGTCATTATATGGCGGTGAACATCGCATCAAAGAATTATTAGTCAAGATGGGATTTGATGTTTCTATTTTCTCCGCCGTTTATGGAAAAGTTGTTGGAGAAGATAAAAAACGCTCCCGTCCCGAATCCGCAATAATAGAAGAAATCCAAAAGTTTAAGTTCAAGACGAGAAGAAATTAAAAAAAAGTAAAACGCGATGATCCCGCCATATTGGCGATGAGGCCGCACCGTTACGGTGCGGTTTTTTGTCTGTTTTGTCTGTTTTGTCTGTTTTGTCTGTTTTGTCTGTTTTGTCTGTCGTAAAATAATTATATTATTAAAGATATAAAAAAAGTCAAAAAAAACTAAGATAAAAGAAAAAAAATGCAAAAATAAAACTGAAAAAACGCTATCTGATGACCGCGCGGTTATTTTTACTTTCGGAAAATAAAATAAAAAATCATAAAAATGTTACAATAAAAAAAATAATATGAAACTAAGATCATACCAAAATGATGCGATTGAATTCCTGATCTCTTCAGGTTCCGCCGGATTATTCGATGAAACCGGACTAGGGAAGACTGCAACCGTTATCATGACGGTTGCAAAGTTGGGATTGACGGACAAGATCCTCTATATCTGTCCGGCGTCCCTAAAATACGAAGTCGAAAAAGAGATAAAACGATGGCTACCATCTATTAAGACCTGTGTTATAGGGGGACTTCCTCAGTCAAGATCCAAAATGTGGGAGAGACAATCAGGAATTACTATCGCAAACTATGAAATACTGGTCAAGGATGCCTCCGTAGTGCCCAAGGAATGGGATATGGTGATAATAGACGAGGGTCACCGTATAAGTCGCTATGACGGCACGGTATCACTCAAGAGGTGCACCAGGATAGCCGTAATGGTGCATAAAATTCTAAAGGCCAAAAGACGCATACTAATGACTGCAACACCTGTCTGGTCACGACCTGAGCAAGTATGGTCCCTGATGGAGTGGATAAGACCTGGATATCTGAATAGCTACTATAGTTTTATCTATAGGTACTGCGTTCTGAATAAAGACAGGCGCATAGTCGGCTATCGTGATTTGGATGATCTGAAGAAGCGTATAGCCCCGCTATATATAAGAAGGCTCAAGCGCGATGTGGAGAAGAGCTTGCCGCCGATAAGCTTCGTGGATATTCCGGTAGAATTGAATCAGAATGAGAGACGGCTTTATGATATCGTACGTTCAGAATTACTTTTCGAATTGAAGGCTAATGATCTATCGGTCAATCTTGCGAGTCTAGGTTCTGCAGTTACTAATCTCACAAGATTAAGACAGATTGCTGGTTCATTGGAGTTAGTATCGGAGATGCACAAAGACAGCTCAAAAATTGAAACCATGAAGCAAAAGCTGGAAGAGATTATGTCAGGTACCGATGAGAAGGTGGTCATCTATAGCCAGTATTCCAAGCTCATTGATATAGCAGCCAGAGAGACTGCGGAATATAATCCGCTTGTGATTCAGGGAAGCGTAAGCGCTGAAGATAGGAGTCGCTTTATGGATATGTTCCAGAATGATCCGCTACATAGAGTAATGATGATAACAACAGCTGGGGGACAGGGACTGAATCTGCAGGTGGCCTCTAACCTTATCATGATGGATATGTCGTTTTCTGTCGGGGCTAATTTGCAGGTTATAGGTAGGATAGAACGTATAGGACAGCAGAGGCCGATATTCGTATATAGGTTGAATGCTATAGGAACGGTTGATGGATTTATTAAGCGTAAGCTGGACAATAAGAGAGAGCTTATAGGGGGAATGTTTTGTGAAAATAGTGACGATATAACAGTCAGGGATGTGATAGAGGCGCTGGAATAAGTCTTGCTCTTGTATTGTTCTTGCATCTATGTTATGATACTTGTATGAAGAACAAACTTATAACATTGGTAATAACGGCAATGATGCTAACTCCGTCGATGGCATCGGCTCAGGTAATCATAAATAATTATGCGAACAAGCAGGACGAGATCCTGATCAAGAAGATACAGTCCCAGTTGATAGACCTGTTGAATCAACTAATAAAAAAGCTAACGGCAGAGCTGGAAGCGAAACAGGTAAAGCCAGTGGTAATCATAAAGGAACAAACGACTCCACTGGTAACACAGAGGGACATAGTCCTTAATGTCGTCGTTCCACAAACACAACAAACAACTACAATGCCAACAAGCGAAATAAAAAAAGAAATATTAGACATCAATGGGTTCTTTAAAGAGACCGATGTCGATCATAAGAAGGTGTGGATAAATAATATGCCTGGTATGGATCTTCGTATAGGCTTCAGGAAGCTTGCCCGGTACACCAGGCAAGGTGACATAAAGATGACTGTTACCGGTAGATTCGGTAACGGGGAGACAGAGAAGATTATAGATACCCCCAGATTCGGTCCCGGCAACGATTACGATGCGGTGTTTACCATATCGGACACGTTGCCTGGTGAGGAATACGCATTCCATCTTGATATTAACAATGCCTCATATGAGGGTTCGTATGACGGAAAGGTCGTAAGGGTTTTTACTAAATAATGAAACAGAAACCTATTAAACATAATGCCAAGATCCGTATGGCAAGGAGACTGATGACCAACGCAGAGAAAAAGGAACATTGTCCCCTATTCGGTTCTAAAGGTTGGTTTGTGCGAAGTATGGTAAGGCACAGAAGAGAAATAATGAAGACACTTGAAAATGCCTAAGATGACTTTTGAATGTCGCAAAGAAACCCTTAATAGGAATTGGAAGACGATTAAAGATAAACGGAAAGAGAGACATAAGATCCAAGTATTCGGAGAAACGCATCGTTACATCTGTTATGCCTGTTGTTATTATTTCAAACACGATCTTGATAAAGGTTCGGTCTTCTGTCCTGAATGCAACAGTATCGATGTCAAAGAAATATAACGAAGATATGGAATACGGACATATCTGCCCGGCATGCTTGTCTGATATGATATTACTAACAAACACTATATAAAAACAATGACTAAATGTAATAATTGTGGCAAAGTCCACGAATATAATAATACAGGCTGTTACAACAGCGGAAACTCCAACAGCGGAAACCGCAACAGCGGAGACTACAACAGCGGAAACCGCAACAGCGGAAACTACAACAGCGGAGACCGCAACAGCGGATACTACAACAGCGGATACCGCAACAGCGGAAACTCCAACAGCGGAAACTACAACAGCGGAGACTACAACAGCGGAAACAGAAAAAGCGGAAACTACAACAGCGGAGACGGCAACATCGGATACTACAAGAGCGTAGAA
>CAYJLM010000059.1:0-9011 GCA_964370875.1 uncultured Gammaproteobacteria bacterium | reverse complement strand
GTGTAAGAGTTGACGTAAATAAGGGAGAATCAGCAAAGGAATGGACGTTTGATAGTGGGATTATGGGCTGGGGTGTAGTTTTGGACAGGGGAACAATAGAATATGTGCAAGTCGAGGGCGCACTCAAAGGAACCTCCACGGATGTCAGGGGTCAATTTGGGAATCAGGCATGGTTTCTACCGCAAATCGCCATTGCGGCAACAAAAAACTTGCCGTACGAACTTAAGCTTGATATCAAGGGTATGCCGACAGATGCATCTGCAACACTTTATATTAACGGCTCCCTCGTGGGGACGCCCGTGGGAGTCGGTAGTGTAAATGCATGGAAGCCCATTGAAATTTCTTTTATTCCAAATGTTGATATTCAAACGATTGGCATCCTCCTAAAATCAGCAAGTACATTTACTGTGTATCTTGATAATGTTCAGTTCGCTCCTCAGGGTACCCGCAAATACATCATCCCCGATCCGTCAAAACAGTGTAGCGCGCAAGACAACAAGTGTACTGCGTACGGATCGCCCAAGCTGCTAACCAAAACAGACGGGTCAGAAGGCGTGAAGACGATTAAGAATGCAGCGCAAGATGCAACGCGTAATGAATGGATGGAAAAAGAGGATTGGAATATTGTATATTTCAAGGTGACACCAGAAGAGGCGGCTGTCGCTCAGGTACAGTTTGCAAATGGAGTTACTTCAGGTTATGACACCGGTATTTGTCGTAGCGCGACGTATAGCGGTACAACGATGACAGACCCGGGCGACCTTGGATGTCGTGAATACGTGGCGGGTAGCACAGGCATCAGCGCATTTTTCCGCGATCCGGGAAATAGCGTATGTCAGTCGCCAAAAACAGGACAAAGCAAAGGGTTTTATTACACGTGTACTGATAATGAAACTATTGTGTGTCGCACAAATGCTGACTGTCCGGTGAAAAATGATCAGCCGGGAACATGCAATACCCAGAATGAGATCAGTGCGAATTGCCCCACACTACCTCCTGCAGATTCAAACACCACATCCTTTGTTCAGAGTTGTCCTGCGTCAGAAGGCGGATGTCGTAAAATTATAGATCCGGAGTGTGTTGAGAGTACATCAAAACTTCGTACCGACTATGGTCGGAGCGACGCGAATAACGGTATTCCATGCACCCGAGAATATTATTTCACCGGCGCCCTAGACAAAAAAGGTTCGGACTACAAAGGACAAGTGTATGTTGAAAAGGGATACCTTCTTTTTGATGACGAAGGGCGAAGGGAATTTAAGTACACTATTGTGACGAGTCAACACTGTGGAACTCTTAATGCTGACGGTACCGTAGCTCGGGCAAACCCCGATACGGCCTGTACTCGTAACAGCGATTGTACGACGACAGGTCAGACATGTAGCTATCTGAAGACAGATGATACATCGGGTACTGTTTCTCTGCCGCAAGACGATCCAGTTTTTTCACAAACACCACCAACCTATTGCGCCTGTGATGTGAGCCCTTTCCGCGAGGATGATTGCGCGGCATCAAATAAGGCGACGGAACTCGATCCGCCAGTTTGTTATAATCGGTATACTCAAAACGTAGCAAATACAGGGCCGCTATTGCGCAAATACAAGAAGGTGCGTGTCGATCGCGTATATGATTCAAATAGTTTTTATTCTCAAGGTCAGCCGACAAATCTGAACATATCAACGGCGAGTAATTGCCCGGTGAATGCCTCGTGTGATGCGAACACGCTGATTAAGATAAAACAAGACCGTACGTGTAAAACATGGCTTGCGTGCACTAGCTATGAAAAAATTGGTGACAGGACGGTATGCACTCAACAAACCGCATGTGACAAGGGCAGTAGCACTGCGTGTGAAAATACGATTTCAGATCCGGTAGCAAAACCGCAAATTGCCAGAACATTATTTGGAGGGGTATGCAGTAATAATAAATCGTTGGCCTGCACGCAAGCTAATCAGAGTACAGTCTGTGGCACTGGAAATACGTGCCTGTATGAGGGGGGTATTCTGAACTCACTTACGGGTATTGCCCGCCCGGATTATAAGTTTCCCAATAGCACGTGGGTATCAAGCGGGGGGTATGATTCCGGATTTAATCTATGGAGTCAAGAGATTATCCAGGGGACAGAGTCGCTTTTTTATAGCAAGCTGACTAATGCGCAAACGCCTGCCTTTAGCGCAATTAATTCATGTCGTCTCTATCCAAAACAGGACGCACCAGTCACGGGAGCAAGGCTCGTTGACTCGTGTGTTGCCGATGAGGGTTCGGCGGGTATTTATGGATTTTGTCTTGAGCCCTACCCGGCGTTTAAGAGTGAGTTTGAAGTTTCCGGGCGCGCTGATAAAAAAACATGTACAAACGATCCCGGCAAGCAGTGCCCAAATGGAAACAGCGACTGCAAGATAAATGACGAACAGGGAATTTGCGTGTATCGATATTATAACAACTACTGCCTTAACTGGTTCCCTGTCGATCGTGTGAACGGTCAAAGAAATATCACCGCAGTAAATGATCCCACTAATTATAGTTGGTTTGGTACTTCCTCTGTCCCGGAATCGATATATTACTGTCTGCGCGAGGAATCAACCTCAACAGTAAAAGCAGTTGGAAGCTACCCGTATTGTGAATTTGGTTTTACTGACAACACCCAGACGGCATGTAGTCCAAAGGATCCAACACCACGGCCAGATATTTCTGCCCGTAATGTAAATTTGTCGATTTTTGAGCACGGTCTATGTGGTGATAAGGTTTACTATAGAATACAGGGATCAAGTAAAGACACGCAATGCGAAGAGGCAGAACAGATGCAAAGAATTAGTCCGAATGTCTTACTTCTTTTTGCTCGCGGTCAGGATTACACTTTTGAGGTTCCGGCAAACGATCGTGAGGACGATGTTTATGACAGTGATTTCCATAGTTTTGACCTTGGCGGCAAAATATTTGGCACGCCAGATTCAGATGGGTCGGGAGGAGTACCGGCATATGAACCCGTATCGTATGATTGGTGGAACTATAATTCAGATCCTTTTGCGGGTGGAGTGAATCCTTTTGATGCGCCATGTCCCGGCAATACCGCGCGGGTAGAACGTAATAAAATTAATCATGATAACATAGCGTACGCTGGAACACTCGATGAATTTAAACAACAGGTGGCACTTGATTTAGTCGATGTTGATCCGCGAAAATTCATTGCAATTAGACCTCGTTTTGGTAGCGACAGAAAGCTAAGGGCATGGCAATATCGTGTCTGCGATGCATCTATTGACAGTAGTGTAACCAGTACTCGTACGCTTGGATATGCGACTCTCGTAATTCATCAAAGAGATCAGACCTTCCTGCCGGCAGCCCTCCTAACTGTATACGTATCTCGAAATTATACTGACACTGTTTGTACCGACATTGTTAAGGTGGCACAGAAACCGGGAGATCAGGGGAATGTTCAGGCAGTTTCGAGGGGGCCGATATTTACCGGGAATCTTCCAATCGATGGTGTGTCTGCTGAAGTTGTTCTTGAACACAAAAGGGCTAGTTCATGTGTCCCTGACGTTACGCCCCCAGCGGGTACTGAAAGCTCTGTGACTAGTCTTTGCAGCGGTGATGACCCCGGTTTTGATACGCGGGTTGCTCCAAATAATGCCAAGTTTGCAGGGGTGAATGTTATTTCCGGGACGGCGGCTATTAATGATTCAGAATTTGCTAAAATTCGAATACAATCCCCATTTGAAAAGGTCTATGGATACTGGGCTTTGAGCGGAGCGGCTTATGGTGAATCCAATGCGTTTCTAGATAAATTCTGGACCGATTCACAATGAGGAAATGTCCAACACGGATCGGATACTTATAAGAGTTCGGATAATTATCCGCGCATTGTTTCAGCGTATAGTGAAGATCCCAATAAGTCGTTCAAAGAAGATCGTTTCTCTGCAAATGTTGTTGGTAAAAATCAAGTGTTTATCTCGTTCTATACCCATACTCCCAAGTCAGAACAGCTTCCAATTAAACTCTTGCAGATCGATTGGGATGATCATGGATCCCCGCCAAATCAACCAATCTACTCCACACAAGACGGTATAGGAAACAGGACAAAAGAACACCCCTCGGGCCCTGAAGATCCTTTTACCGGTTATTCCTTTGGTCATACCTATGTCCCCGAGCTTAACCCCGATGGGGTAGTCGGAAGGACAATCTGCATTACTATTCGTGATAACTTTAATGCCTCGCGAACAGCGTGCGGTAAGTTTGGTCGAACATCAGCCGGCAAAATCGACGTAGAGAGCTGGACAGCGCCACCACAATACCAAACCCCAATATACAGCGCACCCGTCATACCAAAACCTAGTCCGGCGGGGGGGCGCAAGGGAGCTGGTAATAATGTGAGTGGGTAGGTCCATGGATATCTTTCAATTAAGGACGCACTTTTCCCTTTGCAGGATAAAGACACGCTCAGCATGCTGTTTTTCGCAGCTGCTGTTTTGTGTATTCCTTCGTGGAGAAAAATTTTCTTTCCATCCTACGCAACAGGGGCGTTACGCGTCAATGAGCGCATAGCGTATTTTGATATAGTAAGGGGAATTGCAATTATTGCCGTGATTCTTGGACACACGGCGTATTTTTATTATCGCAATCATCAGGGGAACGATATACTATTTCTCTCGGCGATAAATCACATCAGCCGTTTTGCGATTCCCTTTTTCCTCATCTGTTCCGGCATGTTTCTTTCAGACACATTTTCTACATGGCGAGACGCGGTGTTTTTTTATAAGAAAAAGATCATAAAGATTTTTGCTCCGTTTTTTCTTATTAATGTTCTTATCTTTTTCTTCATTACGAAGGGGGCCGCACGGGAGTTTTTCTCTGCTTTTATCACCGGAACAATACAACTGCCATACTACTATATTATCATGCTTTTCCAGCTCTATGTCTTGTTTCCGCTACTTACTTTTCTTCGCGAAAAAAGGAGTGCGCTGGTATTAGTTTTTTTCATCTCTCTCTTTTTTTTGCCGTTTCCGGCAAAAGCGTTTGTCTATTCGCTACCGTTTGCTGGTCCATATTTCTTCTTATTTTTCTACGGAATGTATCGAAGGCATGATTTTTTGCGACTCGCCGTTTCTCCCCGCGAAGGCAAAATATGGTTTTGTGTCCTGGCACTCTATGTTCTAGTATTCATCATTTCCCCGGGGGTCTATTTCAACAGTCAAATTTTTTACGGGATTGCACTATGGAATCTGTGCATGATGTATCGCGAATATGTATTGCGAATTCCATGGCTATCATCGGTACTGGCCTTTCTTGGCCGTAATAGTTTGTGGATGTATCTATTGCATTATCTTTTGATCAAATACACGTACGGCTTTTTCGTGAAAGTTCCGCTTGAATATCACATCGGATTCATTCTTATAAGCATCGTATCGGTGTGCGTGAGTGCGGGCGCGGGATATGGTGCCGCTTGTGCATATAATTTTCTGGTACAGAGCATGACAAAGGTAATAGGCCGGGTGAGCCGTGGTATTCGGGACGCGACATCTTTATGATGCGGCCGATATATATTTTTTTTCAATATTGTACGGGGTATGCTACGGCGGTCGCGTTAAGGATTTTTACTCGATTGACTATCCGCGGGGCAGAGCAGCTCAAATCACTTTCCGGCCCTATGCTCATTGTTGCCAATCACAAAAGCTATTGGGATCCATTGATTATTGGCATGCTTTTTTTGTCGTATCCGATACGATACCTCCCTGTGGGTTTTATGGCCGCTGATCGGCTATACAAGAATATATTTTTTCGCATAGGTTTTATCTTGACGGGAACGTTTCCCGCGTATAAAGGGAAAGGTCTTGATGTGTCGTTGAGGTATCCGCGGACAGTCCTGGCGCGAGGTGGGATTGTCGTGATTTTTCCCTACGGTGGGTTAACTGTCGATGGTACCTATCCGCGTCCGGGTAGAGGGGCGGCAATGCTCGTGCAGGATTTTCCCGGCGTGACTATTGTGCCGATTTGTGTGAATACTACGCCGTCTATGAGCGCGCGTGATTTTTTCTTTTGCAAAAAGGAAATGCACATACAGGTGGGTCAGCCCCTTAGCATTCCGAATGCGAAAGATGTTGATGTCGATACAATAACAACCCTGCTTCTAGAAAATATTTTTGCCACGTGCAAACCACGTTAGGGTTCTAAAATTTTGGTACCGGCAAGATGACGGAGGCGTATTCATTGCTACAATTTGTGCATATCGCCCCTTGCTTAAAATAGACAATAATGGTATGGTTTCGGGTGCTCTCAAAGGAGGGAGAGTTTTATGTACATTGACAATCTATTTGAATGTTTTTCAGTAGCGCCATATAGTGACATGTCACCCCGAGCACAGTGAGGGATCCTGTTGTAATGATACATATCATTATATTGCGCTACTGAAGGTAGGCGTGTATATCACACTCCCGCGCGGTCTTCGTGCGGCATTGCTCTCTGAAAGGAGCCAAATCATGTTCGTTCGCAAGATCGCCCGGGTAGCCCTCATCGCCCTGACCATCACTGCCGCTGCCGGCTGCGCGCAGGTTGCGTGGCTATTGGGCGGTGGTCCTGTCGGGATAGTAGGGCAATTGCCGATCGCCACTGCGCGACAGGCGACCCCCATCCCCACCACTGCGCCGACCGTCGGGACAACTCCTCGTCCCAGCGGGAGTTCTGTCGGAGTGACAGCAACTCTCGCGCCGGTCGCGTCGCCCACCATTTCGAAAACGCCTCGGCCGACGCTCGCCCCGACCCCCGTGCCGACTCCCATCCCCACCACGGCGCCAACTGCGCCGACGCTTTACGTTTCCTTCGGAGACGAAGGGAATGGGGTTAAGAGGTGGGTGTACCGCTCGTTGAGCTGGGACACCCCGCCCATTAGGATGGGAAATTATCTTGAAACGGACAACTACCTTCAACCCATCAAACTTGGATTTGGCACGATCGACGAGATTCCCGACCACATGACCTACGTCCATCAGGACGAAGGCGGGAACGTATTCGTTCTCGTCGAGAAACCTCTAAGGCGTTGGGGTGCCGACGGATACTACTATTCGCCCGGGGCGATCTTCGTCTGGGCGGGAGGTAATTGGAGGTTCGTTCAGTTCATCGCAGGCGAGCCACCAGAGGAAGCCGTGTATGCCCGGGAGTACTTCCGGGAGTTTCTGCAGAAGAGTTTTCCGCCTGGAGATACCGGCACCCCGCTGAACAAGCAGGTCATCTCGGTCAACGCCTCGGCGTTGGCCATGACGATCAGAACACTCGCCGGTGCGACGACAAGCGTGACTCTCGAAGGGATTCCGATTATGGAATCCCTAGTGCCAAGTCACCAGGGGCCGGCGTGCTGCGCGCCACCCTCAACATGGCGGCGACCCCACACCCCCATCGAATACTACTTCGCCAGTAGGTTCGTGGAAGGCGAAGGCGGATACGCCTTCGTCGACGTCGAGCCGATCCACGGGATCAATGGGGGAGAGAGGCAAGATGTCTTTTTACTCGAGCTCTTCGTAAAGAAGAAGAGTTCAGCAGGCCCCTGGCACTCCGCCTATAAGGTGGAGTTCCCCGTCAATTCTCCCCCCAAGACTGCTTGGGAGCGCTTTGTGGAATACCTGCCCGTTGGCACCTCTCCGACCGGACGTGCCGAGTTCGTCTTCGGAGTAAAGGGGTTCATCTGGTCAGTATCGGAGGATCAGGCATTCAAATAGACATATATGTCAGGGCCGCGATTTTTCGCGACGGCTGACGGCTCACTACCTTTGCGCCCGAGGACATCCATATCTTCGGGCGCTCGCATTTCCAGAAAATGAACACATTTTTGACTCAGACGGCATTATTTTGCTTGCCCCAGAGTCGATTTTGTGGTATACTGTAATTATATTAAGTTGGTAGAGCTTGTATTGTGACAGTATGCGACTAGAACACTACGATGAGGAAAAATTAAAAAACGAACTGATTGAAATCATCAAAAAGCATCTTGATCTTTCTCGCTATGCCTTATTTTTCTTTGGTTCGCGCGTGACAGGGAGGGGGGACGATCGATCGGATATTGACGTAGGGATTGAGGGAAAAGAGAAAATTCCGCTCGGAGTCATGGGCCGCATCCGCAGTGAGCTTGAGAATTTGCCCACACTCTATTCTATTGATGTTGTTGACTTTCAAAGTGTGTCGGATAAATTTTATGCATTTGCGAAGCAGAACATAGAATATATTCATAGCCCGATGGTTACCGTATGAGTAAATACGAACTTGTCCGTGACGATTTTGTCAAAGCGCTTACGCGACTTGAGGAGTCATTGGCTTTGCCGAAAACAGATATTACGCGCGATTCATCCATTCAACGTTTTGAATTTACCCTTGACCTTGCATGGAAAACCGCGAAGGCATATTTGGAAGAATACAGGGGTGTTCGGTGCACCTCTCCGAAAGGGTGTTTTCGAGAGGCATTTCAGGAGGGGCTTATTGACAACGATCCGTTTTGGCTTGAGCTTGTCGACCTTCGCAATGAGACGGTACATACATATCAGGAAGCATTTGCGGAACAGGTTTACGGACAGCTGTCAAAAGCGATAGACTATTTTAAGCAGTTGGCAGATCGCCTGAAGGCGACCATTGAGTAACTATATTACGACCATCATATGATTCTTTCACCTGACAAATTGAGCATGCCTCGGTATGCCGAAGGATCGCCGGCGGGAAAGATAGCGGCGGATATATATACCGGACTCAAACAAGAAGAAAAGGATGCCTTGCGTGAGCTTGCTGCCCAGTGAATTTTTCTTGCCATGAGGCTGGTTTTGTAGTAACTTACTTATGAAACATCATTTTGTAGGGAGTATGTACATGACCGAAAAACAACTTTCAAAAGAGATTAAAGACGTGGAAAAATCATTTGCCGCTGATATTCGCGTGCTTAAAAAAGCTTTTATGCAAGAGGTTTCCGCCCTACAGAAACAGGTCGATGAGTTTGCGGCCAAGCAAGTTCGGTCGTCATTACGTAAGATATGAGC
>CAYJLM010000058.1:7517-9202 GCA_964370875.1 uncultured Gammaproteobacteria bacterium | reverse complement strand
GCTCAATGGAAAAGCACTGCGCGTCCTCACGCATGGTTTACCGGTTGGGCGCCTTTTGATAATCCTCAGATTGTCGTCACTGTCCTGGTTGAGGAGGGGGAGGAAGGAAGCAGAAGCGCAATCGCGGTCGCTGATGATGTGCTCCGCTGGTACTTTGCACAGAGAGATGACTCCTCAAGACAAGAAGAGAATGATGCGGCTGGAGGCGGTGATTCGGCGGGAAGGGTTGACAAACGCTAACATCCACCCTATACTTGACAACAGTTTTTAACCGCATCTTTCTATGACACATTATCTCACACGCGAGGGGTATCTTAAATTAAAGAATGAGCTGGAGCATTTAAAAACAGTTGCTCGCAAAGAGGTGATCGAACGTATTGCAAGCGCAAAGGAGCTCGGTGATCTCAAGGAAAACGCTGAGTATGCCGAGGCAAAAGATGATCAGGGGATGATCGAATCGAAGATACTGGAGATTGAGGAAACCCTCAAAAAGGCAGAGATTATTGAGGATTCAAAGCCGGGCAAGCAGTCAGTAGTCGGAGTCGGTTCGACTGTTATTGTCTCTTGTGACAACAAAAAATGTGAATACATGATTGTCGGAACGGATGAAGCCGACCCTGCAGCATGGAGGATTTCATACGAGTCACCGTTGGGAAAAGCATTTCTACATAAGAAGGCGGGCGATAAGGTTTCAGTGAAGGTGCCAAAAGGTGAGTTTGTATATTCAATTATAGAAATCAAGTAATCCAAAACAATCTAAAATGATAAAGCTCCGATGAAAGTCGGAGTTTTTCATTTTTAATGAAGTACTTTGAATTACGAAGCTCTTCTATATTAGGTCATTATCCATAGCGACCGGGTTTTTTGCAAATAAACCTAAGATTCAGACCGTCATCTTCCGCATGTCACTCTGGATAACAATCCGACACAGGGTTTTGTAATTCAAAGGAAGTAGCTATTCACCTTTTCCCGATTAAATTCATTTACCGCGTACATAGGAGTTTTCCATCAGATATCATCCCTGAGCGAAGGTGACGAACTGAATGTCCGAGGCAAGATTTTGTCTATAAAAGAGAGAACCCCGTGGCGCGCATGGAAAAACCAGCACGCACACGGAGTCAGACTATTCCTCGCGCCTGATGATCCGGCGGAGCTCTTTGCGTTTGAGCTCCACCGCTGCCATTATTGGTCTTGCCACATGAGCAAGCGCCATTCCGTTGGCTATGGCCAGCAGTAGCCCTAATCCCCATCCATGGGTACATATAACATCAACGACCGTCCCAAACGCGGTCACGTTGATGGTCAGTAGCGCGAGGAAATCCACGAATAACTTCATGGAATTCCCTCCTCTCCCGCCATTTTTCCAAAGAGAGAGAGAGATTTGTCAATGGTCCAGTGCAAACGTTGACGGGCGGTGATTTTTTGCGTATCATACTGTTTGGTGGCAAAAAAGTTTTTTGATTATTGTGGTAAAACCTTATGGAATACAGTGACGAACGGAGTGTCCGTATGAAAAAGCGTACCGATCTCCTTGACCGTGGGACGGACCCTTATCCGGACATTGTCAATCGCACGCATACGTGTCGCGATGTCCAGGATAATTTTGATGTTCTCGAACAGGATGTGCAGAAGGTGGTCGTGGCCGGAAGGGTAAGAAGTATTCGGAGGCATGGAGGGTCTGCGTT
>CAYJLM010000058.1:888-7507 GCA_964370875.1 uncultured Gammaproteobacteria bacterium | reverse complement strand
TCATAGAAGACGGAACGGCAAACATTCAACTTTTTTGTCGGCGAGATGTTTTGGGTGAAGCGTATACTATCGTTACCGATTTTCTTGACATGGGTGATTTTGTCGAATCGATTGGCACGCTGATGAGGACGAAGACTGGTGAAAAGACAATCGCGGTCGACGGGTTGCGCATGCTATCCAAGGCCCTGCGTCCGCTTCCTGAGCAATGGCACGGACTATCAGATGTTGAACAGCGATATCGTCATCGGGAGCTTGACCTTCTTGTAAATCCTGAGGTGAAAGAACGTTTTATTATTCGGTCGCGCATAGTGTCGGGCTTGAGGAGATATCTCGATGACTGCGGATTTGTCGAAGCCGAAACGCCCATATTGCAAACGATTCCCGGCGGCGCGAACGCGCGTCCTTTTGTGACACATCATAACGCGCTGGATGCCGATCTGTATCTGCGTATTGCCACAGAGATTCATCTCAAGCGGCTTATTATTGGCGGATTTGAGAAGGTGTATGAAATTGGTCGATTGTTTCGCAATGAAGGGATCGATCACGCGCATAACCCCGAGTTTACCTCAATAGAACTCTATTGGGCGTACGCGCATAATAAGGACACGTTTATCCACTTCCTCGAGGAGATGGTTCGCGCAGTCATGATGTATGCGATTGGAACTCAGACGGTTAAAGAGGGTGAAGTCATCTATGATTTTTCCGCTCCCTGGAAGCAGATGACATTTCGCGAGGCAATCATGAAACACGCGGGTATCGATATTGATTTATTCAAGAATGAAGAAGATCTAGTCGCCAAGGTCAAGAAGCAAGGATTGAACGTATCGTTTGATGGATGCGTTGGTTTGGGTGAACATTACGATCAACTCTATAAAAAGACGGCGCGGCCCGCCCTGCTAGAACCGACATGGATTTTTGACTACCCGCTCGAACTCAAGCCACTCGCAAAAAAATCTCCCGACGATCCAAGCAAGAGTGCATCTGCCCAGCTTCTTGTCGGAGGATCGGAGATTATCAATGCATATTATCATGAGCTTAATGATCCGATTGACCAGCGAGCTCGTTTTGAAGAACAAGAGGCACTCCGAGCGCGTGGCAGTGTCGACGCACAATTTCTCGATGATGATTTCCTTTTTGCGCTTGAGCATGGCATGCCGCCAACCAGCGGCATGGGTCTTGGTATTGATCGTTTTGCAATGCTTCTGACGGGGCAATCACAGGTGAAGGAAGTCATTTTATTTCCAACACTGCGTCCAAAGGGTTCAGCGGATGATGTATGAAAACGGTTGTCGCTTTTGGTACCTTTGATATTATTCATCCTGGGCATTTATACTACCTTGAATATGCCGCCGATTGCGGAGATCGTTTAATTGTAGTCGTTACTCCCGATGCCGTGGCATTACGGAGCAAGGGCGTAAAGCCGCTTTTTACTGAAAAGGAACGGATGAAGATTGTCTCGTCTTTGCGATATGTGGACGGGGTTGTTCTTGGGGATTCGGATGGTTCATGGCGCAATGTGATGCGCTGTAATCCGGATATTGTCTGTTTTGGATATGATCAGAAGGCGGCTGTTCGCGCGTTTAACGAACATGTATCGAGAGCCTCCGCGATGCCCATCTCTGTGTGTATGGCACCCGCGTTCCGCTCAAAACGATATCACTCAACACACCTTAAATTACTTGTATAGTAAAATATTATATGCTCGATGTTCGGCTTATTCGTGAAGAACCCGACCTTGTCAGAAAAGAACTTGAGAAGCGGGGGATGAAATTTGATTTTGATAATTTTCTCAACCTTGATGCGCGTAAGCGTGAGAGTATTGCAAAGCTCGACGAGCTCCGCGCGGCTCATAACACTGCCGCCAATGCTTTTCTTTCTCTGTCCGCAGAGGAGAAAGAAGCACAAAAGAATGCGTTGCGTGACGCGAAGGCCGCGATCGCGGTGCTGGAGGAAGAGACAAACACGTTAACAGATCAGTGGAACGATCTTCTATTGCATCTTCCCAATATCACCCATGAATCGGTTCCAATCGGTCCGGACGAAACAGGAAATGTCGTGGTGCGAACGGTCGGGGAGAAGCCGACATTTACATTTGATCCCGTGCCACATTATGACATTCCCGCTATTAAGCCGTTGATTGACGCGGAGCGCGGGGCGAAAGTTTCGGGGAGCAGGTTTTGGTATCTGAAAGGCGACTTGGCACGACTTGAGCTTGCGCTTATGCATTATGCGTTTGACTTTTATGCCAAAAAAGGTTTTACGCCCATGATTGTCCCAATGCTTGTACGCGAAGAAGCGATGTGGGGGACTGGTTTTTTTCCTGCTGATAAGAATGAAATTTACAGCGTGAATAAGGAAGATGATAACCTGTATCTCGTGGGAACTGCCGAGGTGCCGTTGGCAGGGTATCACATGGATGAAGTTTTGGATCTTTCGAATGGCCCCCTTAAATATATGGGGTTCTCGTCATGCTTTCGTCGGGAGGCCGGTGCGGCGGGCAAGGACATGAGGGGGATTTTGCGCGGGCATCAATTTAATAAAATTGAAATGTTTGTTTTTTGCCGACCGGAAGAATCATGGGAGTTGCACGAGTTTTTGCAGGCCTGTGCCGAGGAGTTTCTTGTGAGTCTGGGGCTCCACTATCAAGTAATGAACATGTGTGCTGGAGATATTGGCGCGCCGAATGCAAAAAAGTACGACATTGAGACGTGGATGGCAGGTCAGAAGGCCTATCGCGAAACTCATTCATGCAGTAACGATACGGATTTCCAAGCCCGCAGATTGCGTACAAAATATACGGACGCCACGGGTCAAAAACACTATGTTCACACGTTGAATAATACCGGTTCGTCGGATCGGCCGCTCATTGCGATTATCGAGCAGTATCAGCGGGAGGATGGAGGTGTTAGTATTCCGCCGGCACTTATTCCGTATTGCGGATTTTCTGAAATTGAGAGTGGTGAAAAATAATACGCTAATGGAATTACATCCTCGTTCAGCCAGATTGACAGAAAGCCGGAATGGACGAAAAACCGCGCATCGATCCTTTTTTGTGCTGTTTGGAATCGCCGCGGGCGGCTTGGTTCTCGCGATTGCGTACCTCTTGTTTATTTCGCCGGCGAGCACTATTGAATTTGTGAACGTGAAGGCTCCGGAAGGGATCGATCCAACCGCCGTTCGCACGATAGTGTTTAATCAGATGCATGCGCCACGGTACCGCTTTCTTTCTCAAAAAAATATTTTTCTTTTGTCGCAGAGAGAGCTTGAGGAGAACTTGAAGAATCAATTTCTTGTTGATTCGTTTATCCTCAAGCGCAAGCCGCCGCACACAGTGGAGATTCTTCTTTCTGGCAAGCCGTTTCGCATGCTCTGGGTATCAGGACAATCTGTATATGACGTATCTTCAGCCGGAGCGCTCGCGCGAGTTGTCGATCCGCTTTCTCCTCTCGCCTCAACGGCCCTTTCGCGGCGTGATGGATCGCCGCGCGGCAATGATAAGAAAAAAATAAAAGAGCGTACCGATATCCCGATAGTCGTCTCTAACAGTATTGAGCCTGCGGTTGTAGGCGCGAGCGTTATCTCCCCCGAAATGCTGGTATTCGTCCTTGATGCTTGGCGTCTCTTCGATCAGGGTGGTATTCACCCTGCGTACAGTACGCTGGAGAACAATAATCCAACAATTAGATTTGTTACGACGGAGGGGTGGAGTGTACTGCTGAGCGCGATCAGTGATCCCAAGAGCCAGCTGAACCATGTTCGACAAGTTCTTGATAGATCATTTAAAACAAAACGCACGGGACTGCAATATATCGACGCTCGATTTGAACAGAGGGTTTACTACAAGTAGCGCGATTAGTATATGATAATTGCAATTGATATACGGGCGTTGAGTCAGGGGGTTGGGGGCGTTGTTGAATATACTCGTCACATTGTCCGCACCCTTATTGAAACAGAAAGTGAGCATACCTATATTCTCTTTGCAAATTCATGGAAGGGAATGGGCTCGACCGGATTTCCGTTAACCGGGCCGCACCACACAACACTTGTATGCCGTTATCCAAATAAATTATTTCATGCGGCACAGCTGTTAATCGGTCGGCCCTATCTCGATCTTCTCATCAAAAAGCGAATAGGGGTAAAACCGGACATCTTTTTTTTCCCCAATATTCATTTTGCCTCGCTCTCAAAACAAACGCCAGCCGTTCTTACGGTACATGACGTGTCTTTTTTACTTCATCCTGAACTGCTCTCGTTCAAATCATATTGGTGGCATAGGCTTATTCGTCCTAAGAAATTTATTGCGCGAATGCAGCATATTCTCGCTGTCTCAAACTGTACAAAAAATGATTGTATTGCCGTATGTGGGAAAAGCCCCGATGACGTAACGGTCACGTACCAGGATTGCGACTCGAGATTTCGAGCGGCCAGCGCGCCGGTGACTCAGAGAGCGGCGATTGTTATGTTCGGCATCGATGAGTTGCGGAAGAATGCGCTTGCTGTCCTTGAAGCGTATGCGCTTCTTGTACAACGAGACGATACGGCGCGTCGCCACACGTTGATATTGGTCGGGAAGGGTGGATCCCTATCGTGCCAGATATCCCGTCGTATTCGTGAATTGCGCCTAAGTGATTGTGTCGTTCTTTCCGGCCCTCTTTCACGCGACGATCAATACGCGCTCTATTCCACTGCCAGCATTGTTCTGTATCCAAGCGTGTATGAGGGTTTTGGGTTGCCTCTTATTGAGGCCGCGCTGCTTGGCGCGTCTATTATTTCCTCCGCGCGCGCGTCCATCGGTGAAATTATTCAGGACGGCGCGCTTCTTGTTGATCCATGCAATATTTGGGACATAACATACGCCCTCCAATACGCTCTCTCTGATGATCGGGAAGGGATAAAAAACATTCAGGATGCGGCGCGCAGTACCGCGCAAAAGTTTTCGTGGGAAAAGACCGCCGCATTGACACGAGCGGTATTCAATTCTATCTACTTTGAATTACGAAACTTACCCTGTTCTGGTATTTCTTCCTCGCGGCCGGATATTTTTCTGCTGAAAAATTCCTTAAACTCCTCCCGTCGGAGTCCGTATGCCGTGGCAAAGAAACACCAAAACAGGATTTTGTAATTCAAAGTATTTAATCAACGAACTGTATATGCGCATAGGTATCGACGCTCGAATGGTAAATGAAGGATTGGGAATAGGTAGGTACATCGCGCGACTCCTGTTGCATCTTGAGCGTGTCGATTCACCCCATACCTACGTTGTCTTTTTGACGCGCAAGAATTGGGACACCTATCAACCACACGACAGCCGGTTCACAAAAGTGTGCATCGATATTCATTGGTATTCACTGGCGGAACAGTGCATACTGCCGTTCATTCTTATGTGGTATCGGCTCGACCTGGTCCATTTTCCTCATGTGAACGTACCCATTGCATATCCGGGTCGATTTGTTATGACCGTCCATGATCTTATTCTTATAAAGCACCCGCTTTCCGCGACGAGTGCGGCGTCGACGCGGAATCCTATTATTCACGCGGTCAAACATTTTTGTTATCGTGTCGTTCTTCGCATTGCTCTTCGTCGCGCGGCGCATATTATCACAATATCCGAGTCGGTAAAGCGCGATATCCGCAATTTTATACGGCTACCCGAGGATGGTATATCCGTGACGTATGAGGCTGCCGACCCGTTGCCAGATCCCGAGATCTGTAAGTCGTTGGATCGTTTTTCACAAGTAATGTTTTTCTTCCGCGCAGGAAATGCATACCCTCATAAAAATCTTGAAGGGCTTTTATCCGCGTTCAAGCGCGTTCGCGAGAAGTACCCCGATACGTTTTTACTCCTCTGTGGTCAAGAAGATTTTTTTCAGAAGCGTATTATTGAGCGGATTGCCAGGGAGGGGCTATCCGACTCGGTCATTCACCTGGGAGATGTTTCTGATGCCTGCCTTTCTTGGCTGTATACGCATGCCTTCGCGTATGTATTCCCTTCGTTTGAAGAGGGTTTTGGGCTGCCGGCTGTAGAGGCGTTTCTCCATGGGTGTCCCGTCCTGGCATCTGATATCCTCGTGTTAAAGGAAGTGTGCGGTTCTGCGGCACTGTACTTTGATCAAAATGATCCGGACGATATCGCGCGCGCGATGGTTTCAATTCTTATACACAGAGAAAGGCGCCTTTTTTTAATATCTGAGGGAAAAAAACGGGCGCAATTGTTCTCGTGGGACAGACTGGCAAAAGAAACTGAACTGGTGTATGCTGAGAGTCACCATGATCGACATGCGAAATAATACTGCTATGGCTTACTTTGATTCTATTCGACAGCAATTTTCACAAGCCTGGATTTTTTTTGTAATCTGCCTCTTTGTTTTTCTGGCGGCAGGCGTGTTTCAGGATGGATTGTTGATTGCCAGTCAAATCGGCGCAGTGCTGTTGACGGTTCTGTATTACGGCGCCGTGGTCACTGTGCCTGGCTGGCGGACACGAGCCGCCCTTCTTTTTCAGCCCGTGCTGCTCTCTGTAACATCCAGCGCGCTTCTGCTGTACCTTGAGGAGACGGTGTTCAAAATTGTTCTTATTGCGCTGCTTGCGGGGATTCACGCTTTTTTTGTTTTTCATCTTC
>CAYJLM010000058.1:0-878 GCA_964370875.1 uncultured Gammaproteobacteria bacterium | reverse complement strand
ACGCAAGGGGCTCGTCGATAGCGCGCGCATTTTGACGCATGTTAATATGTTTTTTCTCGCGGCAGTTTTTTATGCGCCGCTCTTTTACTTTAATATCCGATTCGCGCTTTTTTTCGCGATTCCATTTTTTCTTCTCAGCGGTGCCCTCATATCATCCATGATGTGGATAGAGGAAATCGTGTTGTCGCGTCGATTACTCCTTACGTGTATAGCGCTTCTACTGCTTCTTGAAATTACACTTGCCGAAATTTGGCTACCGAGCTCATATATTGTGAATGCCTTTATTGTATCAGTTGCATTTTTCCTCATGTACGACTGGTTTCTTCAGGCAGAATGCACGCCGCCGCGCACAACAAAGGATCGTGCTCTGTCTTTGCTTCTCAGCGCGGTTGTGGTACTCTGTATTATAGTGTTCTCGCAGTGGCGGTAACGTATAACCAAAAAAAATATTCTATGTTTTTTCATCGCCTTTCTCCTTTGCTCAATCGAGTGCCGCATGTTTTTTTCTGGCCCGCCATCCTGTGCGTATCTTTTGCAAGTGGTTTCTTTGGCGGAATGGTTACGCAAAGTGCACTTGGGGATGCCGGGACGTTTGAAACAGTTCGGCCGGTTATATTCCAGGACAAAACTCGCGGAACTGCTGCATCAAACGAATTTGCGAATGACGCCTTGAATCGGGTTGCAGTGAGCATGATCGAAGTATATGATGACGCACTGCGCGTGCAATCCGAGCAGGGAGTCACGTCATTACCGACCGCGCAGTCATTTCGCGGGTATGCGCTCGCGCTTACGACTGATGGTTGGCTTGTAACGACGATACCGATTGAGAAATCGCCCAAGTCCTATCGCCTTATTTCAAAAACAGGAATGGTCTATTC
>CAYJLM010000057.1:8950-9353 GCA_964370875.1 uncultured Gammaproteobacteria bacterium | reverse complement strand
GTATAGGCCTGGGCGGGAATCGAACCCGCGATAAGAGTTTTGCAGACTCCTCCCTTAACCACTTGGGTACCAGGCCACTTCAAAAATACTCCAAAAGTATACCATTTGAACAAAAAAAAGAAAGGCGGTTATCCGCCCCTTCAGCAATCAACTCTACTGTTTCTAGAAAGCCGCTGCCACTTGCTCTGTCTTCGAATTCTTCTTTTTTTCCACCGCTTTAGGGACAACAACCATTTTCAAATGTTTTACCCCAAACTGCTTTGCGGCTGTTCGAGTTTTCATCCAAATATCAACTCGATTTGAAAAACGTCGATGCATACGATCCTGCACAACGAACTCACGATCGCCAAAATACTCCGGGAATTGTACCTTCGTGCCAAACGGCAGAAAATTAGCAGCAATC
>CAYJLM010000057.1:0-8940 GCA_964370875.1 uncultured Gammaproteobacteria bacterium | reverse complement strand
GCAATCACATTTTCTTCACCGTTCGCACACACATTAAAACCATTTGCCGTCGTACAGGGAGACGAGTCGGTCTGATCCTTTGTGCTCGAATATGCCGTCACGAGGATCGTCCGCGCGCCCTGTTGAACCACGACAGCAGGTCGTTTTAGTGTCGGTGTCGTAACATGGATACCCAATAGTCGTGGCTGAATGTCACCCTTTTCGCCGGAATCGCTGTTTTCACCCTGCAAATACGGGATTTCCCTTTCGTTAAGAGGAAAAAGGCCCGTTTTCCCCTCTTGCTGAAGAGAAACCGAACCATTCCCGTTCTCCTCAGTATCTATCGTGCCCGCGCGAGCAGGCGAAAGCGAAAAATACGGAAGATGAAACTGGACAAAAATCGTTATAATTATAAGCAAAACCTTGTTTCTTTGGATACTATTACTATCCACACATTCCCTTTTCGTCGATCGGGCTTTGAGACTGTCCAACGCCACTTTGGCACTGGAAGGACTGTGCATGGGGCCCTCGCCACCGAGCATATCGACCTAGAAAATAAAACACCCTCGTTTGAGGGTTTCATAAGGATAGCAAATTTTCCAAAAAGGTCAAGGGTTGCGGGTTGCGATCATACTGATTTCAACTTTCGCGCCCAGCGGAAGCTCTTTTACACAAACCGTCTCTCTGGCCGGGTAGCTGTCCGAGAAATAGCTTCCATACACTGCGTTCACAGTGCCGTAAATAGACATTTCGGTAACATAGATTGTTGTTTTGACAACACCCGCAAAAGAAGTTCCCGCCTCTTCAAGAATTACTTGAAGATTTTTCATAATCTGATGAATCTGCTCTTCCAGTGTTCCCTCAAGGAGCTTACCCTCAGGGGTAAGATAGATACATCCTTGGGTAAAGATAAAATCACCGGCAATAATTGCCTGAGAGTGCGGACTGCCTCCCGGAAGAGGAGCTCTGGCTGTTTCGATTTTTTGTTTCATATTTCCTTGGAGCGGGTAGGGGGAATCGGACCCCCATTTACTGCTTGGAAGGCAGTCATAATAACCATTATACGATACCCGCAAAAAAAACTTTACTGCCAGAACACGATCATGAGGATGATTGCGGCGGTCATAACGATAAGCGTCAAGCCGGTCAACACGTTGGATAGCGGCCCGTTGCGCCACTTCCCCATGATTTTCTTATTATTAGCAATAACGATGATTCCCGTCAAGATGATGGGCGCTACGATGCCATTGATCACCGCCGTCCATAGAAGCATCTTAATCGGGTCAACACCAATCGCGTTAATGAGGAGCCCTACAAGCGTAGCTATGGTAATAACCCCATAGAACCCGTGCGCCTCGCGGAGCTTTCGGTACAACCCTGACTTCCACCCCAATACCTCTGAGATTGCATAGGACGCCGATCCGGCGAGAACAGGAATGGCGAGAAGCCCCGTCCCGATAATCCCAATCGTAAATAGGAGCGAAGCGTATTGCCCTGCAACGGGAGAGAGTGCCGCAGCCGCATCCTGCGCCGTCTGAATCACGATACCACCGGGATACAGCACCATGGCCGCCGTCAGTATTATGAAAAACGCAACAAGGTTTGAAAAAAACATGCCACTGGTCACGTCGACTCGCATATCGTGAATTTCATCTTTGCTCGCCCCGCGCCGCTGGAGTACCGTTACACGCCCCTTGGAGATCTCTTCTTCAACTTCCGTTGATGCCTGCCAAAAGAAAAGATACGGACTGATTGTTGTTCCCAAAATTCCGACAATAATAAAAAAAAATTCTTTTGAAAATGTAATCGAGGGAACAACTGTGGCGCGAATGACGCCAGGCCAATCTGTCGTTACAACCATTGCAACAATGACATACGAAAAAAGGCTCAATGTAAGGAATTTTAAGTACTTTGAATACAGCTTGTACGAGACAAAAATCTCCAGAACAAGCGTGAGAATAGTAAAAAGAAGCGTAAGAAAAAAGAAGGGCAGGGGCGCAAGAAGTTGCGTTGCCGCGGCCATAGCGCCGATATCCGCCGCGATATTAATCGTATTCGCGCAGATCAATAAAAGCACAAGAAAAGAAAGAACCGGACGCGGCATGTGCTTTTTCATGACCGCGCCAAGCCCCATGCCGGATACCTGCGCGATACGCGCACACATCTCCTGTACTGCCGACATGAGGGGAAGAGAGAAAAGCATTATCCACAACGGCCCCAACCCAAAGCGTGACCCTGCATAGGAATACGTTCCAATGCCAGACGGATCGTCATCCGACGCCCCGGTAATCCATCCCGGCCCCAGCGTCTTGAAGTATTTCTTTACTTTTTCAACCAATTTCATGCAGTAAAAAATTATAGTGTTTTTATTACCGACACATCAATGAAGGCAAGCGATCCCGCACGCGCGTAAATATATCACAAAACAAATTCAGCAATGGGAGCGTCTCCTAATTATAACATATAATAGCCCGTCATCAAATACTCCTCAAGGGCTGGAAAAATCTATCCTATTGCGCTACACTGATATCATAATCCGTAGCGCATTATTCTATGATACAAGGCAGTGAATTGGGTCCAGAGTATATCGTGAAGGTCTACTATCCGAAGAAAAACATTTGGGGGTTCTGTGTTATCGATAATACCGTTCGAGGACCAGGCAAAGGCGGCATTCGCATGACTCCGTCTGTAACAGAAGAAGAGGTGTTCCGACTCGCGCGAGCCATGACACTGAAAAACGCGCTTGCGGACATCCCGTTTGGCGGCGCGAAATCCGGCATTGCATGCGACCCAAAGAAACTGACGCCAAAAGAAAAGAAAGAGGTCGTTCAGTGGTTTGCCTCAGCGCTGAAACCCCTACTCATTTCAAAATACATCGCCGGACCGGACATCAATACTACCGAGAAGGAAATGCAGTGGTTCGTAGAGGCGGTAAAAAATCGCAAGGCCGCCACTGGAAAGCCCGCCAAACTCAAGGGGCTACCGCATGAGCTGGGAAGCACGGGCTACGGCACTGCCATCGCGGCAAAAGAGGCGCTCGAATTCTCAAAAATTCCGATTCAGGGCGCGCGTATCGCAATCGAAGGGTATGGCAATGTTGGAACATTCGCGCATAAATTCCTCAGCGAATGGGGTGCGATGGTTGTTGCGGTATCTGACTCACGCGGCACTATTTTCAATGCGCTCGGCCTGCCATACAAAAAGCTTATGGCAACAAAAAGGCGAACAGGGTCGGTTGTGAATGAACCCAACGGAGAAAAGCTTGATGGCAAAGACATCTTTGAGCTCGATGTCGATGTACTTATTCCTGCCGCGCTTCCCGATGTCATCACTGACGACAATATCGACCGCGTCAAGGCGTCAATTATTGTTGAGGGAGCAAACATCCCAATGAAAGAGCATATCGAAGAAATCCTTCACCGGCGCGGCGTCCTTGTCATTCCCGACTTTGTCGCAAATGCCGGTGGTGTTATCTCGTCATACGCCGAGCACAAAGGAATGAATGAAAAAAAAATGTTTGCCCTCGTTGAAGAAAAAATCATGAAAAGCATGGGGGCGCTCTTCACGGAACTCAAACGAACAAACCGCGTCCCGCGAGAGATCGCAAATGAACTGGCACTGCGGATGATACACAGGAAATAACAAAGAATCCTGAATAGCATAAAACCCCTCTTTCGAGGGGTTTTATTATGATCCTAATGCGATCACAAAAAGGACCGAACTTGCCATTGCTTAAATCATACCGCACAATAAATATCGTGTCAAGAGAAATGTGATATACTGATTACGACTTGGGGGTAGTGTGGTCACAGGACCGAACTTGCCATTTTGGTCCTCGGGGTTCAATTCCCCGTACCTCCAGGTCAATTACCCCGCACTGAATACTTCTTCGAAATATAATCGACAAAATGCCTCGAACTTAACTTTTCTCCTGTCGCATTCTGTATCAGTGCATCTTGAGCAAAACGCCGTCCATGCACGTGGACTCGCGTGCGGAGCCATTCTCGCAAGTGGGCAAATGAACCGCGAGAGATTTCATCTTCAAGATTTAAGATATCACGCGACGCCGCTGCGTACAGCTGCGCTGCATAGAGATTTCCAAGCGTATAGGTGGGAAAGTACCCAAACATACCCCCCGACCAATGGACGTCTTGTAGGCACCCGTGTGCATCGTCAGGCACATCTATTCCGAGGTAGTGTTTTACCTTTTGATTCCATACTTCGGGAATATTCTCCACATCGAGCGATCCCTCTATGATCTCCTTCTCAACCTCAAGACGAATGATAATGTGCATGTTGTACGTCACCTCGTCAGATTCCGTTCGAATAAGTGAAGGCGTCACGCGATTGAGGTGGTTATAAAAATCATCGAAGGGAATATTGGTAAACGGTTTTGGAAATACGGCTTGCAGGCGCGGATACATGTACGTCCAGAATGAGCGCCCTCTTCCGATATGATTTTCCCACAAACGTGATTGTGACTCATGGATTCCCAAAGAGAGTGATTCCCCCAGTGGCGTGCCAAAGTGTTGATCGGAAAGCCCCATGTCATAAAACGCATGTCCCGCCTCATGAATCGTGCTCAGTAACGAATAGAACACATTGTGTTGGTCGTAACGCGTTGTTATGCGCACGTCTCCAGGATGAAACCCTTGCGTAAAGGGGTGTGCCGCCTCATCGAGCCGCCCGCGGTCAAACGAAAAATCAATCTGCCGTAAAACATCTTTGCAAAGTGCCTGTTGTTTTTGAATATCAAAATCGCCGTAAAAAATATCCTCCTCGGGTCGTACGGCGGTACTGCCAATATCTTTGATAAGGGGGATTAAAAACTTTTTAAGGTCAACAAAAAGAGGATCAATATCCTGCAGGGTTGTGTCCTGTTCAAACCCATCCAATAGGGCATCGTAGGGCGAGCGCTCATACCCATAGTAGTCCGCCTGTTTGCGTTTGAGTGAAATGATTTTCTCAAGCGTGGGTGAAAAAAGAGAAAAGTCGGATTTCTTTTTTGCGTCAGCCCACACATGATGTGCATCGGATGTTGTTTTTGAGAGCTCTTCGACGAATTCTTTTGGCAGCTTTTTCTCGCGTGAAAAATCACGCCATATTTCGCGCACGACACATGATGTCTCGTCATCAAGCAAACCGGCCAGTCGCGCTTCGTTCAGCTCTGTAATCAATGTTTCAAATTCCGGCGAGGTAAACTTTTCGTGAACCAACGCGCTTAAAAGGGAAATGGTCTTCCCGCGAACAGCACTGCCTTCTCGAGGCATGTGCGTTTCCATGTCCCAATGGAGAAGTGCGGTTGCTGAGGACAGGTGCGTCAGTTCAACAAGGGTGTTTTTCAACTGTGAAAATTTTGCGTACATATAATTAAACTTTAATCAGATTTCTTCCGCAAGTCAACAGGGGTTGCACAGAGACAACTTTTCCTTTAGTATAGATACATTGTACGGGCTGTAGTATACCGGTAGTACGTCTGCTTTGGGAGCAGATAGACTGGGTTCGATTCCCAGCAGCCCGAAATGAACGAAGTGTATGAAGGGATGAAGCAGTAGCCAGTGGCTACTGCGATGGGAGTCGAAGGGTCAAGGGTGCGCAGACCCAGGACTTGAGTCGGATGCGAAAGGGATTCCCGGCAGCCCGACCATTAACGACACATATTCTATGAAAGGTATAATCCTTGCTGGAGGCAGCGGCACGCGCCTCTACCCCATCACACGCAGTGTGTGCAAACAGCTCTTACCCATCTACGACAAACCGATGATCTATTATCCGTTGTCGGTATTGATGCTTGCCGGCATTCGAGAGATTCTTATCATCTCAACACCACAGGACTTGCCGCATTTCAAGGAGATGTTTGGCGACGGATCACAGCTCGGGTTGCAATTTTCATACAAAGAACAGCCGCAACCCAACGGTCTTGCTGAGGCATTTATTATCGGGGAAGAATTTATTGGTGCCGACTCTGTCTGCCTTATCCTTGGCGACAACATGCTCTATGGCCATGGCCTTGTCGATCTTTTGAAAAAAGCAAAGAGTGACGTCTCCACATCTGGCGGAGCAACCATATTTGGATACTACGTCAATGACCCTCGGTCTTTGGGCGTTGTAGAATTTGATAGCAATGGCACCGTTCTTTCCGTCGAAGAAAAACCCGCAAACCCAAAATCAAACTACGGCATCACGGGATTGTACTTTTATGACAATACCGTCGTTACCATCGCAAAGAACATCAAACCATCCGCGCGGGGCGAGCTTGAGATTACCGATGTTAATAGAGTGTACCTTGAAGCAAAAAAACTGCGCGTTGAGCTCCTGGGCAGGGGATATGCATGGTTGGACACCGGCACACACGAATCACTCTTGGACGCAGGGGAGTTTATTGCCACGATCGAAAAGCGCCAAGGGCTTAAAATATCCTGCATCGAAGAGATTGCCTACAAGCGAGGGTATATTGACAAGGCAACACTCCTGAAAGCGGCTGAGAACCACAGCAAAAACAACTACGGAGAATACCTCAAGAAGATTGCGGAACATTCTCGGGTGCATGGTGATGTGCCCGAACCCGAAGAATAGGGACTTGAAAAACAAACATGCCCATGCTATCATGTATATAGGTATGCAAGGAGCATGCTATAGTTGTTTTTAATGTATGGGCATGGTGCTCCCTCCTTCGCTAAAGCTTCGGCGGGCAGGCAGTTGGTTAGAGCACTTCACTGGTATATGCAATGAGTGAGCGATATGAGCGTATGTATATGTTCATATCTGAGCGAGGAAGCATATCCGCGAAGCGTTAATGAAGAGGTCGGACATACATCTTTGTGGGCATGTAGCTCAGTTGGTTAGAGCACTTCACTGATAATGAAGAGGTCGGAGGTTCGAATCCTCCCATGCCCACCAGAGATGTATGCCTGAAGAAATAGCGAGTCCTCCAGTGCCCACCAAGGAACACCGTGAAAGCGGTGTTTTTTGTTTACGCTGTCATCCTCTTGACATAAAATACTACGATGTATATACTTGGTAGTATATGACTACAGTGGTAAGTATAAAATTAGATAAGGAGGTGAAGGACTCCGCGCGGGAAGTAGCGGAAAGTGCCGGACTGACGTTGAGCGCGCTTATAAATTCGTATCTGCGACAGGTTATTGCCACGCGTCGCATTGAGCTCTACGCTCCAGAACAAATGACACCGAAACTTGAAAAAATGATTGCGCGTGTTGAGCGAGATATTGCCAGCGGGCGAATAAGCAAACCATTCACTAGCGCGCACGATTTTTTGACCGATCTCAAAAAATAGCACGGTATGACCATTCACTACACGCCTGATTTTAAAAAGCAGTACACAAAACTCACAAATAAATTTCAAAAACAATTCGATGAACGCCTTAACCTTTTTCTTGAAGATCCCGCAAGCCCGCTTCTTCGCGTGCATCCGTTAAAGGGGGCGTTTACTGGCTACTGGAGCATGAATGTAAGTGGCGACCTGCGCGCGCTCTACCGAACGGATGGTAATGACATCATCATATTCGCCCTCATTGGTACTCATAGCCAACTCTACGGATAAATGGGGGCGCCATTATATCCACACTTGTACTAATCTTTCAAAACTATACACTGACCAACAGGAGGTGGCGTTGCGACGGTCGCCTCACTGACACCCACTGTCGCGCGTAGGGGAAAGCATGGTAGAGAAGAGTGGCAGGCTTGCGCCTCCATCTTTTCCTTGGGAGCCAAAAACCCCCAAACAGGAAGGGGACGACAAGAAGCCCCCTCCGCCCCGGAATAAAACCGGTGCCACCGATAACCGTCGGCGATCACCAAAACCACGGCCCAAATAGAGGTTATGGGCCCGGACGAGCGACTTACCGCTCACTTCGGGCCCAGCCAGTTTGGCTGGTAGCATCACTCCCCGTCATGAATTCCTGCAAGGATATTTTTGGCGGGGACAACTTTTAAAATAAGCGCAAAAGTCATACCCTGGACTTTTTTTAATTTTGTGATAGTATTTCTTCTATCGTTTTTTAGGAGGAACGATAGGTTCGTCCAGCAAGGAAATTTTTTAATACTTCGAGGGATTTGTCATCCCGGACCCTGATCCGGGATCCAGTCCTAAATTAAAACATTCCCCTGTTGGATGGACCGACAGAATTTGAGCGCGCGCGACTGCGTTCAAATTAGCGGGTGTCGCATAATGAGGTAAATGGATGAGAGTCATCCCCCCGGCAGTCGAAGCTCAACTCGAAAAGCTCGAACTCACGTTCCACGAAAGACAGGCACTATACATCAATGCTCAGGGGGGGGGATCCCCGCCCGACTGGATTTGCGATCACATCGCAAATCGGATCGGTAGCCACGCCCTGATAAAGGCATGGGCGGTGATCAAGGGTGACAATGTTCTTCTCGAGATCGCACAGAGCAATCTGCGCGGCTCATCAATGGACAACCTGCCCACCCCACTTCTCGCCAACCCGGCCTAGTCGCACATAAGCTCGTGCCTCGCACAGAACACGTAGGACCCGATGGTCCGTGCGATCGCAAGATCTCATCCGTTCTGTTGCGAGGCCGAGCTTCCAACACTTTTCTCAATCAAAAATAGGAAATACGTCATTCCGAGCGAAGAGAGGAATCCCGACAATCCACGGGATCTCTCATTGCATTCGAGATGACGTGTTGATTATTTTTGACGGAGAAACAAAGAAGTCCCTCCGTCGGACGTCGACTGCTGTCGACGATTTGTGTTACAAAAAGGGGTATTATTACATGGACACACTTACTGTTAAGAATCCTCTTAAGGACGAAAAAACAGGAGAGGTGTTAGGGTTTGACCCCACCCTCAGGGGAGGACGCCTGTCAGTTGAAGACGATCGCTGGCCGGGAAGCGTGGTAATCACGCCAACCAACGACGATCCATACGTCCTCATAGACTAGCCCCCATATTTCCGCGCCCGGTGCCACTCTTCG
>CAYJLM010000056.1:0-9465 GCA_964370875.1 uncultured Gammaproteobacteria bacterium | reverse complement strand
CACCTGCACAGTGCCGAAGAAAAACCCATCCGCCCCTTTTGTTAATACGATGTCATTCGAGTGAATGGTAACAATCGCCGACTTGATCGATCCCGTGATCCGGGCACGGACAGAGAGCTCGGTGCCGTTATCGACAGCCTTCCAGAAGACGCGCGAGCTTGTGCGATCTAACACGAGCGGCTCTATCACGGTATCGACCCGTATGCCCGCAACTTCACCCGTCACACTCCGCGCGGGCGCGCTCGCTCCCGGCGAGGATACTGAGCCGGCAGGAGATGCGCTCGTTTTTTTTACACTCTTTTTCTCTGTCCTGGGGTCAGCATTCTGTACGGCACGAGGGGTGCCAAAATGCATTGCAACAAACGCAGTGGTAACGCCGTCGTACTCCCCGCTTTTCACCCCGATACCGGTATTATTGAAATCAGTGTCAACCAAATTTGCGTAGTGCGTAGCACTTTTTTTCCACGCATCGACAACCTCCTTGGGAGAATTAAATCCCATCGCAAGATTCTCCCCTGCAAACTCATAATCATATCCGTATTTCAACTCCAACGACGCAACAGTTTTTCCGTCAGGGCTTGTATGGCTAAAATAATGATTTTTTGCCATGTCGTCGGCTTTAGCCTGCGAGGATGATGTGAGGGCGGGTACCACTTCAAGAGCCTGCGCTCCTTTCTGCAATCTCAGCTCATTTACCAATAACACTATTTTTTTCGCCTGATCTCTCAGGACATCAGGCGCCATATACGCGCTCAGCGGAACCGAAAGAACAAACGCGATGACCAGCGCCTTTATTCCAAGCCCGAGTGCACCGTAGAGTACCACGCGCTTTTTATGCAAAACGTGCGGATGGTAATTATTTTTTTCGTGGGGTACAAAGTATTTCTTGAGCGTAGCGCGCATACCTATCAATGTTACCTTATTTCAGCTCAGCCGTCTCTATCATGTCAAGATTTTTATTCGTAATGCCCATGCCAAGCGTACGCATGACTGCAAATGCTTCGGCCGGCCTTCCCAGTGAGTGTCGCCGCTTGTCTTTTGGAAAGATATAGTATGCCTCGCCGTGCGACTGGACATCAAGAAGAATTTTCCCAAGCAGGCGACCGTAATAAGGGTCGGCACGACTTAAAATGCTGTGCTTCACACCAAGACCAAGCGTGCGCATGACTGCAAACGCATCATTTGGTCGGCCAAGATAATAGCGCTTCAGGGTGTCTGGGTTTACGTACCATGCCTCTCCCTTGCCTTCAGTTTGAAGCAAAATCATGCCGGATAAACGCACGGCGAGGGCGGATGGTTTTTTCGTCTCTTTCCCACGCGAAACTTTTACGCCTAGCACCTGACCGGAAGAGCTGGATTGAATAGAAGTCGGCGGTGTGACCACTTTCTTAAGAGAAGGCACTGACACTTCATTCTCCAATCGAAGAAATTCACCGAGAATGATGGAGTCGGACACGACCGCCGAGCTATTATTCATCGAATCAAAGAATTTTACATATACCGTCCTGGCATCCGGACCATCCAATAAACGCCATACGATCTTCTGGCTCAATGATACCGTCTTTGACTCAGAAAAATCCTGATAATTTGAAATTATGACATGAGTAATGTCGGCTCCGACCTGGAATGTCAGCGATACCAAAGGATCCATGGTAACCACGTCACCATTATTGATTACAACGCTAAATCCTGCCTGGGGAGGTATGGGGCGTATAATCTTTGGTGTCACCACGCTACTGGAGCCACCACCTCCTCCACCACCTCCTCCTCCACCCCCACCTACGACGTTTACCGAAGTTTCAGTGTAGGTTACAAACGAAGTAAAATGTTTAGTCCAGATGACGAGGCTTTTTCCGGAATCAATTTTACATTCACCGTTCGCGGGAAGCGCGTCGCCAGTAGTCTGATCGTTATCTGCGCATACTGCCGTAATCTCTGCAAATGACGCACCCGGTTTTATATATCCCGCCCTTCTTCCCGCCTGATCAGACAGCACCACCTGTACAGCCTTATCAAAAGACAATGAAACCTCGGCAGAGCCAATCTCAATCGCTCTGTGTATTGTTTTTGTTTGAGTAGAATTTCCCGGAAGCGTGACCGTTGTTTCGATTGGCGCGGCGATAACACCATCCCATGTAGCGCTACTGCTTGTCACCGTGGCTGATGGCGGGATAATAACGTCCGCGCTGGGCGTGTCAATAATTGTCTTGGGAATCACGCCCGTGCCTGCTGAAATGAGAGTACTGTAATTGATGCTTGGTTTTGGCGTATCACTCGTTGTTGTCACCGTCACGACCTGCGACGGTGACGAGACAACTACCTGCGGCTTATTTTTATTTGTCGTGACGTTGCCGTTTTTATCAGGAAAAACCTGACTTTCCTGTGCAACCTTTACCGTTGCACCATAGCGTTGTGTCGATCCGTCTTCCGCCGTAACCGTATACGAAACGGGGTCTGTAAAATTTTGCACAACGCCTGACAGCGGAGCGATCGACGCACCAGTCGTTGTGATGCTTGGGATAAGCGCTGTAATATCCGTACCAGAGGGAACAAAAACATATATTGTATGTGCCGTTTCGCTGATCACACCACTTACAGCAGGTACGCCGAGATTAAAGGCGGTAATGGCTTTCGCGGAATTCCTTGCAATCGAGATGGTAACAATATATTCCTGAGTCGTTCCATCGGCGGCCGTTACCGTATACGGTTGCGGTAGAGGAGAGTACGCCATATCGGATGACGGCATTGGTCTAATCTGATAACCCGTATGCTCAATAAGTGTCATAATGGTTCCGGGCATTGTGCCATAGGGAAGCGTTACGGCAATTGTATGATCGGTCTCATTGATGACACCGCTCACTGCCACGGGGGTTGAGCCTGTTGACACTACATTGAACGACGTGATTTTCGGCCTTGCAGCAACTCTCACTGTAACGACATATTCTTGTGTTGATCCATCCGCGGCAGTTATCGTGAAGGTTACCAGACTCGTAAAATCCTGAAGCGATCCGGGAATCGGACTTACTGTTACGCCCGTGTGGACAATGGCAACCCAAAGCGAGGTCACGTCGGCGCTATACGGAACATGCACGAGAACCGTATGATCGGTTTCGTTAATGACACCTTGCGCAACTATCGGCGACTGTCCCGGCCCCGATTGGATGGTCAATGATGTGATTGCCTTTGCCGGATTTGCGACAACGGTAACGGTAACCACATAGCTCTGGGTCGACCCATTCACTGCCGTGACAAGGTACGTGACAGGATTTGAAAAGTCCTGCTGTATCCCCGACGCAGGAACAATGAGCGCGCCCGTTTTCATAATCGTAGGAGCAAGCGCTGAAACAGTAGTGCCAAAGGGGACCGCAACCGATATGGCATGGTTCTGTTCATCGATCACCCCAACAACAGAAGGATCAGAAAAACTAAAGCCGGTGATTGTCTTTGCATCCTGATGTATGATGCCACTCGCAACAACGTCAGAATCAACAAGGAGATTTCCATTCACGTCACTAAGAGTTGTTTCAATTGCGACACTATCACTAAATACTTTATTTGCAGAAAGCACGCCGGCACCGCTATCAATTCTCGTTAAAACAATGGTGAGTACAGTTCCCGGCGCGTCCAGCGATAGGCTCGATGTATAGGTGGTATTGAGAGGTGTTGCACCGGAATCAATATCTGTCGTTACAATTCCTTTTATGGTTACCGTACCGGTCGTTGCCTCGAGAGATACATCGCCTATTCCACCCTCAGCTACCGTGACTGCCGCACCGCCCGGAATAAGCGCCGATGCAATATCGGAAGGATCGATCATTTCATTGAAGGTGATCAAAATAGTATCTCCTGCGGCAAGTACATTCGCCGTTGCCGAATCGGAAAACACAAGCGATAATATGGTTGGGCGCGTTGTGTCGACTGAGCCGAACATAGACGCAATCTGTGTTCCACCAACAAGCTGTGTAACCGGCTGGTTAACCCAGTCCTGCGCGGTAAAGCCGTCGGTCCAAAGCACATCGTTCGTATCGTTCGCCGTGTCTGCTGTTCCCAAAGAAGAAATACGGAATGCCGTACCTCCATTCATGCCGTACCCCACATCGGCGCGCACGCTATATGCGCGCGACTCCCCTTCGATAATTTCATTTGACGCGCCGTTCGTATTTAATACACAGCGCCATTTTTCCTGCGACAGGGCGGAACAGGTTGTTCGATATGCCGCAATGCCATCAAACTCGATCGGATATACTACAACATGCTCGACGCTCGCATTGAGCTTGCTTGCGACAATATCAATGCGCGTAATGCGTGCCTTATTCAAACGACCATCGACAGGGTTTGCCCGTGCGCTTGCGGTAAGTCGCAAAACCTCTTTCGCAATTCCTGCGATTATCGTTCCGCTTGGCGATCCGCTGGCAGTAAGCTCGAGCTTGGTATTAAGAATTGTTGTTGCATTTCCAACAACACCACGACGTGACGATGCATTGTCTAGACGATAGATATTCTTGCCGATTGTATATACGCTCGCTGTTGTTCCAAAGGCCGCGCGGCTCACCGTAAGACTTGACCCGCCATCAACAAGAACAACCATCAATTCTTCGACAGACGAATCCCAGTCGCCACCGTTGTCTTCATCAATAAATACAATGTCGCCGGGAGAAAAAAGAACACTGTTTTCCGTCGCGAGCGTAGTCGCTGTTGCACTCAATTCTGTCGTGGCTGTTTTTTCCGTTGAGCTATCATACGTCGCGCTCGTATTGGATTGTACGACAACTCCCGAACTATTTATCAGCTCGCTCCCACCGGCAGAGAGAGGGGCACCGGACATGACGCCGTCAGCCCAGAGATCAGCAAGGATAAATGCCGGCTTCAGTCCGGATACTTCATCTGACAGAAAGCTTGCGTAGGTTGGTCTGAGAAGGAGAAAAAGCGCGGATGATCGTGACACTATTATATCCGAACTGGACAGCGTCCAGCGCAAGAACCCGGGATTTGCGCCATCGGTATTCAGCGCGATATCATTCCCTGCTTTTGTCCATGGACCCGATACGCTCGATGACTTCCAGAGTGTAGCCGATCTCACGGCGGCGTCCTGCTCGTTTTCCTTCGTGCGGAACATCACATCCGTTACTCGCACATCTTCAACCGACGCAGTCAAACGAAGCATAAGTGCGCCAGCCTCTGGCGTAGTTCCGGCAACAGCTTGCGATGCGTTCGGCGTTGCCGGATCAAGAGAAACTGTCAATGTTCCAACCGCAAAAAGAAATGAAACCGTAACAGTATAGTCTTGAATAGACCCGTCGGCGGCTGTGACGGTGTATGTGACGGGAGTTGAAAAATTCTGCGCTACACCCGATGCGGGAACTACGGAGGCACCACTAAATGTAATGGTTGGGATCAGGGAAGTAACGTCTGTGGCAAAAGGCACGGCAACGTCAATAGTGTGATTGACCCCATCAATCACTCCTTGGACCGGAGGAGAGGCGAAAGAAAATCCGGTAATCCTCTTTTCGGGATTTGCCGCTCTTAGAGCCTTTTCGGCATTAATCCTTTTCCCTGTTGTTGTTTTCCCGCTCAATGACGCAAGCGGGTCTCCTGATGTTAGAATAATATTCTTAATCTGTGGTGTTGTCAGCGTCGGATTATACCCCTTTATAAGCGCCGCGAGTCCGACAACATGCGGCGCCGCCATTGAGGTGCCATCGAGATAACTATACCCATTAACGATCGTACTTAAGATGTTTGTTCCCGGCGCGCCCACATCAACAGTCCTTGATCCGTAGTCAGAAAAATACGCGAGTGAGTCGTTTTGGTTTGTGGCGGCTACCGTAATGATATTTGACAGCGCCGGTCCAATTGATGTATCAATCGAGAAGCCATCAGGATAGCTTTTATGAAAATCAACGCCATCATCATGATCAAAGGATTCATTTCCTGCCGCAACGACAAACAATCCATTGAAATCACGAATCGCATTGTACAGGGAGAGATCAAAGTGTTCAGCGTCTGTTCCGTATGTCCCCCAGCTTGCATTAATAACATTCGCTCCGTTCTGTTTTGCAAATTGTATTCCCTTAACCGCGTTCGCAGAGGTCAGTGTCGATTTGATCGCCATAATCTTTGCCCGAGGCGCGACACCGATAACGCCAAGTCCGTTTCCCTTTATTGCCGCGATTGTTCCCGCAACATGGGTACCATGAGAAGAAGTGGTGGGAAGCGGATCGCGGTCGTTGTTCGCATAATCATACCCATGATTGCACCCTCCAAGAGCAGCCCCGCTCTCGTCTTTACAGTTTGATCCGTCCCACATATTCGAGGCGAGATCGGGATGACCATAGTCAACACCCGTATCAATAACAGCCACAACCACCGATCCGTTCGTTCCCTCATTGAGCGACCACGCCTCTGGCGCGTCGATATCCGCATCGTTTACTCCCGCCGCCCCATTCACGGTTTGCCCGCTATTATCAAGCCCCCAAAGTAACCCCCTCCACGTATCATTCGACGTTATCTCTCTGGGTGCATACTGATAATTTGGCTGAGCATACTCAACGCTCGGGTCGGCTCTCAGCTCATCAATTTTTTGTTCAACGGTTTTATTGTCTCTAATCTTATACAGAGATACATTACCCCTCTGAATGTCCTCCTTTGTTTCAAGGGATCTTTTTTTTGCAAATTGCCGAGCCGCGGCCCTTCCAAAAGACGTCTCAACATTGATTACTTTCTTCTTATACTGAACAATGACCTCATCGTCCACATACTGGACATCAGTATCATGGCGTTCTTCATCCAGGGCAAATACCGGAACACCGCCCATACCCGAAAGAAAGAAAAAAATGAAAAGCCCAACAGAAAAGCACCGTCTCCTGTTTATGTTCATAAAAAAAGAGTGTTTAGCGCCAAATAATACATAAAGTAAAAACGCCTTCGGCACGAAAATTCTACTTCTCTTATGTCGGTCTGTCAATGATACACAATCCACCCGGCATACCATGATCCACAAAAAACACGCAATATATCTTGCGTGTTTTTATGTGTGTATTATTCGCTCGGCGGCCTCTCACTTTGTACGGGAGGAGGCGCTTCACCTGAAGACTGAGCGGGCTGTTGTGGTGACTCTAGCTTTTCTTGCGTGGCGGCAGACACCTGAGACTGTCCCGCAAGAAGGGGTGTATTTTCTTGTTGCGGCGCGCTCTGCTCTATGGGTACTACTTCCTGTCCTTGCGGGTTCCCCGCTTCGCCTGACTGAAGAGCGGCACCTTCTTGCGTGAGAGCCGGTTCTGAACTTTTTAATACAACGGGGATGTTTGTCTTCACGAGTGCGCGCTTTCCCTTCACGTCAAAGGAATCCCCATAATAGAGGTGGTGATACTTTGCGACATGCATATCCTTTGGAACTGGGAATTGATACCCCTCCTTATTCACCGCCAAAAGATATTTTCCTGTCGGCGTGAGAAAACTAAATCTTCCAAAGTAATCCGTCAGTCGCGTTCTCAGCATCTTTCCTTCTTGCGCGTCAAAGATAGTGATCGCGGCCAGCGGTACTGGCGCAAGGGACACCGCATCAAATACCAACCCCCACTCCTTCTCGGATTTCAGGCCAAGAGCCATTTGGGTAATGAGGAAAAACCCGTTAAACCAAAGAAGTGTGTAATTGACAGAGTTTGGTATGTAGAGAACTAACACTTCACTTATGATAAAACCGACCAGGAGCGGTGCGAGTGGGTTCTTCCCCACGAACGTCTTCCACCACTTCACGAGATGGAATCTCTGCGCAACGCGTGCGTGATCAAAAGCAGGCGGGTCGAGTGGAACGCTTAATGTCATGACTTGATCCGGCGTGGAGATCGAAAATGATTCCTGGCGGTAGATATTTGAATAGTCACCATCGATAGTGCCCTTTACGATTTGAGAGGGAAACACAAGCGGATTTTTCGTCGCGGTAATATAATACTCGCCCGGAGGCGCAAGAAAGCTGAATCGTCCGCTTTTATCAGTCACCTGCGTTTCAATCAATCGATTTGAGGCCTTCTCGAACAGACGAACAATAACCAGGTCAATGACACCTTTTGTAATTGAGTTGTATACGACACCCCACGGCTTTCTCTTTTTACGAATTCCGAGAAGTGATAGGAGCCATGATAAGAAATGATTGATATAGTAGTACCAATTCAATGCATTTGTCACAAGTGACGGATTGGCAACACCAACAATGGGAACCGCCACTGCTGCCGTGGTCTGAATTATCGGCTGATTCTGTTCGACGGTCTTACCAACCTGTTCGTTTAGTGCCTGAATCTGATCGAAAAACGGCAGAGCATATTTCAAAAGATTGGCCTGAAACTGAGATGTTAAAATCATCCGAATCTTAATAATCTGAACCTGATCATCAATATAAATAACCTTGAGCTCAACATCCTGCTCGCCACCCTGTGCAGGAATTTTAATTTTTGCGCCAAAACAATCTCCTTTTGCGTTGTAGCCAAGCGCATATTTTGACGAAGATATCGAAAGGATAATCTTCTTGACTGGCTTCTTAAAAAGCTTCGATGCAAGACAGAGATCGATAGTGCTATTCTCTGTCGCAATAACCGTATTGCCGCTTACCGCCAACTCATTGCTCTTTTCTGTGTCCTTCAAATTGAGATCCTCAAGAGAAATGTCTGAGTAAACGGGCGTAAATTCAAATGTAGGCAGTTCGGGTTTTAATGACTGAACAAACCCCTCACGCACATCTCCCGTGAGTGCAAAAAAAGTTTTTGGTGAAGTAATAATTGTCACCGTTTTATTTTTTTCATCAAGCACAGACTGCACTGGCTGATTACAGTCTCCGGGATCAAACGCAATTGCGTGAATAGTACCTTCAATAATTCCTTGACTTGCAATATCGGGCTCGCCATATGAGATTGTAAGCGCGACAGGGGCATTTGAATCGACAGAAAAATCGCCGGCATCCTTTGGTGTATTGTTTTGGGCGGAAAAATTATACGCCTTATTTCCAAGCACGGGAATATTTTTCAAAACAGAGGAACAGCCCGTCCAATCAAGGCTCTGCAAAAACGACATCGGAGTGAGCTTCACATCAGCCGACACAGACCGCCCATCCGACGCAACAAACGATCCCGCCTGAAGAAGTGCCTGCGCACCACCCCCTCCAACCGAATTTGAAACTCCAAGGACATACGGTGAAGTCGCACCGCCGATCTCCGATATCGAGGGAATCGTAATCGTTTCCGGCTGAACGGTTGGCGCGCTTATTTCGGGCGTGGGAGGTGTTTCGGTTGATGACGTTGTTTCAGTGGTGGTGGTTGGTGCGGGTGCAGTAGTCTCGGTTGATGGTGTTGTTTCAGTGGTGGTGGTTGGTGCGGGCTCAGATGCAGTAGTATCGGTTGATGACGTTGATTCAGTGGTGGTGGTTGGTGCGGGCTCAGAAGCAGTAGAGTCGGTTGCAGATGTTGAGTCAGTGGT
>CAYJLM010000055.1:0-9546 GCA_964370875.1 uncultured Gammaproteobacteria bacterium | reverse complement strand
GAGCCACTCCTTTCCAAACCCGCTTATCCATTTGTTGTTGTGCTTGGCGGGGCAAAAATATCTGATAAGATTGACCTTATAAAAAATCTTCTGCCGCTAGCCGATGTTGTGCTGATTGGTGGTGCACTTGCGCATAATTTTCTTAAAGCACGCGGAATAAAGATTGCCGCGTCACTTGTAGAGGGACAATCACTTGAGCTGAAACGCGAACAAAAAAAACTTTTTACGGTTGCTGAGGATATTATGCATTCCGTGCAGGATACGTATGTCAATCTGGGGCCGGGTATCAGTATTCCAAAACTTGTTTTACCGATCGATTTGGTCGCGGCGCCAAAAGTATCAACCGAATCAAAAACAAAGATTATTGATCTTGAGGGGAGAATGACACTGCCATGGAATTGGATGTATATGGATATTGGGCCTCGAACAGCGGCCCTGTTCTCGTCCATTGTAAAAAGCGCGAAGACTATTTTTTGGAATGGACCGCTCGGATATTTTGAGAATCCTGAATTTGCAAAAGGGACCCTCGAGGTCGCCCGAGCCATAGCGAGCAGTCCTGCGCGTTCTATAGTGGGCGGTGGCGATACAGAGGGGTTTCTCCGGCAATATAAAATGAAAAAATCATTTGACTACGTTTCCACTGGCGGGGGGGCGGTATTGGAATTCCTTTCCGGACGAGAGTTTCCCGTATTAAAATATCTTCAAAAATAACGCATAAAACACTCATTATGAAAATAAAAAAGGTTTTTGGATCAGAAATCCTTGATTCGCGCGGCAATCCTACCGTACGCGCAACAGTAGAGCTTGCAAGCGGCGCTACCGGCATCGCAAGCGTTCCTTCGGGGGCATCGACGGGCAGGCATGAGGTGTTAGAGTTGCGTGACGGAAATCCCAAGCGGTATGGCGGCAAAGGTGTATTAAGGGCAGTTAATCACGTGAACACAACAATTGCGCGCGCTGTTACGGGGATCGACAATCAGCGAACGCTTGATGATCGAATGTGTGCGCTTGATGGGACCGGGAATAAGAAGCGACTTGGGGCAAACGCCATTTTGGCTGTCTCGCTCGCATTTGCACACGCACAGGCACAAGAACAGAAGACGCCGCTGTATGCCTGGATTCGATCACTGTCAAAAATGCCGTATAAGAACTACACATTGCCGATCCCGATGATGAATATCGAGAATGGTGGCGCGCACGCGGGATGGATTTTGGACTTTCAGGAGTTCATGATCGTTCCTCAGCAAAAGATGTTTTGCGAACGTGTTCGATGCGGTGCGGAAATATTTCATGCGTATGGAGCCCTCCTGAAAAAGAAGGGATTTTCTACGCTTGTCGGTGATGAGGGTGGATACGCGGTTGCTTTTAGAAAAAATGAAGATGCATTCAAGGCAATCATGCAGGCGATCGCAAAAACACCGTACCGTGCCGGTAAGGATGTGATGCTTGCCATGGATCCGGCGACATCGGAATTTTATGACCCAAAGAAAAAGGAATACTCACTCTCAATCGAAAAAAAGAAACTTTCGAGCGATCAAATGATTGCACTCTGGATGTCATGGAAGAAAAAATATCCGATTATCAGTATCGAGGATGGATTAGCTGAAGATGACTGGGATGGGTGGGTAAAAATGACGAAAATGCTTGGTGGGGAACTGCTTCTGGTGGGTGATGATCTCTTTGTCACTAACCCCAAACGCTTGCAATACGGGATTGACAGAAAGGCCGCAAATGCTATTCTCATTAAGCTTAATCAGATCGGTTCATTGTCTGAAACGCTTGATTGTATCGCACTCGCGCGAGCCCATGGCTATGCGGTTATTATATCTCATCGCTCCGCCGAAACTGCCGATACGACCATTGCTGATTTATCGGTTGCCGTAAACGCGGAATACATCAAGACGGGCAGCTTGTCACGTTCAGAGCGTGTCGAGAAATACAACCGACTCATGGATATTGAGCGGGAATTACTTTCGTAAGCACCTATTTCTCTAAATACAAAATTGATTTCACGTCGAAATTTTTAATTTCGCATTTTTCTAGTATCTATGCCCGATAAACCGCTGGCAAAGCACCGTCCGTGTATACTGGTTGTTCTTGATGGATGGGGAATCGCACCCTCAGGCAGAGCAAACGCAATCACAGAGGCGAAAACGCCGAATTTTGATCACCTCGTATCGACCTATCCCACTGCCGTACTTCAGGCGTCCGGAGAAGCGACTGGTTTGCCGTGGGGTGAGGCGGGTAATTCTGAGGTTGGGCACATGAGTATCGGTGCGGGGCGTATAGTCTTTCAGGATCTGTCCCGCATAAACGCGTCAATATCGAACGGTACTTTTTTTGAAAATGAAGCATTGCGTGACGCTTTTGATCACGCAAAAAAAAATGGAAGCACAGTGCACTGTATTGGGATGGTAAGCACGAGTGGCGTCCATAGCCACATTGAACACCTGTTCGCGCTTATTGAATACGCAACCCGACAGGGAATTGAGAAGCTGTATATCCATGCATTCTTGGATGGCCGCGACACGCCCTTTTCAAGCGGTGTCGGATATATTGAATCGCTGGTTGATCGTCTTGGGTCAACGCCCTACAAGCTAGCATCACTGAGCGGAAGGTGGTACGCCATGGATCGTGATAATCACTGGGATCGAACGGAAAAAGCATATAGAGCAATATGTGGCGAGGTTCCGGATAAAGTCGCCCATGACCCCGTACTCGCGCTGAGAGAATCGTATACGCAAGGACAGTACGACGAAGAGTTTGCGCCGACTACTCTTCTTTCCGGCGACCATCCCGTTGCCACAGTTACTGACAACGACTCGTTGATTTTTTTTAATTTTCGCGCCGACCGAGCGCGGCAGATTGCCCAAGCATTTGCCGCACCCTCGTTTGATCGCTTTGAACGCAGAGCGTATTCCAATCTGCGCATAACAACATTTACGGAATACGACAGCACGCTTCCTGTCCAGATCGCGTTTGCGCCCAAAGAAATCACAGACTCACTCTCTCAGCTCATTAGTTCACACGGCCTCACACAGCTACACGTCGCTGAAACGGAAAAATATGCGCACATCACCTATTTCCTTAACGACGGGAAGGAGTCTCCCTTTCCCGGTGAGGACCGGATCATGATTCAATCTCCTCATGTCGAGTCGTACGCTCAAAAGCCCGAGATGGGCGCGCTAGAAATCACCGACGCGGTCATAAACGCAATCTCAAAGGATACGTACGATGTTATTGCCATTAACTATGCAAATGCGGACATGGTCGGCCATACCGGCGACATGAAGGCAACGGTTGCCGCCGTTGAGGTAATCGATCGATGCTTAAAACGCCTCGTCGACGCAACATTGGCAAAAAATGGATGCCTCGTCATCACCGCCGATCATGGAAATGCGGAAGGATTGCTGGATCTCCATACGGGACTTATCGATAAGGAACACAGCAATAATCCCGTACCGTGTATCCTTGTTGCAAAAAATCTTGAGGGACGTTCCTTGGATGCGCGCGATATTTCAAGCAAAGATCTCAGTAGTGTAGAGCCACAGGGCATGCTGTCCGATGTCGCGCCCACGCTACTTTCATTTTTGAATATCGAACAGCCACCGTCGATGACAGGAAAAAATTTATTGCTTCTTTCATAAGATGTACCGACATGCGCCCGCTTCTCAATAAACTATTTGGACGATTCTCAAACGATCTTGGCATCGATCTTGGCACCGCCAATACACTTGTGTACGTAAAGGACAAGGGTATTGTTATTAATGAGCCGTCCGTCGTCGCGGTTAATATGAGGACTGATCAAATTCTTGCCGTTGGAACAGAGGCATCGAAGATGGTTGGCAGAACGCCTGCGCATATCATAGCGACCAAGCCGCTTGTTGACGGTGTCATTTCCGATTTTGAAGTAACGGAAAAAATGTTGAATTATTTTATTAAAAAAGTTCATATCGAGCGTTTTGGATTTTCTCCTCGCCCGCGCGTTGTTATTGGCATACCGCTTGATATTACCGAAGTTGAGCGCAAGGCAGTGGAGGATGCGGCTCTTTCAGCCGGGTCTCGCAATGTGTATCTCATCGAACAGCCAATGGCCGCGGCGATTGGAGCGCGATTGCCCGTACAGGACTCACGAGGCGTGATGGTGGTAGATATTGGCGGTGGCACGACAGATATAGCGGTTATTTCACTGGGCGGTATCGTTACGTCGCGATCACTGAAGGTTGCCGGCAATGAACTGAATGAGGATATTATTCGGTATGCCCGTGATTATTTCAATATTCTTCTTGGTGAGCGCACGGCTGAACATGTTAAAATAAAAATCGGTTCGGCTGATGTGCTTTCCGAGCCGCTTCTCATGAAAGTACGGGGACGCGATCTTGTTACCGGACTGCCGAAAGAGATCATCATGGACGACTCGCAAATTCGCGAAGCTCTTACTCGCACCGTACGTATTATTGTCGATAATATTAAGACGACAATTGAAAATACCCCGCCGGAACTTGTTTCAGATATCTTTGAGCAGGGTCTTCTTCTTACGGGTGGCGGTGCATTACTGAAAAATCTCGATCGCCTTATTTCTGAAAGCACCGGCGTACCGGTCATCATTGCCGAGGATCCGCTGACATGCGTTGTGCGCGGTACGGCAGTATTGATCGATGATATCGACTTTTTAACGACAGTCATGGTTCCTCCATCCCGAGATGCATGGAAAAAATAATTATAATAGGGGACATACGCACATGGCGCATTTCTTCGTTGCCAGTTCCGGTACTCGACACTGTACAATCAGTACAGTTTACTCCGTTCCTCACTGGCGCCTCGAACTGCACGCATGTGCGTAAGTCCCCATAAAGTCCCATTATATCATGCGAACCGTCTTGCGCTATTGTATACTCATCCTCTGTATTCTCGCTATCGAGTTTACATCGCTCTTCTCGCCGATTGAAACGCTTGGCGCGTACGTGTCAAACATCGTCCGTCCGCAACAAAGTCAAACACAAGAGCAAGGGCAGTGCGGATCATGTACGACCGACACTGTTCGACTTCACGTTCTTGAAGAGGAGAATATCCAACTTCGTGATTTGCTTGCGTTTGTTGAGCGCGCAAAACTCAGCCCGCTCATTGCACGACGCATTGGAAAAAGCACTGACCCGTTTCAGCGTGAGGTTGTTATTGATAAGGGCTCGCGGGACGGTGTGAGCGTTGGTGATCCGGTCGTGGCACGGGACGGCATACTGGTCGGAACGGTTCGAAGCACGGAACAGACAAAAAGCTTTGTTCTTGCCCTGACCGATCCGCGGAGTAAAATTTTGAGTACGATATTTCAAGAGAAAAAGGAAATTCACGGAATTACCGAGGGACAATTTAATACGGGTCTTACGATGACGCTTGTACCGATTTCCGAGGAGTTGCGAAAGGACGATCTTGTTGTTACCTCAGGACTCCAAGATGCCATACCGGCAGGACTTGTCATTGGCACCGTGCAAGATATCATAAAGAAGCCTGAGGATCTTTTTCAGTCAGCCGTTCTTCGATCGGCATTACTTCTCGATAATCTCGCGCTTCTGTCGGTACTTATTGGGGGAGAGGACAAATAGTATGAATAAAGAACACATTAGAAATTTTTGCATTATCGCGCACATCGACCATGGAAAGTCAACCCTTGCCGATCGACTACTTGAGATGACGGGGACCGTTTCCACGCGCGAAATGAAGGCACAGATTCTCGACCAAATGGATCTTGAACGAGAGCGGGGGATTACCATTAAGTTGCAACCTGTTCGCATGTACTATCGAGAGGGCTCGGCAACGTATATGCTCAATCTTATTGACACGCCCGGGCATGTTGACTTCTCGTATGAGGTCTCCCGATCTCTCGCTGCCGTTGAGGGGGCCGTTCTTCTTGTTGATGCGACCCAAGGTATCCAGGCACAGACAATCGCCAATCTTTATTTTGCGCTTGAGCAGAATCTGACGATCATCCCGGTTATTAACAAGATTGACCTTCCCGGCGCGCGCCGGGAGGCAACGGCCGATGAGATCACATCCCTCCTCGGGTGCTCCTTGGATGACATTCTTTATGTCTCAGGTAAAACCGGCGAGGGTGTCGACGTATTACTCTCTGCACTCGTTGCGCGTATCCCGCCGCCACAGAGCACATCAACCGCCAAATTTCGCGCACTTATCTTTGATTCTGTGTATGACGAGTACCGAGGTGTTGTAGCGTATGTTCGCGTTATTGATGGGTCACTTCACAAGGAAGACCAGATACTGTTTATGCGAACACGCGCGACAGGACGCGCCGTGGAAATAGGTATTCTTACGCCAAAGTTTAAAAGCGCGGATTCTCTGAACGCCGGTGAAATTGGATATATCGCAACAGGACTCAAAAGCATCAAAGAGTGTCGTGTTGGTGACACAATAACCCGCGTAACAGATACGGACATACCGGCACTGCCTGGGTATAAAGAGATGAAACCAATGGTATTTGCGGGTATTTTTTCAAAAGATGGTGATGAGTTCAAGCGCTTGCGAGACGCGATAGAGAAGCTGAAACTTAATGATGTCGCTTTTACCTATGAGCCGGAACATTCCCTCGCGTTGGGCTATGGATTTCGGTGTGGATTCCTGGGCATGCTCCATCTGGAAATTATTAAGGAACGGCTACAGCGAGAATATGGACTCGACGTCATCGTCACCGTTCCCTCTGTTGCCTATCATGTATTGCAAAAAAACAATGAAACACTGACAATCCGCGGCCCCCTTGAGTTGCCGGATGAAAATGAAATACTGAGTATTGAGGAGCCATGGGTGAGCCTTGATGTGATTACTCCCGAGTCAACCATCGGTCCTATTATGGCACTCGTCTCGGAGAAAAAGGGAATCTATCTTGACACTGAATATTTAGGCGGGGAGACGCAGGTCGCCTCACGCCGCGTTATCCTGCGTTTTGATATCCCATTGAATGGAATCGTTGTTGATTTTTACGATTCACTCAAAAGTATTTCCGCAGGGTACGCGTCAATGAACTATGAAGTAAAGGATTATCGAAAGGCGGACGTCGTGCGCATGGATTTTATTGTTGGACCGTCGAAGGTGGAAGAACTCGCACTGATTGTGTATCGTGATGAAGCATATCGTCGGGGCAAAAAAATCGTAGAGACGCTAAAGGAAAGTCTGCCTCGACAGCAATTCGAGATAAAAATTCAGGCCGCAATCGGCGCAAAGGTCATAGCCGCCGAACGCATTTCAGCATTCCGCAAAGATGTGACAGCGGGACTCTACGGCGGTGATGTCACGCGCAAACAGAAACTTCTTGCAAAACAGAAAAAAGGAAAGAAGCGCATGCAGTCCAGCGGCTCAGTGGAGATTCCGACAGACACCTACTTGAGCATCCTTAAGCGCTAAGAGCCCTGAGCATGACAAGATAACAATACCACGGTATACTAACAACGTATGATCTCAAAAAAGAAACAAAAAATGTTCCTTGTTGTCCTGACGGCTATCGTCACTGTCAGCATGGTGTTGACCCTTGTATTGCCGTTATACTATTTCTAAAATCCCCATGCTTGTGCTTCAGGAAGGGCACCGTGATATTTTTTCTGGTGTCCGCGACATACCCATAACAGAACCCGAATCCGCCTCATTTCATAACGCTATACTCGAGATTATGAAGGAGAGGGGTATATTTGAGCTGGAGGATATCAGACGCTTTACAGCCCCCGATTACGAAAGGGACACACACGACCCCTTTCTGTTTGACGACATGTCGACGTGTATCGATCGTATTCTTCGTGCCGTAAACAAGGGGGAAAAAATTTGTATTTATGGCGACTATGATGTTGACGGTGTCTGCGCGACAGTTATCCTCTACGAGACTCTCACAAAATTCGGCGGCGATGTCAGTGTGAGAATTAATTATCGCGATGATGAGGGGTATGGACTCCATACTCACGTCATTGATGAGCTTGCACATAATGGCATCTCGCTGATTATTACAACCGATCAGGGAATATCAAACGCAAAGGAAATTGACCACGCGTCGCGAAACGGTATTGACACTATCATTACCGACCACCATACCGTGCCAGACGATCCGATGATGATTCCACGCGCTGTAGGAATCATTCATCCGCGCGTACATGCCGACCGCTATCCCTTCAAAGATTTGTCCGGCGGGGGAGCCGCATTTAAACTCGCTCAAGGATTCATTCGTACTGCCGCGCCTCGCACACAAGAATGGAAATATTTTGAGCGCTGGTTTCTGGATCTGGTGTGCATGTCAACTCTTGCCGACTGCGTCCCTCTTGTGGGTGAAAATAAAGTCTTTCTTCATTTTGGGCTCACTGTTTTGAATAAAATGCGTCGCGTCGGTATTCGTGCGCTTCTCTCCGTCGCGCCGATTCGTCTTTCTACCATAACAACCCATTCGATATTATTCTACCTGTCGCCATTACTGAATGCCGCGAGCAGGATGGATCACGCCCAGCTGGCATTTGACCTGTTGACTACACAGACAGCACAAGAGGCAAAGAAAATTGCCGATATCCTGGCAGCGCATAATAAAGAGCGGCAAAAACTAACAACCCGTATCACGCGAGAAGCCCACGCACAGTGCAAAATACAGACCGACAATAGAATCCTTGTCGGATCGTCACCTCACTGGCCGCTCGGTGTTCTGGGTCTTGTCGCGGGATCACTTGTACGTACATACAACAAGCCGGTTGTGCTCATCTCAGAAAAATCAGATAGAAGCATTGGCGTCGCTCGCAGTACGGCTGACATTCATATCGCGCGAACATTTCAAAAAATTGAATCGCTTTTTGATCGCTTTGGAGGACACCATCGCGCCGGTGGATTTGCGCTCAAAGAAGGAGTAAGCATGGGTGAATTCGCCGACCAAATCAACTGCGTTGTTCACGATGAGCGTTCTTCGCCGGCACAGGACATGAAAAATGAAAGAATATACCATCTCGGGCTCTGTGATATTACTCTTGAATTTGCCAATCAACTAAAACGATGCCAACCATGGGGCACGGGCAATCCCGAACCGCTATTTTGCATACAGCGGTGTGTGGTAGTGAACATGTCACGGGTTGGAAAAAAAATGCAGCACCTTCGTCTCCACGTCCAACAGGATACCGAGCGTCGTGTTATGCTGGGAATAAAGAAGGGCGCGAGTGAGACGGAGCTTACCGCTGGTGACATACTTACGATATTCTGTCATATTGATATTGGCACCTGGCAGGGAAAAGATGATATCTTTATCTAAATAATTAATTATTCCAAACAACGGCTATGAGGGGACGTTATACAGCATACTCAGATGGCGGGGCGCGGGGCAATCCCGGTCCGGCGGGAATAGGCGCCGTTGTCTATACACCAAGTGGCGAGTGTCACGCCATCAAGAAATTCATAGGCCACGCCACGAATAATCAAGCGGAGTATCGAGCTCTGATTGCCGCGCTCGAGCATTTGGTCGCACATGGCGCGCAAGCGGCGAGCTGTTTCCTAGATAGCGAACTGCTTGTTAAGCAAATGCGC
>CAYJLM010000054.1:0-9550 GCA_964370875.1 uncultured Gammaproteobacteria bacterium | reverse complement strand
GCTTGGTATTGTTGCAATTGGTTGGTCGTTCGTTGTTGGGAGTGCCATAAAAACACTTGGCCTGGCACTGTTTTTACCAAGACGCATTACGCAGCTCAGCCGACAATAATGATAACTTTTTTGCCCTGCTCGACGTTGCCATTGTTCCAATCGTGCATGGCAGTCATGATACGCTCGAATGGATAGAGATAGTCGGCGCCAAATTGGGTTCCCGGATCATTCGTAATAAATTGCCCATCAGAGGTATAGCCCTTCAGAACGATCATGTGATAGAGGGGGCCCTGTCCGGTGAAATGCGGATTTTTCAGCATTCTTCCCGCTGCAGGAACGAGTATTGTTTTTCCTGCCGCAAGATTGTTTTTGATATCGTCCACTGTCGGATTGTCGAGTGTCGTTACGGCATCGATGTGATAGTACTCTTTTAGAATGCGTACCGTGAAGTCAGCGTCGGTATCTTTAAAAAAACCAAACGTTGCCATTTCGAAATCTTTGATTTTAAGGAGTTCTTGATCGGCCGCATCAACTGATTCGATGGGCGTTCCGTTGATATAGTGGGCGGCCATAAGCGCGGAGGCCTCTTCGCAAAATTCTTCATGATCAGGATCCCAGTTTTTTTTGGGTGCCTGCGATACAAATGGTATGGCGAGATTAACTTCTACAAGAAGCGTGGCGGGTTTTGGCGGTTGTGCGGCAGTCGGCGCGGCAGGTGGTGGAGTATCTGTTTGAGTGTATGGCGAAGCTGGCGGGAGGATGGGGGCCGGTGTTCTAAAGATAAAATAACGATATACCCACACGGTCGCGCTGACCGCGATGAGAATAAAGAATAGGGTATATATGATACTAGGGCTTCGTTTTTTTCGGTTCATATTTCTGAGGATATATGACAACGGCACTGTTTGCAAGTGAACCCCAATTTTTTTCGAGTGTTTCAGCGCTCCAGTAAAGCCTGCCAGCAAGAGGATCGAGCAGGTAAAATCCGAGCGGGGAGAGCGCGCTTCCTCTGTAGCCGATCACAAGCCGGGCGTGTTCATTTTTAACTCCGGTAATAATATCGCCCATGGGTGTTTTCCATTGGACAGCACCTCCTTTACCATAGTACCCCCAGATGATCACGGGTCTTTTTTGATCAATATTTTTTGCAAGATCTTGGATCGTGCCATTCTTCATAACTTCCGCATCGCGCCACTGACGGGCGAGATCGGCGATTGGGTCTGCATATACGCCATAGCCCGTAATATTCATTCTACCGTTGATTGCGCCGACGAAACCCTTATTGGGATCACCCCACGTATTAGCGGTATGCGGTGTCGTATCGAAAGGGAGCTTTTTGATAAGGTTCTTTTCAGAAATAGTTACTCCCTGGTAGGCAAGTGCCATGCGCAAAGCCGCCACCTCACAGCTTAGCGACTGTTTTTGAAAAAAAAGAGGCACGGACAGCTTTGTGATCTTTGGCGCGGAAAGCGCGCCGACAGGCATGGCTGCCATTGCGATGAGTCCAAGGAAGATAAATAGGTGGATGGCTAAACGTTTCATATATTGATAGTATATCAAATTAATTGGGATAGGGCATAAAAGAAATGCCACGCTATTCTTGAAAAAGCGAGGACTTTCCAGTAAACTAAAAACAACACGCAAAAAGTATGGTTATACAAATAAGAAATTTATTTCTTGGTTTCCTCTATCGAACATGTGCAAAGCCGATATTTTTTGCGCATGACCCGGAGGTGATTCACGACCACATGTTGCGATTTGGATCGTTTTTGGGGAACTATTCGTTTACGCAAATGATATGCGCATTACTCTTTAATTACAGGCATCCTTCTCTTGAGCAAACAATCCTCGGCGTTCATTTTCCTAATCCCATCGGTCTTGCGGCCGGGTTTGATAAGGATGCGGAGCTGACCGATATCGTACCATTGGTTGGTTTTGGATTTTCCGAAGTTGGGTCCATTACCGGAGAACCATGCAAGGGCAACGCAAAGCCCCGACTGTGGCGATTGAAGAGATCACAAGGTCTGATGGTATACTATGGCTTGAAAAATGATGGGTGTGAAGCAATAGCCGCGCGGCTGTCTGGGAAGAAATTTCGCATCCCTATTGGTATGAGCGTAGCAAAGACCAATTGCCAGAAAACAGCAGACGTCCAGGCGGGGGTCGATGACTACGCAAAAGCATTTCAAACAATGGAGTCGATTGGTGATTATATCACCGTGAATATCAGCTGTCCGAATGCATTTGGGGGTGAGCCATTTACCGACCCCGATCGGCTGAACACATTATTTACTCGCCTCGATACAATTCCTACACGCAAGCCGATTTTTGTTAAGCTTTCTCCCGAGCTTTCGGAAGCAGAGATCGACTCTGTTTTGGAGTGTATTGCCCGGCATCGGGTCCATGGCATTATCTGTACGAATCTTGGAAAAACTCGATCCAATCCGGCACTTATTGACGCGGATATCCCGGAAAAGGGCGGGTACGGTGGCAGGCCGGTTCAAAAACGCAGTGATGAGGTGATCGGGTATGTGTATAATAAAACAAAAGGAAACTATGTCATTATCGGCTGTGGTGGAGTGTTCACCGCTGCGGACGCCTACAGAAAGATACGACTGGGCGCTTCCCTGATACAGTTGATTACTGGCATGATCTATCAGGGACCGCAAGTGATTAGTGAAATAAATCACGGACTGGTTCAGTTGCTAAAAAAAGATGGGTTTACAAATGTTTCAGATGCTGTTGGCGTTGATAACCGTTAGCGGGTTGGTTGGGCTGGTTCTTTGACAATCAGCCACCTATCCCTTAGTCTCACAGAGACGACGCGGCCCATGATGTGATATAAGGAGGCAACCATGAATCCCAGGCGTCAGCAACAGACATTGGAAACGGTAACCTTCGTCACCATTGCAAGCACACAGGAATCGAATGAGCGTGCTATAAATCGAAGCCCGCTCCCATTCCTTTCGCGGGAGGGCTACAAAGAGACTCGCGAGCTCGGTCACGCACTCAAATCTTTCGGAACCGACTTCGACTACGTCTTCATCGCGGCCCCCCTTCTCATGTACTCGGCCGTAGCTGAAATGGCGATCGCAATTACCGGCGCCGAGGGAACGGGCTATGCCGACTTGCCTGTCTCTGGGTTTGAGCTCGCCGTTAGAGAGTATGACCCAGTCGAGCGAATCCAGGCTCTTGGAAATCGTTCTCTGGGGCACGTCCTTTCGGATCCGGCTAACGCCGACTTCCTTCGGTCCTACGCCAAGTTGCGGCACGGGCGTATTCTTTACGACACCAGAATGAAGCAAGTCAAGCACGGAATCGTGTTCTGTTTTCCAGTCCTTGGCCAGGCGATCGCACGGACATTTGTAAGGAAACGAGAGGAGCGGCGGAGAATCGAAGATATCACTCTTCTGCCCGGTCATGCTTTGCAGATCGATGTCGCGACGGGATCCCTACGGATCCCAAGCGAAGAGAGTGTCGCCATGTTGGCTAACTATCCAAAATAGGTTAACCCGTTTCCACAATTAGTTTCAGCCCTCGTTCCGGTATAAACCAATGGGACGGGGGCTGATTTTTGATATTTGGCACCCAAGCATGTATACTAGTAGGAGATTATTGAGACAGTTGTTATGAAAAGGATTTCTTACCTTATTATTCTTCTTGTTATTGCCGGGACCGGGCTCGTAGGGGGGTGGGCGTATACTAAGTATTTCAAAAAGAGTACCCCTCCATTACTTACGTTTACGGCAGCAACTAAATCAATCACCGAAACGATCCGGGCACGCGGAGAGGTGGTTCCAAAGAAAGAATATGCTCTTTCTTTTGAATCCCCGGGAGTGATTAAAACTATTGCAATTAAAGAGGGGCAGCGTGTGGAGGCGCAGAGTGTTCTTATGGAGCAGGACACAAGCGGTCTGGTATTAGAACAAAAGAAACTAGAGCTCCAGTTGACACAATCCCGTGCCGCATTGGATAGCCAGGAGGCGAAGCTTGCTGAAATGCAGAAGGGGACTCGAGCGGAGGAATTGCAAGTTGCGCTGACATCTGTAAACAATGCCAAGAGATCATTGACGTTCGCGCTTAATAGGTACGCTGACGCAAATAATTATTCGGAAAAGGAACTGGCTCGGTTGGAAAAGGCAAAGGAAGACGCGGTTCAGTCGCTTCGCGATATCACCGCGAAAGCCGATATAGATATTGCCAGCTTGTATAACGGAGTAAAAGATGTTGTCGCTAGCGTGTATTCCAGCGCTAACAGCGCAGTGAATACGGAGATTAACGAACTTTTTGAAAATACAAACACAACATATCCTTCACTGACGTTTGTTGTCACTGATTCGCAAACAAAAATTGACACAGAAAATCAGCGTGTTCTAGCAGGGACGGCAGTGTCTGATGTTAAGAGAATTTTTGATACGCTACCAGTGAGTCAATCCGGGCTCGATGCCGCTCTTGTGGAATGCAACAGCAGCCTTCTTACAATACGATCATTTCTTGTTCGCCTCAACCAGGCGGTAAACAATGCGGGTAACGTGACCCCGACCAAGATATCTACGTATAAGGGGGATGTCGAAGCTGCCCTGGATGCGATTAACGCAGCCATATCCTCAATTACCGTAAAACAAGACGCTCTGAGCTTGCAGAAGCAGATAAATGTCAATCTCATTAATAGCGCAAACATCGGACTCAATTCAGCAACGAAGGCCCTGGAAGTCGGACGTTCGTCAAATCAAAAACTTGTTACTGACGCGAAGAGCGCGGTGAACGAAGCTGAAAATGCCGTTTCGTTAACTCAAGAACAATATAATCTTAAACGCGCAGGGTCTACGCCGGAAGGATTACGAGCGCAGGAGGCGGTTGTTCAGCAATCAATCGCGGCAAATGATATTATAGGCAAGCAAATTGCCATAATCAGGAATCAATTAGGAAAGGCAGTGTTGCGCGCACCAGAAGAAGGTGTTGTGTCGCAGGTACTTATTGAGGAGGGGGAAGTAGTTGTTCCGGGACAAATAGTGGTTTCACTTTTGAGCGACGGGTATCAGATACAAACAGACCTGTCTGAGTTTGATATCAACAAAGTAAAATCAGTAAACGGAAATAAAGTGCGAGTGGCGCTTGATTCCATGCCAGGAGAGGAATATCAGGGAGATGTAATTTCGATTGATCCCAAGGAGATCGTCAAAGAAGGCGATAGTTATTACCGAGTAAATATTGCTTTAGATTTTCGGGATGCACCGATTCGAACAGGAATGAAGGCCGACCTCTTTATCATTGGATCGTCAATAAAAAGCGCAATTGTGTTACCAGAGATTGCCCTGACAAAGAGCGGCGGAAAAACGTATGTAAGGGTATTGAGGGGCGGCGGCTATCAAGACGCGGAAGTTGTGACGGGTATTTCTGATGGACAGAACATTGAGATTATAAAAGGATTGACCGACGGGCAGGTTGTTTCGGTGGGCAACTAAGCACTATCATTGTTACTATGTCTCAAGAGCAATCGTATACGAAAGATCCTGTTTGCGGGATGGCTCTCGGCGGTCTTAAAAAGGTGGTAACACTGGCGCACGGTGGCGATCAATTTTGTTTTTGCAGTGAGTTCTGCCGTGACCGCTTCGTAAGCGATCCTAACCGGTTTACCGGAATCCCGCTTTTAGAGCTTGTGGACGTGTATAAAACATTCATGATCGGCGATGTTGAGACACACGTATTGCGAGGAATGAGTCTGAGGATATGGGAAGGTGATTTTGTTGTAATAATTGGCGCCAGCGGATCAGGGAAAAGCACAACACTGAATATGATTGGCCTTTTGGATAGGCCTACAAGCGGCAGTATACTGTTAAAAGGCAAGGACATTTCAACGCTCAGCGACGAAGAGCAGGCATTGTTGCGAGCAAATTTTTTTGGTTTTGTATTCCAGCAGTATAATCTTATTCCTTGGCTCACGGCATATGAAAATGTTGTTGTGCCAAGTATATTTGCTCATCGAAAAATTGATAAGGATCGAATAATGAGAGGATTTGAAGAGATGGGTCTCGCGCATCGCATTAAACACCACCCCAGTGAATTATCGGGCGGCGAGAATCAGCGTGTCGCGCTATTGCGTGCGTCAGTGAATGACCCGGTTATTCTTATAGGGGACGAACCAACCGGAAATTTAGATTCAGCGACAGGCGAAAAGATATTAGCACTCCTATTGCGCCTTAACACGGAAAAAAAGAAAACGCTGGTCATTGTAACTCATGATTCGGGGATAGCGGGGCGGGCCAATCAGCTTCTCACCATAAAGGATGGCGTTCTCGTTCAGAATCACGGCACTCATGTGCGGGAATATACTGAATAATATGCGTATTTTTTTTGAGCTTCTATCATTAACATTCAAGGGCGTGCTCTATCGGCCAACACGCAGCTGGCTGACTATCGTGGGTATTGTGATCGGTATTATGCTCGTCGTTATTATTTTGTCGCTCGGCGACGGGATCCAGGGCGCCATCAAGAAAAATCTTCAAGCGTTTGGCTCTGATCTTATCATTATTTTTCCGGGCAAGGAAACTAATCCATTTGTCAGTCTGTTAATGGGGCAGAAATTTAAAGAAAAAGATCTGCTGGATCTTGAGTCGATTCCTGGCGTGCACTATGTTATGCCTGAGGACAGCACAATAGCAACCGTTGAATTTAGAGGTGAGAAGCAGTCGGCAACGCTCCACGCAACGCCTTGGCGGCAAATGAGAGAGTTTTTTGAAGAATCACAAGGGTTCCGTCTGCGAAGCGGGGAATGGCCGAGCGATGATACATCTCGGGGGATTGTGTTGGGGGGTAAGATTGCGGACAGCCTTTTTAAGAATCCAATACGAGCGGGGGATGAGATCATTGTTAAATCGAAACGATTTCGAGTGAGCGGAATTTTTTCGGAAATTGGCGAGCAGACGCATGATGCTGCTGTTTTCATGTCGCTTAATGTTTTACATGAGCTAACCGGTTCTTCGCGCGTTGCGCGAACTGCTAGTGTAAAGGTGGTGTCCGGGACAAATATCGATCTCGTTGCGCGGCAAATCCGCTATCAGCTGTCAAAGCAGGAAGTGGTAAAAGATTTTACCGTTCTTACTCCCGATAAAGTTACCAATTTAATCGGTGGTGTACTTTTAATCATCGAACTTTTTTTGGTGATTATGGCATTGATATCTTTAATCGTTGGCGCGGTTGGAATTATGAATACAATGTATACGTCGGTGCTCGAGCGTACGCGGCAGATTGGCGTCATGAAAGCAGTCGGAGCGTCACGCGATACCATTCTTTCCCTCTTTCTCATTGAGTCGGGGTTCATTGGTTTGATCGGGGGTGTTGTGGGAATATTTTTGGGCGTCCTTATTTCTTTTCTTATAGGGCGGTTTACTCCAAACTTTGGCGTGTCGGGTTTATTCTCATTTTCTTCAATAGATTATTTTGGATTGATGAGCGTACTGGTTGTTACGTTCGTTACGGGTATTGTTGCGGGATACTTGCCAGCACGCCACGCCGCGAGCATGGCACCGGCAGAAGCGTTACGGTATGAATAGTGCAGTGGCGGGTTCATTTTTTACTCCCTAAGAGCACGTCAACCATGTTTGCTTTGATGACAACATCGGATACTTTTAGTACTTCCGTTTGATTTTCGTATATTTTTTGGCATCTTTCAATTGGGATGGCAATGGCTGTATTGTCGGCGCATGTTCCGTGATTAAATACGCCGTCCTTCGCTGCTGTATAAGAAAGATCATTGCTCAGAATGTATGCGATTGTGTTTGACGATGGTTTTCGATACGTCATAACAGGCGTTTTTGTATTAAAGAGATCTTGTCCCAGGACGCTGCGCGGGGGAGTAAATCCCAGAAGATTCGCAACGGTCGGATAGATATCAATATGGGATGCGGGAAGATCAAAACGACCATGGAGCGGCGTGCCGGGCGCGAAAATGATGAGCGGAACGTGCTGGCGTGCGACATCCTTCGGAAGTCCCGTGTCTGCATTAAGCGCATCGCCGATATCGGTAAAGCTGCCATGGTCGCCATAGATAAGAATGAGAGAGTTATCGTACAGTCCCGATCTTTTAAGGTCAGAAATAAATGATCCAATCGCCGCATCGGTATAGTGTGCAGTTTCAAGATAGTGGCGCTGTGTTTCATTGAGCCCGCTTTTTTCTGGGAGAGTGAGCGTTCGCACATCGTCGGGGAGGAGGAAGGGAGTATGGGAACTAAGAGTAATAAGTGTTGCCAGAAACGGTTCCTTGACGCCTTGAAGCTTTTTCGCCGACTGAGAAAAGAAATCCGCATCGCCAAGTCCCTGGTAACCTACTTCTCGTGTGGCAGTAAAATCATCTTTCATGATCCACGTCTGGTATCCTAAGTGCGGGTAGATGTTTGCTCTATTCCAGAACGTTGCGACATCACCGTGCATGACGAATGTTTGATAGCCATTGTCTGCCAGGAATTGCGGTAGTGCATGGTATAAGTTTCTTGGATAATCGACAAACGCAACGCCGTTAGGAAGAGAGTGGAGCGAGTTGAGAATCATGAATTCTGCATCCGCCGTCGTACCATGTCCGATTTGAGCAAAATAGTTTGAAAAATAGGCGCCGCTTTTTGCGAGTGCGTTGAGGTTTGGCGTAATTTCATTCCCTTCAATAGAAGAATTAAGGACGGAATTTTCAAGCGATTCAATTTGGATAAGAATGACATTACGTTTTTTTGCAAGGCCACTCATGTGTGTTATCGACGGTGCGGGTGGGCGAGAGCGATGCCAGTCCCGAACAAACGCCTTGTCGGATTGCGTTACATCCTTGCTGTGCCACACATATTTGACGACCCCTTCGAGAAAATAATTCACGACACCCATCTTCCCGACAAGCGAGTTTGTATCGTAGGGTGACGTAAAGAGACCCTTTGCGCTTCCCATTTGGCGGGTTTCAGCAGCTGCCAGCCATCCGTAGCCGCCCGTTCCGGCAAGAATGATAAGGATGCCGATAGCTATTTTTTGGTTTCGATTTATCAGGGCGTGACCTTTTGGACGAGAAAAGAAAAAGGAGGCAATGACCAGTATCGGCGGGATGAGAAAGAGTATAATTTTTGGCGTCATCAACGCATTGATGGTACCTGAAAGCGAAAGTGCCTGGTTTGCGTATTTCAATACCGACACCTGCAGGAAGGACGAGGAATAAGAATAATAGAAGAATTCTGAAATCAAGATAAGAGACAGGATGCACGAAGTGGAAAAAAGATATCCATAGCGCCACGATCGAGTTTGAATGAAAAGCGATGCTCCATAGACTAGGATGCCGAGCGAGAGCGCCGCAAGACTGCACTGTATCCAGTAAATGTCCGGCACAATATGGAGCCACGCGTTAAAGATTTGATTTTCAACGGCAAAAAGGAAGGCAAGAAGGAAGGGAAGGCGCGCTACTAAAAAGATGTGATTGTATCTATGTTGTATCATATGACGAGCATATCATATACCATACGATTTTTCATAGCCTGTCAACGGGAAATAGAAACTTCCTACTTTGCGGGATTTAGAAACTTCCTACCCG
>CAYJLM010000053.1:0-9717 GCA_964370875.1 uncultured Gammaproteobacteria bacterium | reverse complement strand
GCCGCGCACTGGTGCTTGAACGGAAAAAGGAACCATGGTATGGTTCTGGTGTCATGCTGAATTGTGATTGAATAAGCTATGGAAATATTTGCTGGACAGGTGTTTGAGCTACTTGGTGAAAGCGGACAGTGGTTACTGCTTTTTCTTTTTGTAGCCATTCTCTTTGCATGGAATAAAAAGAGAGGCGCGGGATCAATAAAAGAAACAAAGAATCTTAACGCGTTTGCACAAGACTTAACCGCGGAGGCACGGAACGGGTCTATTGATCCGATTGTTGGACGAGACGAAGAGATTGGTCGCGTCACACAGATACTTACAAGACGAACGAAAAATAATGTCATACTGGTTGGTGATCCCGGGGTTGGAAAAACGGCGGTAGTCGAAGGGTTGGCGCAAAGAATAGCGACGGGTGATGTGCCGGATGTATTAATGCATAAGCGCGTTTTGTTATTGCAGGTTTCTGAGCTGTTGGCGGGAACGAAATATCGAGGAGAATTTGAGAGTAGAATTAAGCGACTCGTGCAGGAAATTCGCAATAGCCAGCGAACAATTATACTTTTTATCGATGAAATTCATACGATAACTCAGACAAAGGGCACTGAGGGAGGAGTTAACTTATCCGACATTCTTAAGCCCGCCCTCGCAAGGGGCGAATTGCAGCTTATCGGAGCAACAACCAAAAAAGAATATGAAATGTATATTCAGCCGGACGAGAGCTGGGAGCGGCGCTTCCAAATTGTTCTTGTCGATGAGCCAACCCTCGATGAATCAATAGAAATCTTGCGGGGGGTCAAAGAAAACTACGAAAGCTTTCATAATGTTCGCATCGGCGATGACGCAATTGTTGCGGCGGTGCGATTGTCGCAAGAGTATATTAAAGGTCGACGACTGCCTGACAAAGCAATAGACATTATGGATGAAGCCGCGGCAAAGGTTCATGCGGAGCGCGGATCGGCACATGAGCATGCGGCGGCACTTCTGCACGGGGCGGCAAAAAAGGTCTCTCAACACCAGGGCGAGGGGGGCGAGATAGTAAGCACCGCGCACGTAAAAGAAGTCGTTGCCGAATGGGTTGGAATGAATATCTCAGAAATTCACTAGACAACCCTATTTAAGAGTATTTAATACACATATACAGTATGGGCACGCTAACAAAAACAGGAGTAAGCACAAAAACAAAGATTGTCATTGGCGTTGCAATTGCGTTTGGGGCCATTGCGAGTGCAATGATTGCGTATCCGATGTTGAATAGGGCCGCTCCACAGAAAAGTACGAATGGATACGGATATAATTATACGAGTAAGTGTCCTTCGGGGCAGGTGTCTGTCAACGGGGTATGTAAGGTTCAGAAACGGGGCGCGCCGAGGCGCGGTAATGGCATTCTCGGCGGCTGATCGAAAATATAAAAACGTATTAAAAAATCACCTCACAGGATTAGGGGTGATTTTTTGTTAGCAATTGATGAAAAAAATCGCCACAGTATGCTAGTCAGAGTTTTTCGTCATTCTGCTCACGCTCCACAGCGTTTCAAAAAGCTGGAGCTGGATTGTGTAGAATTCTTTTGATTCGATAATCATGCCATACCCCTCTTTTGCCGTTGAGATAAGCACAACCTTATTATCATAGATATATTGCGACAAGCTGAACGTTATATCGCGCGGGGCAAGGCGCACCTCGCGATTGTCTTTTTTGCTCCCCGGGTATAGTCCGGGCCCTTCTTTGCTTTCCGGTCGGAGTACGCGGAGTTTTTTTCCTGATGCAATGCGCTTGTTTGTATAGTCGCCAAACCATTTTTCTCCAAGAAAGTCGTTGAAGTCAGAGACTGATAACAGCGCGCGAAGAAGCACGTCATGCGCTTCAAGCGTATCGTTGAGCATGGCTCGTACGCCATCAATGCCCTCATAGAACCGAACGCGCGGCTTGTTTTCTCGTACGTTAAATCGCGATCTTAGGTCTGGGAGAATCTCGCTGATCTTTTTTTCTTTTTCTTTGAGAAGCGATTTTAATTGATCGGGCTTTTCGGCCGTGAACTTTGAGGCCCTCCCTTCAGGTGTGGAGTTGATAAGGCCATCAGCGAGAAGATCCTTTAATAGTTCATAGACTGTCGTTCGGTGAATTTGTGCCTTGCTGGCAATCTGTGTCGCCGTACCAACGCCCAATTCAAGGCATGCAACGTAGACACGCGCCTTGTGTTCGCTCATTCCAATGTCTTTGAGTGTCGAATAGATATCCATTGTCGTAAATTTTAGACAACACTTACCATGATAAATTGTTTTAAAATAAAGTCAATTTTGAACGATTCGGGGTAAATTCTGAAAAAGTGTTGTATTGATTTGACCGGCTCACCGGCCCGGCATACAATGCAGTCACTATGAATTGCATACAATGTAATAATCCTTTTATCATCGCACGGGATGATAGGGTGTTCTACGACAAGCTTGCCATCCTCTCCCCGACGCTCTGTCCTCCGTGTCGGCGCCAGCGACGCCTTGCCTTTCGCAATGAGCGCTCGCTGTATAGTCGGTCGTGTGATCTGTGCAAAAAACAAACCGTAAGTTTTTACTCCCCTTCATATCTCGGGCCGGTCTATTGCCAGCCATGTTGGTGGTCGGACGGCTGGGATCCGTCTTCGTTCGCGCGCGAGTACGACTCCTCCCTGCCATTTTTTGACCAGCTCAAAACTCTCATTTATGCTGTCCCGCAAATCTCGGTATTTAATACAAACAGCGAACACTCAGAATTTACCGCACATTCTTCCCGAAACAAGAACTGCTACATGTGCGTTTCAGCGCTGACGAATGAAGACTGTTATTACGGATTTCAAATTACCGAGTGTCGCGATATTGTTGACTCTGCATTTACTCACGGGTCGACGCTTGGGTATGAGCTTGTCGACTGTGAGCAGATGTACAACAGCGCGTATTGTCAAAAATCAAGCAACTGCATGGACTCTCGGTTCCTCTATGACAGTCATGGATGCGCTGATTGTTTCATGTCGGTAAATCTCAAAAACAAGCAGTATTGTTTTAGAAACGAACAGCTGACAAAAGAAGAATACAAGAAGAGACTGGCAGATATCCGACTCGAAAGCGCAGAAGAAATAGGGTCATTGAAAAGCGAGCTCGCAGAATACATGCGCGAAAAAGGAATTCATAAATTTTCCACGCAAACGAACTGCGAGGACTCGACGGGTGACTATCTTTTGAGCTGCGTGAACGCAAAAGAATGTTTTGACGCAAGAAACCTTGAAAATTGCAAACATATCGTGGTGTCGCCCGGTCCGACCAAGGACTCGTACGACGTAAATTATTGCGTGTTTGGTGCCGAGCTTTTTTGTGAGGTCTTGAGCAATGTGGACAGCGCGATGAATCAGCAGTTTTGCCAGTACTCGTGGGCAAGCTCGAATATTCAGTATTGTTCGTACGTGATGAATAGCGACAATTGCTTTGGATGTGCCGGAATGAAGAAGGCAAAGTTTTGTATTTTGAACAAGCAATACACCGAAGAAGAATATGAAAAACTTCGTGCGCGAATTATTGAAGACATGTCCGGCATGGCCGGATCCGGCTCCTCCGGAAAGGCAGAGTATGGTCTGTTTTTCCCACCCTCACTTTCCGCCTTTGGATATAACGAAACAATTGCGCAGGATGAATGGCCGCTGTCAAAAGAAGACGCAGTAAAACAGGGATTTAATTGGCAGGACGCTACTCCCGGGCGCCATGATCCCCCGACGCGGGAGTGGAGCGATGTGCCTGACGACATATCGTCGCTCGATGAGTCGATCTGTCGGGAGGTGTTGGCGTGCAGCAGCTGTAAGAGAAACTTTAAGATTTTGAAACAAGAGCTGGAGTTTTATAAAAGAATGCATGTTCCGCTCCCGCGAAAGTGCTTTGATTGTCGCCACATGGCGCGCGTGCGCATGCGCAACCCTCGTACGCTGTGGTCACGGCAATGCACGTGTGACCGAAAGGGGCACGATCATACCGACCAGTGTTCCAACACATTTGAGACGACCTACGCGCCTGATCGGCCGGAAAGGGTTTATTGTGAGGGGTGCTATAGGAAGGAAACTGAATAATTGTCTTGCTTGAGGCGCCTAAAAGGTATAGGATTTTGTTGGTGGGTGGCATAATACTCACACACAAATCACATCCTATGAAATACAGGCCACTTGGAAAAACAGGACTTACTGTGTCGGAGGTTGGCATGGGAACATGGCAGCTCGCAGGCACTCCGTGGGGCTGGGACGTGCCGGATGAGAAAGAAAGCATGCGTGCGCTGTACCGTTTCATGGAGTTGGGCGGTAATTTTATCGACACGGCGTGGGTGTACGGGCGGATCGGTGAGGACGGAAACGATAGGAGCAGGCATTCGTCAGAAGAGCTGATTGGCGTATTTCTGAAGGAGTCTGGATGTCGCGACAATGTGATTCTTGCATCGAAGATTCCTGGTAAAAATAGAATGTGGCCCGCGCGCGTTGGTGTTCCAATCTCTGAGGTTTTTCCAAAAGGGTATATTGAGGAGATGGTGGATAGCTCGTTGAAGAGTATTGGGATTGAGACAATCGATCTCATGCAGTTTCATGTGTGGCAGGACGATTTTGTTAAGGAAGATGAATGGAAAGAAGAAATTGCGCGTATTACACAAAAAGGAAAAGTGAAGCACTGGGGAATTTCACTTAACGACTATCAGCCAAGCAGTTGTCTGCGCACATTGGACACAGGGCTCATTTCAACCGTCCAGCTTATTTTCAATATCTTTCATCAAAAACCCGTTAATAAATTATTTCCATACGCCAAGGAGCACGGCATCGGGCTCATCGCTCGAGTCCCGCTCGACGAAGGCGGCCTGACAGGAAGGATTACTCTTGACTCTCATTTTGACGACGAGATGCGGTCGCAGTATTTTTCAAAAGAGCGGCTCCCCGAATTTGTCGAGCGTACGAACAAACTCAAAAATCTTTTAGGGCAAGAGGCACATACCCTGCCAGAGCTCGCACTGCGATATATTTTATCGTTTGATGAAATATCAACCGTCATTCCCGGGACGAGAAAAGTCGCGAATGTTAATGCGAATACCGCTGTTTCAGACGGGAAGAAGCTTTCGGCAGAATTAATGGCGGAGCTCTCAAACCATTCATGGGAGCGTAACTTTTATCCCGACATCGATCCGTCACTGGCGCAGAGCGGATACGTTGAGGTGTAATGCAATCGGAAATGAGCACTATTATCTACGTCAATGATCAGGATGAGGTTTTGGGAGAAGCATCCATTGAGAGGGCGCATCGGGAGGGCTTAATGTGCCGCGTGTCGGCAGTGTATTGCGTAAATGAGAAGGGCGATATTCTTGTTCAGGAACGGGCAGATGGCGGACTGGATCATTCGGCTGCCGGCCACGTTGATCCCGGAGAGACATATATTCAAGCGGCTCAAAGAGAGCTCTTTGAAGAGCTCGGGGTGGAAGGTGTTGAGCTTGAAGAGATTGGGCGCTGTGTCGCGGATGAAGGAAAATCCGGAGACACTGCGCACATCCGACACATGTTCGCGGTTTTCATGACAGCGGCATACCCCGGCGCGCTTGAAGAGCGTGAGGTGAAGCGCGTCTTTTGGGCAGATCCACGTGTACTATGGAATGAGATGCAAAACGACAATGATAAAAAATACAAAGAGGGATTCAAGACAACGCTCGCCGTGTTTTTAAAAAACAGGCATCTTTTGTGAAGACACATGCGATCTGAGAGAATTTTTTTGCGAGGCGCGCTATCAGAAAGAGGTCTTATAGTTTGACAGCTATATTGACACGATTTATCCATCGTATACACTATGGATATATGAAGACAATGCTGAATGTAAAAACCGATAAAGAGGTAAAGGAGGGCGTGCAGGAGTTTGCTCGCGAAATTGGCATGCCCGTGAGCACGATTATCAATGCGTATCTTCGCGAGATTTTGCGCACGCGAGAGATTCGTTTTTCTGCGCCCCCAAGAATGACTCCAAAACTTGAGAAAACAATCGCTGTCGCGGAGCGAGATTATAAGGCAAAAAAAAATCTATCCCCCGCCCTCTCGACGCCAGAAGAAATTTCTCGTTATTTTCAGACGCTATGAGAGTGATTCTTCATAAGAAATTTCTGAAGAAGCTTAAAAAATATCCGTCCCTCAAAGAGCAAACCGAGCGGCGGATTATTTTATTTGTTACAGACCCTCATCATCTAGCCCTGAATAATCACGCTCTTGCGGGGAAGTGGGAGGGGTATAGAAGTATCAATGTTACCGGCGACTATCGGGCGGTGTACCGTCTCGTTGAAGATGACGCTGCGTATTTCGTTGATTTAGACACGCATAGTAATTTGTATGAATGATATTACGCACTGCAAACAATGTGGGACAGAGTTTGAAATTAGTGAAAAGGACAAAGCATTTTACCAAAAAATGGACGTTCCTCCCCCGACGCAGTGTTCGTCGTGTCGTATGCGGCGACGGCTTGCTTTTCAGAATGATAAAACATTATATGCCCGGACAAGTAGTAAGTCGGGAATGCCCATAATTTCGATGTATCCTGAGAATGCTCCTTTCCCTGTGTACGATCATGGAGAGTGGTATGCGGATAATTGGGACCCGCTGTCATATGGCCGGCCAATAGATTTTTCCCGACCATTTTTTGATCAGTTCAAAGAGCTACGCGATCGCGTTCCTCGCATCAATCTTGTTGCTGATAATCGGTGCACCTCTTCTCCGTACGTCAATCACGCTTCGGCGGTCAAAAATTGCCACATGATTTTTGCCTCGATAGAAGACGAGGATTGTTATTACGGATACCGAATAAACCATTCAAAAAACTGCGTAGATAATTTATTTTCCCATACGTGCGAGCTTTGCTATGAATGTGTTGAGACATACTCATCGTACGGGTGTAGGTACTGCCAACACATTGGGTCATGTACTAATTCAGCATTCCTCTATGACTGTAGTGGATGCACTGATTGTTTGTGCTGTGCAGGACTTCGCAATAAGTCGTACTGCATCTTTAATGTTCAGTACAGTCGGGAAGAGTATGAGAAAAAGATTAAGGAGTATCGGTTGGACTCGCATGATGGAATTAAGCAGCTAAAAAAAGAATTCAACACATTTTTGTTAGCATATCCCAGGAAGTTCGCCGCCATCAAAAATGGCGAACATGTCTCCGGAGACAATATAAATAATGCTAAAAATTGTATAGCAGTGTTTGACGCGGTAAAGTGTGACAACGTGTCATATGCGCAATTTGTCGATGATACGCACGACTCAATGGACATAAACTATGGATATGGGTCGGAGTTGAACTACGATTCAGAAATGACCGGCTTGTCCGCATACAATATACGGTTTAGCACCAACGTGTGGCCCAATGTAAATAATCTTGATTACTGCGATACGGGCGCGAATATTTCAGACTGCTTCGGCTGTGTTGGTCTTCGGAATAAACAGTATTGCATCCTTAACATACAGTACGGCAAGGAGGAATATGCGGGTCTCCGCGACAAATTGATTGAACACATGAAAGAGATGGGAGAATGGGGCGAGTTTTTTTCGATTGAACACTCACCATTTGCGTATAATGAAAGCTCGGCAATGATGTTTTTCCCAATGACAAAAGAAGAAGTGGAGAGAAATGGATGGCGCTGGCAAGAGAACATGCCGGGATCGTTTGGAAAAGAGACATTGAGGGCGGTAGATATGCCCGATTCGATCAATGACGTGACAGAGAGTGTTTCCGACGAGATGCTCGCCTGTGTGCAGTGTGGTAAAAATTATAAAATTACAAAACAGGAACTCGCGTTTTATAAACGGACGGTCGTTCCGATGCCTCGCGCATGTTTTGACTGCCGTCATATGAGCCGTATTAAACAGCGCAACCCCGCACGGCTTTATCATTGGCAATGTACATGCGAGCTGGAGGCGCATGATCATGTGGGGCGGTGCGCCAATACATTTGAGACGACCTATGCACCTGACCGGCCAGAGAAAGTTTACTGCGAGGCATGCTATCAGAAAGAGGTCTCATAGTTTGACAGCCCGCGTGTTCGTGATACGCTAAAGATACATAATAGAAATCTATGACCACTGCAATCGCCGAAATAAAGACCCTGCAAAAAGAAATGATTCTCTTTCGGTCATTTCTTATTGGCGTTGCCGGGAAGGATCGTGAGGGTGCTTATCGCCCTGAGTTTGTGAGTCGAACCCTCGACGCCCTGAACGACAAACCAACCCACCAGCTTCGCGACGCAAAGTCGTTTATCAAACATCTTGAGGCATGATAGTTCGATACGGTAGCCATTTTCTTAAGAATGCGCGCCTCCTGCCCAAAGCACAGCGGCAGAAGTTGGCAAAACTGCTTGAGTTACTTCAAGACAATCCGTACCACCCACTTCTTCATACGAAACCCCTGACCAATGAGCTTGTTGGGCTTTATTCATTTCGGATCACACGCGACTGGCGGGTGATTTTTCGCTTTGATTCGATAACAGAAATAGTTCTTGTTGATGTCGGAAACCGAAAAGATATTTATCAATAGCTCCGGAGAATAGTATGTCCATCTGCAAGCAATGCAAACAAGAATTCCACATAACTGATCGCGATCGGGAGTTTTACCAAAAAATGGACGTGCCGGAACCGGTGCTGTGCATGATGTGCCGCCGCGAGCATCTTTTTATCTGGCGCAATCAGCGCAACCTGTACGGACGCACCTGCGACAAGACGGGGAAGCAGATTATTTCTGTTTTTTCACCGAACAGCCCATACGTCGTGTATGACCGCGATTATTGGTGGAGCGATGAATGGGATCCGCTTGAATACGGCCAAGAGTTCGATTTCTCAAAGACATTCGCCGAACAGTATGATGCGATCCTCCACCGAGTGCCAATGGTGGGAATTTTTAATGGGAACAGTGAAAACAGCCAATACTGCAATCATGTTGGAGAGATGAAGGATTGCTATCTTACATTTGCCTCGTGGACTTCTGAAAAGGCACTGTATGGCGATAACGTCTGGGGTGACGATACGTGTATTGATATGCTCGAAACGGCATCATGCAACGGATGCTATGAACTTGTTCAGTCGACCAACTGTTTTAATGCTAAGTATTCAATGAGCGTTGAGCGGTGCAATGATTCATGGTTTTTGCTTGATTGCAAGGACTGTTCGGACTGTATTGGATGTGTCAATTTGCGGAACAAGCAGTATTGCATATTCAATACACAGTATTCGGCGCAAGAATATGAAAAGAAAAAGGCGGAATTAAATCTTCACACACGAAGCGGAATAGAAAACACTAGAAAGCAATTCAATGAAATGAGAAAGAGCGCCATTCATCGATTTGCCAACCTTATCAAATGCGAAGATAGTACCGGCGACAATCTCGTCGGCGCGAAAAACTCTCACGATTGTTTTACCTTGCGAGAAAATATTGTCGACTGCGCCTATTGCGTCAATGGCGGCTCAACAATGATCGATGTGTATGACGGGTATGGTGTCGGCGCGCAAATGGAGCGCGGATATTATTGCGTTGATTCTGGCGTGCAGGGCGGTGATCTCATTTTTGGTATCGTCGTGTGGGGCTGTCAGTACGCGTATTATAACTACAACTGCCATTCAAGCTATGAAATAATCGGATGTACGGGTCTGCGTAATAAAAAATACTGCATTCTCAATAAGCAGTATTCAAAAGAAGAGTATGAGGC
>CAYJLM010000052.1:4847-9729 GCA_964370875.1 uncultured Gammaproteobacteria bacterium | reverse complement strand
AAAACCAGCCCAGCAGGTCTTTCGCCGGCCCAGCAATACGGAACGAGCCCTGCCACGGACCGCCCTGTAACCGAATCGACCGGCGCCAACCCTTTGCTTTGTCGGTCAAATCTTCGACAAATGACGTATGCCACAGCGCCCCTGAGCCTGTACGTGCGAACAAACGCAGCGAATACTCAGACATTGCTCAGACTCAGCCAGCGAGGGTACAGCAACGGCGTCACATAAATTGACTCGCCCAGTACATGCGCCGTTTCGCCTTCGGCCGCGAGGACTAGAACACCGCCGCCCGGTTGCAAATACCAATTTTCAGTCTCGGCTTTAACGCTGACTGGACCGCCCGCCTCGTACGCGGGCGCGAGATAAGCGATTGCCGACACCTGGTCGCTCTCCGAGGTGCGCAGCAGCAGCGGGTAGGATGACGGCAATAACGGATGCGCCAGATAGTCAATATTGCAACCCTCAACATGGGCGTATGAATCGGTCGGTACCATGATGAGACAATCGAGATCTAGGATTCCGGCGCCGTCCAGCCGCTCAGCCCACAATTGGATCTGCGTATAGGCCGTCGAGCCGCCCCAGTCAGCCCAGCCCGAACGCAGGCCGGACAGTGGAATCTGCACCCGACCCAATTCCTCATAGTGCCAGCCCGTGCCAGTGACATATGCTGGCGCATTCGGCACATGATTGTCGTCCGTGTCGGGATACATGCCTGTACGCATGGTCAGGGCGACGGTCGTGCCCGCTCCGACCCGACAACGAGCCAACACCATGTAGCGTCCCACCTGGTCATTCGGTACGGTGCTGTTTTGCAGCGTGTAGATACTGAGCCGCTTGGCGTCCGTAGCCACCGTCGCGAAGGACACCGAAACGTAATTGTTGGCTTCTGCAGTGGGTGAAGCCGTCGTGTGGGTTGCCAGCGCCGCATCTGTCCCTAACGTGCCGTTTTCGCATTCCCAAACCGGATTGAAATAAGTTGCGCCATCGTAATAATTACGCACACCCAACCACACCTTTTTGAGCGGCGCTGTCAGCGTGGTCAACCCGGTCAGTTGCAGCACTCCGATGCGCTGGGGAGCTGTCGATGCCACTGACGGTGTAACCCACAGCGTGCCGCCCAGGGTCGAAACGGTGCCAGGGTCCGGCAGAATGGCTGTCGACGATTCCCAAAGCGGGTGACGAGTCAATGCCAGTCTGACCCGGAGCGCTGTTGCGTCCACAAAGGGGTTGGATCGTGGGCTGCTCAGTATACTGAGCGCGCCAGTGTAAATCAGCGCCCTACGTGCACTTTCGCCTTCTGCTGCCCACTCCAACCAGATGCTTTCCTGGTAAAGCGGGTTCAGATGCCATCTTCGGCAACGTTCTAAAAGACGTTCAATGGCGTAGGTCGCGGCCCGGAGATTGGTGGAACTGTCCGTGCCCAGAAGGTCGATTGTTTCGGTAATCGTGCCGAATTGCTGAAATTCAAAAGACGTGCCCAAACCTTGTGGTTTGTACTTGCCTTCAGGCTGCGGCGCACGGGTGCTCCATGACCCCTGGGCAAGCTTGAGCGTGCCAGTCAGCAAATCAATGGCACTACCCGGCTCCCCTTCGACCACGAGACGCAGAGATGATGCCACTATGCCCCCATGAAACTATCGAGTTTTTGCCGCTTTTTGTCGGCGATCATCGCGGCGGCAAGTGCCGCGGTCGACTGTGAGTCCGCAACGATTTGAATCGAGTCGCCCGCGATGTACGCGGTCTTGGTAGACGCTCCCGAATGTGCGCCGGCTGCTGTCGAGCCGCCAGATTTGCCGGAGGTGACTGTTGCCGCGGCCCCTGCCGAACCATTGCCGGCCAACGCCGCCTGCATAGCCTGAATCATGGCCTTGGTGATATCTGATACTGAGCGCACCGCGGCACCCTTGGCTGACTCTGCGCCCTTTGAGATGCTCAGTATCAAGTCGCGGCCCGAGCCTTCGAGAATCTTGTTCTGTCCGGCGAGTTGCTTGGCAACGTCCGTCGCGACGCCGTTGACCGCGCTTTCCAGTTGCTTGGGGTTTGTGGTGAACATGGACTTGATGACTTTCGAGTCGACACCTGCAGCCTTCGCAACCGAATCCGAAAAGGCCTGTGTCAGTGCTTCAGCTTGGGTCTGTAACTGCGCCTGCTGTTTGAGTGCGTCGACATTGATGAGTTTGCTTACGACTTCGGGAGTCAGGAGACCTTGCTGGAACTGACCCGTGAGCTTCTTCGCAGTCTCTTGATCCATGTTCATTTTCGCGGCCCACGGTGAAGCCGCGCCGTTTTTGGCGATGTCCAGCGCCCGGAAAACATTCTCGAAGGGTCCATTTTTTCCGGGAGCGAAGGGATCGCCTCCTCCTACGTCAAAGAGACCCTTAGATGCGGAGATTGCGTTCGCCACATAACCGGAGATCTTGGAGGATGCTTCCCGCATTCGCTGCTCGTATAGCTGCCCTTGCTCATTGATCGTCTTGGTCGCAACTTTGTTAGACTCTAGCCACGCATCAATGAGGGAGTTCTGCGCAAATACGCCCATCTCGACCATACCAGCAGTGGATGTCACATAACCCGGGCCACTGACAATTTTATCGCGCGCACCAGCACTTTCCAGGTAATAAGCGTGTAGTTTTGCCTTAACTTCGTCAACCACTTCACCAGTTGTTTTGATTGCGGTACCCGTTCGCAATGCTGCGGTGACCCCAACATCACCCCATTGTGCCGTTACGGCCTTGAGCGCAACCATGGCCGCCGCCGTTTGTTTAATTTGCCCCTCAATATCTCGCAGTTCCTTCATGCGGTAGGGATCAAAGCCACGCGCACTGCTTTCAATCAGTTGTGCTTGCCGCGCCTTGAGCTGCTGCGTTCGTGCTTCCAGGGCTTGCATCTGCGCGGCTTCACTGGGCGCAATGGCGCTCGTGGCGCCCTGCATAACTCCGGCTAGCCATCGTTCCAAATCAGAAACAGGAACGGCCAGTTTTTTGCCGATTTCTTCTCTTAGGTTCTTCCAGGCTGTCGCAAGGTCATTGGCTGCAGTAGTTGACTTTACGCCCGCCGCTTCCAACGCTCCCATTTTCGCTGCGCCGGTCTCCATGACCGCTGCCATGAAAGCGGCCTCGCGCGACATGCCCTTGACCGATGCTTGCAATTCCTCCATACGGGAACGGACCCGCGCGCCCGAAATGCCGAAGGTGTCCAAACGGAGAACCGACTGATTGGCGAGCAAAAGGGAGAATTCGTCAATGGCTTCGCCCGCTGTCCGTGTCTCACCGCCCAACATCACGGCCATCTTTGAGAGATACGCAGCCTTTTCGGCGTTTTCGGCGAGGCCCATACCCATGAGGCGGGATACTGCGGCCATTTTCTCGGACTCGGCGAGTGAATTACCGACCGCGCCGTTCATAAGGGTAAGCGCACGCGCCGCGTTATCAGCCCCGCCTGCCCAAACTTCGAAGTACGCTTTTTGCTTGAGGACGGTCCGAGGTTGCCGAGGTCTAGTGCCGCTTTGGCTGCGCCCGCTGCGAGGGTGACCAGCCCGCCGATGCCGGCCGCCGTAGCAATACCCGAAATGCCACCGGCGGCGGACTGCGCAGCTTGATCTACCTGCTTGAAGGAGTTCGCCGTTGCCTTGAGGTTCTTGTCCGCGTCGGAGGCCGTTTTCTTGACGGCATTGTCCAACTGAGTCAGTGCCGCCTTGGCCTTACTGATATCCCCACCGGCAATGACTGCTAGCTTGATGTCCTTACTCATCGCCGGTTTTTCTCCCGTTCCCGTTCTTCAGCCTCAATGGCGTAGAATGCCAGCCAATCGGTGAACTCCGCGCTACTCATACTGAGCCGCAACTGCGCCCGCGTCATGCCCAGCTCGCGGGCCAGCAACATCTCGAAACGATCCTCAGGGCTTTTCAGGAAACTTTTCTTTGGCCGCGTCTACGGCTCCTCCTGATAGGCCCGAAAGCTTTGAGATGCGTTCACTCACCCGGTCGATCGCCGCTGCTGACTTGCCGCGCAGCAACTCGTACTGATCCGCCGAGAACTGTGGCTCGATGACACCGTGCAGGAAGATGAGCATTTCGAGACGGTTGTCATCAATCTCGTCCGCGATCCGCGCCTCAGAACGCACCTGTTGTTGGACAGCCTTTGAAAAGGCGCGCACCTTTACTGAGCCGCCCCATTCCGGGACTTCCACAACCTCTTCGACCAGGTCAGGACAGGCGAGAATCTGGTCAACAGTGAGCAACTTCATGCCACCGCCCGCGTGCAGGTGTCCGAAAGCTGGAAGGTTGCAGTAAACGTCGCCCCGCCTTGGGGTGTCTTGATCTCGTACGACGTGAGCGTGCCAACCCCGGAATACTTGGGCTTGGTCGCACCGACGGGCTCGCCCACGGGGTAGTACTCGTACGCCTGCCCGTCAACGGCCAAAATGCCGGCCAGATAGCCGTCGACCGTGGGATCAAACTTGCCTTCCAGGGAAATCGTGCCGTCCTTGATGCCCGCGATGTAGATTTGCGAACCCTTGCCGTGGGTCGTCATCTGTTCGGCCGGCGCGACTCGTGCCAGTCCTTCGCTGACGATGTAGGATGACAGGTCGCGCAACGTGTCGCCACTGTCGGCAATCTTGAGAACCGCGTCTTTACCGTGTGAAAAAGCCATGATGCTCCTCCTAGCTCAGCCGCTTGACGGCCGCATGAAACGTACAGGTATTGGCGCCGAGCCCGTTCCAGCGGACCCGGACATAGCGGCGCAGAGTCGCCGTCGTTACCGCAATCGGCATGTGAATGCCCGTAGGCACGGCAGCGGCGGCAAGGTTGAACGTTTCGACAGTGGCGAACGTGTTGTTGTCGGCGGAGTCCTCGAGAAAGAGGTCAACAGTGCCGCCCGAA
>CAYJLM010000052.1:0-4837 GCA_964370875.1 uncultured Gammaproteobacteria bacterium | reverse complement strand
GGTGATCTGCCAGCAACAGGTCCATGCGGGAACGGTGAGAAGTGCGCCCGCCAGGTCGTAACTTGTACCGTTGTCGTCGCCTGTTCTCTGGGTCAGAGGATGAATGACAATGAGGTGCTCGAGACCTGCCGAACCCTGCATACTTGCAGCGATCGTCGATAGTCCGGGGGTTGGTGTCCCAATGTCATACTGAGTCTGGTCGGAATACAACCCCTTGGCGACATTGCCGAAGCCATCTCCTTGAGGCAGCCAGGTGATGACTTTCTTGGTTGCAGAACCTAGTGCCGTTTCAAGCAGTTGATCTGCCGCATTTGCAGTGCCGTCGAAAAGGCCACCTAACGATAGGGTTCCGTCTTGGATTTGACTGGACAACCAAACCCGCGAAGCCTTGCCCCACGTCGTTGCGTCCTCCGCGGGTACATCACTGCGTCCGGTAGCTTCCCGCAGGTAGCTGCTCAGGTCGTAACCGTGAGCGTACAGTTTGGCAATAGTACCGTGCGAAAAGGCCATTATTTCGCCCCCTTCTTGGGAGTCTCTTGCTCAGTATCAACGGGCGCAATCAAGCCCTCTTTGAGGAGCCAGGGAATCGACACTGTCGGCAGGTCGTCAACGATTGCTCCCACCTTGGCAACCTTCTTGGGTGGGTAACTGAGTTCTCGCAGAACCTTGTACTTCACGCGGTCAACTCCACACGGTAGAGCGCACCCACATGCTGCCAAACAACGCCGTTGATTTCTTCGATGAATTCGATGTCTGAATCATAGCGACAATAGATAGTCGTATAGCCGGCAACCGTCAGCGCCACGTCCTGCAGCAACGTGCGACACCGCGCATCTATCTGTGCTGCGATGTCCGGACTCAAAGATTTGGAAACGCCCTTGACCAGATAAAGCAGGCTCTTGACGGCCTCTCGGGTATGCGTGTACTCAGGAACGCCCGATTGCTGGCCGAAAACAACGGCCGGATTTGCAGTCGCATCCGGGATGACGAACCTGTGAATGCCGCCCGTAGCCAGAGCCACTAGGGTTGCGTCGCCAGACAAACGAGTCCTTATTGCCGCATCAAGTGCTCTCATGGCGTCAGTGCCTGAATCATTGCGGCCTCGAAGTTGGCCCGCTCGGCTTCTGCGGCCGGCGTGAAGTACGGCCTTGGCGCAATCCGTGCGCCGCCGAATTCCAAGACCGCAGCGTACTCCATGTTCGTGAACACCATACCTGTGGTGCGATCAAGCATCTCGGTTTGGATGGAATTGACCAGGGCTCCGGTATCAATGGCCGGGGCCTCTCCGGGCGCCGATGCCTGATGCTCGATATTGCCCTTGACGCCCTTCATGTAAACCCGCCCGTGTTTCGCCCCGCTCATACTGAGCTTGGCGCGTGTTTGAATGCGTTGCAAAGTGGTGCGTACGACAAGGTTTACTCGGCCCTCCATCGTCCTCAAGTAATCAGGTAACGGGTTGCTCTCGATCTTGCAGCCGGTCACACGGCCTCCGAACAGAGAGCCACGACGGCGGTTTGCCAGGAATGCAAGTCGACGTGCTGGACTTCGAGCGTGCGGCCACTGACTGCGACCCTGTCTGTATGCTGAACATCCGTGAGATAAGGGAACGTCAAACGCCAAAGTGCCGTGCTCCCGAGTGCTTCCGCAATCCGCATTTCACGTTGCGAGTTCGCCGGACTGATTCGGCATGTCGTCGTCGTCACTGTCGCCCAGGTTTCCGTCTGCCCGCCCCAAGCATCGGCAACACGGGAAGGGCGAGAGACGACGGCGGTTTCAGGTTGCGCTGCTACCTGAATCGCCTGCATCCAAGTCAGGTCACTCGGCGCAACCGTGCCACCCGGCCAACTGGGCGTGGCAGCCGGCGGAAGCGGCCAGTAGCCGTAGGGACTCAGCATTACGTACCGTCCAAAGTCATTGCCGTGCGGTTGCCATTCGAATCAACGGTTGCAGTGACCCGTGCCTTGGCATCTGCTACGTCCCGGAAGATCCAAGTTGCAGTTCCCCCACCGGACGCCTTGCCAGCAAGCACGGCCAAAAGAAGCCGGGTTATCTGTCTCAGAGTCAACGCCCCTTCAACGACTTCGTCATGCACAGCGTCGGCAATCACGGAAGCTGCCGGTCCTACCGCGGTGGAAACCGCCACGTCGACACGAGCAAGCTCAGTACCCAACTCGGCCCGGACTGCTGTCGCAACTGTGGCCGCACTTGGAATCTCACTTGTTGCGGCCGGACTTGCTGGCAGATTGTCGGTCTTGGCTTTGATTGCTGTGATGTCGCTGTTTGCCGGAGCTGTGTATCCCGCAGTTGCAAGTCTGGTTGAAATCAGAGCATCCGGGACGACAATGCCCAATGCAGCGATGTGCTGCTGATCCACCGTCGCGTCCGCCGTTTTGAACGTCGCCACGTACTGGTACGTCGCCAGATCCGCCCCTGCCAGCAGGTACGAATACAACCCGTTGCGACCCTCGACTCCCGCCCCCGCCGTCACCTCGGACGTTCGGGTTGCGTCGGCCAACGCGTATTTGTCCACGTCGACCGTCACCGTCAGCCCGGTTTTCCCGGCCTTGGTCGCGATGTACTGGCCCAAGAAGAGAAGGTTACTCATAGCGCCGCCATCGCTGCTGAAATCGCTTCCACTTGTGGTCCCGTCAAGCCCGAGTTGTAGATCGCAAAAGCCTGCACCTTGCAGCCGCAGTACCAGATCACTGAGGTATTATTGCGGTTGTTGGCCCCGATGTACATGGTGCGCGCGGGGGGCGTGCCTTCCATGCCCGTCGCCTGTGACGCACCATCCAGGTAGCCGATAGTGTCAGCAATCGCCGCCACGCCGCTCGTTGTCCCCCCAGCCACGGTTTTCACCGTTGCTCCATTGAAGAAATAGTGATTACTGCTGAGGTTCGGGTAATATTTCAGGCCCGCCCCGCTGGCATCGTCGCACCCAAACAGCGCGATTGTGCCGGCTACCACGTTGGAGTACCGACACACGACCGACCAATGCGAGCCGATCGTGATCGCCGTTGTCAGGTACTGCGTCGACCCGTTGAACGTCCATCCCGTTGCCGCATCGAACGTCGGCGCAACTCCCGGCGCAGCATCGTACGTGCCGGGGTTGGCGAGATTGACATACGACGCCGCCAGTGAAGCCGACCCCTTCGGCTGGTACGCCGCCAACGGCAACGGCGCGCCGCCTGCCTGATACCACGGCACGACGACCAGCGGCGGACTCCCCCAGCCCACCCCAACGCCCACACTCCCCCTCGCCCCGACTCCAATCACCGCTTTACTCCGATTCTCCCCCTGTCCTGGTAATCGCCGTTATCCGCCTACCGCAACAACCCGATCACCGCCGCGATCCCGAGCCCAATCACTACCAGCCCCGAATCCGAAATGGCGGAGCAACGACGGCAGAGTAATCCGAGCCGCCACGTGTGACGGCTGTGGGCGTCTTACGCGCCGTCAGTGAAGCCACGAGCCCGGCCAATGTCCGGTTTTGCGCCGGAGCCAAGACTGTATTCAGGAAGGACACGCCAAAGCCCGTAGCAAGAGCCGTGAGAATACGCCCCACGAACGGATTCCGTAGAAACTCGAACACATTGAGGCTCAGTATCCAACTGAGCCCTGCGCCGAACACGAGCGCGAGGACGATAAACCACGAGAGATCCAAATCCGGCTTCTTAGTCACCGTCCGCACAATATCGGCGAGCGCATCGAGTGCGGCCTTGACAAACATCGCGAGGAAAAGCGCAATCATCACAGCGTCCACGGGTAACCTCCGGCAGTATCCAGCTCAGTATCAGAAGACGACGGATAGAGCACGGCGCTGGGCGTCCGGACCCCCGCGCTCCCGACAATCCGTCGCTGATACTGAGCAACCTGTTTCAAACAGTTGTCATAGGCTTGGGAAACGTCGTAAGAAGCGCCGTCAGCCGAGAAATTAAAGCGGCCTGCGAGCATCGCGGCCTTCTGGCGCCAGCCTTCGGCCGCGGCACGGTTCAAATCGTAACGAGGCGTCCAGAGCACGGACCCGGTCCAGGTCCAGACAACCGTGTTGTCGGTCACCGTTCCGGTCGTTGGCCAAGTGGGCTCAGCGGACCCGGAGATGCCGACCGCGGCTGTGTAGTAAGAGCCATTCCTGGTCGTGGGGACAACAATAGAGCCTGCCGCATATGAGGTTGACGCGGACCACGTGTTATACGAGTCCGGCAGATTGCCGTCATCGTCCGCGAGCTCGGCTTGCAGCAGCAGATCGGCTAGCGCGGTGGAATCAAGCACGGGCTCGGACGTGGAAGCCACCATGCGCCCGAGCCGTGCTAGTGCCTCTTGGCGAGTCATCAGGCGAGCCGGATGTACTCGATGAAGAGCTTACCGGCGAGACCGACCGTAGTAGCCGAGCCGGTGAGCGTCAGGTACGTGGTCGCGGTCCACTTGGCCGTCGGCGATTCGGTTTCAGCCACCTGCGCCGCCGGTCCGTAGATGAACTTGCCGCCGACGGTTGCCTGGATCACGTCCATAGCCGACACGATGTCGGACGCCTTGGCCGCCGCGGTCGTGATGCCGATGTCCAGGTTGGCGGCCCCCGTTGAGCCGGTCACGAAGTAGAGCCACGCGCTCTTGATGCCGAGTAGAACGCCTTCAGGATTCGCGATCGAGCCCAGCCCGGCATTGGCGGTTGAGGCCGCGCCGGTGATATCGACGACCAGGGTTCCGCCCCGGCCCTCGGAAGAATTGATGACTGCGGTCATGGGTTATCCTCCTTAGGCCGCGACAGTGGTCAGCATCGTGCCGGCATTGCCGCCGACGGTGAGCAAGCCAGAACCGTTTGGGGCATCGATCGCGG
>CAYJLM010000051.1:0-9799 GCA_964370875.1 uncultured Gammaproteobacteria bacterium | reverse complement strand
GAATTCTTGTTGACCGCAAGTATTTTACCATTTTTGAACCCGGATTTTGGGGACAAATCTGTAAGGATTATACCCCCCGAAGATGTGTTTTCCTCTTTTTTATCCTCTTTTATGATTATGTAGTCTAGCAAGGGTCTGAGCATAGTTCGTCGTACTGCTCCTTATTTAAAACCAAATAATGCCCTTGAAGTCCTTGGAGCCAGTCGGGATACTTGAACACATCTGTTCTGACAACAAGAGATGGGTAAAACATCTGCATTCTGGTATCTAGTGTGTCAACGTCGGTCTTTCCGAGCGCCGAATACCCGTTGGCGTTACACACAACCTTTAGATTTTCCAATCTTAACTCCCCGGCGATTCTTAGTGCTTCCCAGCAAGACCCCTCGGCCATCTCACCATCACTTACTAAAACATATATATCTATCTCAGGACGTGCCACCGCCATACCAACAGCTATTGGCAATCCTTGACCTAGACTGCCGGTTGATACCCATATATCGTGGTCTACGTCCCTGTTAGGATGTGTACCGTGCCTTTTAACAAGTTCCTCGGCATTTCCTTTACCATTTTTCTCTAGTATTACCGCCAGAGCTAAAAAGGCGTGTCCCGCAGACAAAACGAATTTATCCCGTGGCTTTTTTACCAAAAACAGCTTATCAATAATCCCTACGGATGTGAGAACGCTACCAAGATGCGATGCTTTATTGTTGTAGGTTATTTCTATACACCTTTTTTCTAGTTTATTTAGTAACATAGGCTTTTACCATACTTTTAACAGACTCCTCCAAAGAAATACGAGGAAACCAACCCCATCCGCGTGATTTAAAGTTGGTAGAAACCCAGCTGTCGGTGTCATAATCTCTTAGGACAGTGACATTATTTAATACAGCCTTTCTAGCAGTTTCACGCTCTACAATATCTAAAACCTGTTGGTTGGTATAGGAATTACCCGTGCCTAGCTCGAATATACCCCGTGCCCTGTTGTTGGAAAGGGATAAAATCCCATCTACAACGTCGTTTACATCTATAAAATCGTGTGCGGGACCGGGGACAAAGTTCATACGTTCGCCATCCATACAAGAACGAATAAGCCGGGGGATTAAATGGTCGGGTTGTTCTCCAACACCTGTAATTGAGAAGGGACGGATTATTGTTATGGGCGCCCCGTACTTCTCCATATATGCTAAAAGTATCTCCTCTGCGGCCTTTTTAGTACGGGAGTACGTGGTTTGGGTTTTTAATTTAACTGAGGAGGTAGAGATAAAAACAAACGACTCTAGTATGTTCCAATTGATTGTTGAAAGTACGTGTGTGAGGTCGCTAACATTGGCCCGGACTATCTGCGAGACATCTGTATGGTCGGACATATTCCCGTATGCTGACAAAAAAAACACCTTAATCGCTTTACTAAAATCTGTTTGCTGTATTTTTTCGTGGGGAATATCCGCATGTTCTCCTATTCTAGGAGACAAATTCTTCCCTAAAAATCCTTTAGCGCCTGTAATAAAAAGCATACCTTAAAGTCCTAGAAACCATTATAACACATATTATACCTCAGTAGTCATTTTGATATTCCCTATGGTGTTCTACAAAATCATGTATGTCCGCAATCTCTCTCTTGTTATTGTCCCTGTGCGCTTTTATTAAGGCCTCGCGCATGCTTCGTGTCTTACCACCCTCGCGCACAATACGGTTTTGGGCAAGGCTTGCTTGTCTGCGGTCGTTGGGGTCGCTACTTTGCAGACCCTTTTCTATTATTCTGTGATCACCTTCCCTGTTGTCGGAAGATTCTTTAATTATTATTCCTACCATATTTAGACTCCTTTCGATACGGGGAGGGGTTAGGCCACTCCCCCATCAAATACGCCATTATACTAGCGCGAATCTTGCTGCTTGAACCCAATCCGAGTTCAGCAACTTGACTGCGTAAGAACCGGCCCAAGACACGTACGATACCCTACCTGCCGGTGAATTTGAATCCACCTGATTAGGCAAGATGTACAGTTTCGGCTTATCTTGTGATAGGTCGTAGCAACCAAACGAGTTATCTCCGTGAACGTAGGTGTAGTATCTAATAACACCCGAAGATGCTGTAGATGTAGCCTCGGTTCCTGAGGAGACGTCCTTATTTAGCAACCATCTTACCTGATAAAGCTCTCCCATTTCTCCGTTGTAAAGATCCTTTACATCCGAATAGGTTTTAGCATTTACCCACGTAGAGTCACCAAGCAAATTGTACTTGCTTATGGGGTCTGTCTTACCAATGAACATCCCGTCTTTGTAAGGTCTAGATTTTGCAATTTCGAGTGCTTTGGTAATCAGTCTTATGTCACAAGCGCTGAGTGTATCTCCTGCGGTAAATGTAGCCACGGTGTGACCACGTCCGTAGTAGGACGTACCGTTCTGGAGTTCGGCTCTAACCAAGCGGTTAAGAGTCTCCCCCATGTTCTGACCGACTAATTCCACTTTCTCTTTCATGCTGCTATCAATAGAGACTAAAGTTAGCAACTTCGAGTGAATGGTAGTTAAACCATACTCTGAAAGTGTCATAGCCACAGTACACGCTGTTATTGCACAAGTTACCGGGTTTGAAAGCTCTCCTAACGGGTCGGTGACAATCGTTAAAGGAGTGTATCTAGTAAAATTGACTGTTCGTCCTTCATTTACTGGATGTGTCCTCATCTGAGCACCTTCCTTTAGAATAAGCTCGTACTCCGATCTCGCGAGGAAGACTTTTTCGTAATAAGTTGCGACCTCTTGAGTTAAAGTACTAGTTAAGTTTGGGTTTGTTACCCCTGATATTCCTGATCCAACTGCTGCCATATAATTTTAATGTCTCACCCACTTTCTTAGTGCTTTTAGGCTTGAATCACCCCTAACTGTGCCTCAAGCTCGGCAATGGATTTCTCATCTGCCGGTTTCTCTTTTCCGCGGACCGAGGTAGGGCGCAGAGCTGCTTCCGAAACCTGTTTCACTACGCTCTCTGTCATTTCCCCCACTCCCTTGCTCACCGCCCCCTTGTAAGGTCGCATCATTTTTCCGACAAAATTTTTAATTGATGCGCTGTACGGATTCTTCATAACGTAAGCCTCCGTAGCTTCGGATATTGCTTCCGAAAGCTCCCTGTTAAAGTTCTCGCTCTCAGGATCTAGTTCTGGATGTAATCGCATGACTTCCGAAGCCTCGCTATTAATCCTACTTATAGCTTCCTGTTGTTTCCCCCGAAGCGATATTAACGCGTCGGCTTGTTTGATTATTCGCTGCTCTCTGTTCCTTAACCGTTGGTCAAGTTCGACAGCATCAATTTCCTCCCCGGGTAGTACTAGTGGCTCGTTGTCTGGTCGGTTTTGCTGGTACTCTGGTTCCCCAGAGGTTTCAGTCAAACTCTTTAGTTTGGCCGCTAGTGATTCAGCTTTAGCCTCGGCCTCTTTGGCTCTGGTGTTAAGCTCTCTTACCCGTTGCGAAAAGCCCTTTTTAGGTGCTTCCTCGGTTTCTGTTTCTACACCATCCCCTGCCGGTTCGGTATATAAAACGTCCTCCGTTGTTTTTTCTTCTGCTACCGGCGTAGTAGCGGTGTCGTTTTCTGTCTCGACACCATCGTTTAACGCCATGTTTTCTTCTTGCAATTCAATTCACCTTCTTTCCTACACACCCGTAACGTGATGCGAGAATACGCAAGCAATAATGTGCTTGTTCCTGATTTATCAGATACAAAAACACTATCTTGGCTTGAACATTGGACGGCCTTTGTCGTCAATACCGACAAGCAACCTACCGACCCCTATGTATACAGCGTGCTGTAATTCGCACGATTTACACACAATGTAGGGACCCTGTTGCCTCCAATCATGCTGTTCGTTGGGCTTAAACTCAAACGTCGGTTTGTTAAAGTCGAGCGATTCAGTTTCTGGGGCAGTGTTTGTGTCCTCACGCATGCTTTTCACAAGATTCTGAGGCGTCCAATACTTTATTTATAAGTCTTTCGACAACCTCTTGAGCTAAATTAACAACAATTGCATTTCGACCTATCTCGTCTAGGGGCAACCCCTGTGAGATGGCCACTTTATTTATGTTGTTAAGTTCAGCTGTTACGTGTGACGCTATATCCTTGAAGACCCCCCACCCTGCAGTTTGAGACATTGCGTGTAGTGCTAACTCCTCGTCTGTCGGACCTTCGCCGCGGTCGGTACTTTCCAGAGAAGGCACGTTTACAAAAAAGCTCGGTCTTATTGCGGCCTTCATTGCTGCATACCTCCTATCTGCTCCATTTGAGGGGGTATTTGTCCACCCATCTGGTCAGGTTGCGGGGGAGTTGCATTCATGTTTTGCCCCTGTTGCATCTGTGTTAAAACATTTTGAAATATCTGGGCGTCGTTACTTAATACCGACTCGGCCTTTTCTTCTTCGGTCTTTTCGACAAGTATCTTATCCCAGTCTTGAATGCCTGAGTTTGCAATCACCTTTTTGAACAATTCCCCAAACTTTAGTGTGTAGCCCTCTTTATCTAAATCGGCAACAAGTGTGTTTCCGTTTGGCGTCTGAGACTTCATATACAGTGTTATAAGAGACGTTAGATTTTCTTGCTGTGATTTTTGATCGGAGGCGGCGGTCGAACCCGACACAATCTCATAATCGTACAGGTTAGAACCGGAACTATTTTTGGTAACCATTAATTTACCCTTTTTCTCATCGTACATTTCGGCTACTTCGGGGTAGCTTTTAGCCAACTCGTCAATCTCCTCTTTAAACATCCTTATTGTTACGGAGGAGGATTGTTTCTTTGAAATGAGATTTACCATCTTTTTCATAACCGAAGTCAAATAACGTTCCATATAAAACCTATCCGCTAAATCTCTCGTATTTTCTCTAGCCTGTTGCATTTGCAATGCCTGCGGAGTTTTTCCATACCCCACGTCGGTATTTTGAGTCACGGTAGTATCGGACGTACCGAATAAGTTAAGCAGCGATGCGTTTGCCACCTGTTGTGTGTTGTTGAAGGTCTGAATACCCTGCGGAGAAAGCTGAATAGTCTTTACCGCGTTATCTATTTGCCCCCTAACAAGCCACTTCTCAGCAGCACCCCACTTGATAGAACTCATAGACGCGATATTATCCTTGTTTAGCAGTGCCGGTGGAAAAATCGACATCTTAACTCCGTCCAGATACAGATTCCATACGGCATTTATTACCTTCTGCATCGGTCCGCCCCGCTCCATATCCCCCATACCCATAACATCATCCAATAAAGGCATGGAGTATTTACATGCTATCGGCAACTCTCCGTTGTCGTGGGGATTTTTGGTGTCTCTAAACTCCAGATCAGCTGCAGGGCAATAGTCTACCCATCTATCGCGTTCGAATTGAGTCAAAACCTCGTAAAAACCCTTCCCGGGAACCTCTGGGGTGTCAGGGTACTGGTCTTCCCCGCGTTTAGATTGATTTTCCGAGTCTCGTCCTTGTTTGGAACCCGACCTCTTTTTTAACTTTTCGATAATTTGTGGGACATTTTTGAACCCATCTTTCTTTTTCAAGCCCTCAAAGTAGGATAGTGGCTGCCATGTTCTAACTATCACGTAATCACTGTCGTCAATAGATACCGCCCCCACCTGCGGGAAGACATCTCTGATGTTTAATAGCCAAATATCGGGGCCTACGTATCCGTTTCTTTTAACATCCCAATCTACCAGTGTGTAGAAAGAACCGTAGATATTAGAGTACATATCTACCATTCTAAGTTTTGTCAAAAAATCAAACTGAGCGTTGGCATTGGGTACGATGTATTTGTCCAGAATCAGACTTTTCAGTTTAGCGTCTCCTAAATCATTCTTGGATATACCCACAATCTTTCCTACTGGTAATTGTGCCATGACCCTGTAGGCCCTCTCGATCACCAGTGTTGAAAGCCGGTGGTCAAATACTTGAGATTTGGTTTTGGAGGTTATTTGGTCGGAAAGTTGCCCGTGAAACAGCTGCTCGACGCTATCCCACACCAGACGTTTATCTTTTAAGGCATCAAAAGATGCCTGTTTTCTTGTTTGAATTTCGTTTGTAATAGAACTCATATAAACAAAAAAAGACGGCCCTATACATAGACCGCCTTACTACGCATTTCGCGTTTTCGACTTATCAGTATTATACTCTTAGTGCTAATCCGTGTCAACGCGATTTCCTGTATATCTGCGTCTGACGTTTTTGACGATGTTTAAAGAACCGTTAGATACAACACCGTCCTTGATTTCAAAATTAAAGGTTATTTGACCGAAGGGGGTGGACTCGACCTCCCTCTCAACAATCACGTGAAACACTAGATTTTTCGCCAGTAGTTGTGCCAGCGGCACTATATTTATCTGGGGCATATTTTTTCCTTACATCCACGTACTCAACTAAACTAAAATCTACTATATTTCCGCCATTTATTCTCAGGGTAAACGTCATCTGTCCCGCGCCTTTGCTTTGAATGGCTGCCTCAATGTCCGCATGAGCCTGTATATTGTGCTCACGCATAACAAGGTCTTTCACTAGTACAAACCCTCCTTGGAAAACATTACTGTATCGTCAGGTGGTACATCCCACCCATAGGAAACATCAGGACTCTCCGTCTGAAACAGTTGCCATGCAATTGCATGCGCAAAAATCAAATCATCGTGCGCGTTACTTTCAGCCTCGGGCTTACCGCTTGGGGAAATAATAAAACTTAAATGCTCTTTTATAGTTTCCTTGTCGTACAAACCAACCAGCTTGTTGTCTACGGCCTGTTTCCAATCTCCTAGAAGAATGGGCCTTGTTGCCGTATTTGTGTTGTAACCATATTTTCCCGTAGGTTCGGATTCTACCCTTCCGACAGACTTCATAACATACAAACGATACTTATTAAGTCTGTTCAAAACGGATAGCCGTTCCATCTCACTGGCCCCGCCGTTGTTTGATTCAAACGCTACTATAGGAGGTACTCCGGTGGCGTCGAATATTTTTTCAAGAACCGAAAATATTTCCGGGGTCATTTGTGCGGCCACACCGCGAGAGTGATATATTATGGGGAAATCCAAGCCGCTTTTGGACATAAAAGCACACGCATTATAGTCCGCCCCACCTTGTGAGCAATCTCCGCCTACAATTATAAACTCGCCCTCTTTTAACGGCCTGTATTGTTTAAAGATATACAACCCCCTCCTTTATGGGTTCCCGGGTCTTACCCAAAAATACACTCAGAGAATTTGTGTCAAAGAAACATTGTCCACTAGTTAAAAATGCCTGTTCCGCCGTAGCGGGGTACTCCTGTATATACAATCTTCCGAGCTCTTTCTTCTTTTGCTCCAGAAATTCCGGCGAGTAGAAACCCTCAGCACTAAAAAACAACGGGTTAAACCCCGTCTCACCGCGTACAGATTCGTCCCAGAACTCCTTAAACTCACTGTACCCGTTCGCGGTCGTTTCGATAATAGCCCTACCATCGGGACGTACTGCTTGAAGTGCGGAGGCTAGTAGTTTCCTAAAATGCTTAAAAAAGGCGGCCTCACTCATATGTAGGTTCTTTATGGTCTTAGAACGTCCAAAATCAACGTTCTCTGCTGTTCCTATCTGATACTTCGAGTTTATTGCCTCATTTACCAGCTCGTACTTTGAGTTATATTTTAGCGGGATTTTGAAACCGTTTCTTTCTTCGTAGCTTCTGAGTGAGAATTTAACACGTTCCAATAACCCCTCGGCGTTATCTGATATGTCCGCAAGAACCACCGAGTATGAGTTTGGGTCGAGTATGAAATCGGCCGTAAATATCCCGCCAACCACTGAACTAAACCCCTCCTGACGAGCTTTAAGAATAATATCTTTTCCCATTGCCGTTTTTACAAACGCCTTTTGGGGGTCATTTAAAACAAACGGCACAACCTCTCCCTGCTTGTCTACGATCTTTAACTGCTCCTCTATAAACCTTTGGTATTTCTCAAATATCATAGTCATCTTTTTGCTTTTGGATAATATTCGCTATGTTAACTTGTGTTTGGGGTTGGTCCGTTTCTATTCCTAGTAACTTCCCTAGTTTGTCGTGGTATGGTTTGATAGTTTTATAATCCTTTTCCCGTTCCCCGGTAAAGTCGTTCCACTTCTCGGCGTCTATTGCTCCTTTAAGGACTTCAAAATACTTTTGTGTGTCTAATCCGTAAGCTAGGGCGACTACCTTCATGTCAATATTTCCCAACATCTTTGCCCCCAGGGTAGATGCGCTTCGTTCGGTCACTTCGGGGTGTAGTTCTAGGTATGCTTTTGTGGCGTTTCTATCGTGTTCTAGCCACGTTATAAAAAAAAGGACGCGTTCCTTTGATCCTAACAATCCTTCTAGTTCGTTTATCGTGGGAAGGTTCGACTTCATGTGTATATTATACTACTAAAAATAGGACGTAATTAGATACTACTACTAGGCTATTAAGAAGGGTGAATATTTTTAGTGCCGGTTTTCCCATCTTTACTTTTGATATTAGAACGAAGGCTGCAAGGGAAAGGGTTAGATTAATTACGGCAAACCACCCGTATCCTAGCGTTTCCATAAGCTCCCGGGATATCTTGATCCCCTCGACGGACGTACCCCACTTCGTTATGTTTAAGTAAGTTGAGTGCAGGTCTAAAAGTCTTATAAGTATGAATAGGGTCATTTCTTCTCCTTAGCGGGATTGTTTGTTCCGTACCTACAACATTTACTCCTCAATACGAGATTTACGTCAGTCATTTCTTCTCCTTGAAATACTGCTCATATTCATTAAATAATTCTTTTCTAGTACCTTCCCAAAGAATATCCCCATAACTAAAAATATATTCAATAAATCCTTTAACAGCTTCTTTTTTTTCTTGTTTGTTAAGTGCGTATAACTTTTCTATGACGGCAATACCGTCCACAGGATATTCCATAAATGTAAGTATTTTTGCTATTTCCGATTTAATTTCTCGTTCTTCTCTCTTCATTTAGTCTTCTCCTTAGTGGGTTTGGTTGCTTGACGCCCGTGTTTGTGTTGCTCATATTTAGCACCTTTACTTGAATTCTCAGAGTGGGTCATAAGTTGTATGTTGTCAAAACTGTAGTCCTTATTATTATCTATTCTATCAACAGACGGGGCTAGTCTTATATCTTTGCCCGAGCGAATATAATTATCAAACAAACTATTAAAATTTGTACCCTCTATAAACTCAAGAAATTGCTTTTTAGTGAAATAGACATGTCTACCCCTATACTTTATATTTTTATGAACCCTGCCGACTATTCTGTCGTACATGTTTGCAACATAATTTTTTGGAACTAACTTGTATAGACTCATTTCCTCTTTATGCGCAGCCCTATACTTTAGATAGGAAGCCTTATATTTTCTATACTTTATTTGTCCTTCAGTTAACATCTTTTCTCCCTTTCAGCGAGGTAGGTTTTGATTTCTTCTTCGTCCTCTACGGCAACAGAAGAATACGAAAAGGCGGAACTGCACTGGTACAGCTAGTATCAACAGGCGGCATCGGTGGCAGTACGTGCTTAACTACTAACGTGATTTCGGCATCTCTCATTAATTCATTGGTCAATACTTCGGTTAGTTGATAATGCCCGTATTTAAGAGCTTCGGCCATTTTTCTGATAGTTAAAATCTCATGGCCAATATCCCCGGTAAAATATAGATCTTGGTAATGATCCGTTTCAAATATTATCTTGGCGTTAATTACAGTTTTCATATTTTTTTAATTTGCTCCGGCGTAAAATAATCATTCACCTTCTGTCTCGGCACTCCCGTTAAGGGTTTTGAGGTATTCTTTCAAACTCCAATAT
>CAYJLM010000050.1:0-9922 GCA_964370875.1 uncultured Gammaproteobacteria bacterium | reverse complement strand
TTCGGGCATAGGACAATCTCGTTTCTATTCATTCACGCGCTTGATAGAAAGATTTATTCTTTTTTGTTCATCAATCGCGACGACCTTCACGGTTACCGCCTGACCCACTTTCACTACATCAGTCACCTTCTCAACGCGGCGAGGGGCAAGCTCCGAAATATGGACGAGCCCTTCTGTGCGCGGCAAGATCTCAACAAAGGCGCCAAAATCCATAATGCGCGTTACTTTGCCATCGAAAATCTCACCTGCTTTCACTTCGCGAGTCAGCCGCTTCACCCATTCCACCGCGCGGGCAGAGCCCTCTTCATTTGTTGAAGTAATCATCACAAGGCCAGTCTGCTCAATATCAATCTGCACGCCGGTCGCGTCGATGATTTCATTGATGATTTTTCCGCCCGGTCCAATAACATCCCGGATTTTATCGGGATTGATTTGTAATGAAATGATACGAGGGGCGTACTTTGACAAATCCGCCCGGGGCGCAGTGATGGCAGTCTCCATAACATCCAAAATTTGCATACGGGCTGTCTTTGCTTTCGCGAGGGTTTCCTCAACAATCTGTAAGGAAAGTCCTTTTGTCTTTGTGTCGAGCTGAATAGCGGTGATACCCGCTCTCGACCCGGCGACCTTAAAGTCCATGCCTCCATTCCCATCCTCTAAATCCTGTAAATCCGTTAACACTTTATACTCACCCTTTTCATTGGACGCCAGCCCCATCGCGATACCGGCAATCGGTGCTTTAATCGGCACACCGGCATCCATGAGAGCCAATGTCGATCCGCAGGTTGCACCCATTGAACTTGAGCCGTTTGACCCAAGCACCTCTGATACAACGCGAATAGTATAGGGAAATTCCTCTTTTGTCGGCATGACCGGCATGAGCGCCTTCTCAGCCAATGCTCCGTGTCCAACCTCGCGCCTACCCGGACCACGCATCGGTTTTGCCTCACCGACAGAATATGGAGGAAAATTATAATGATGCATATATCGCTTTTTCCCCACCTCTTCCATGCCGTCCAATGTTTGTTCGTCACCGGGAGATCCAAGCGTTGCGATGGTAAGTACTTGTGTTTCACCGCGCATGAAGAGACCCGATCCATGCGTGCGTGCCAACATACCTACCTCCGATGAAAGAGGACGAATCTGATCAAGCGCACGAAGATCCACGCGTTTGCCTTCTTCAAGAATGGCTCGAGTAATTTCTTTCTCAGAAACCCCATTAACAATCTCGACGATTTTTTTCCGCTTGTCTTTTCCCACCTGTTCTGCCTTCAGATAAGCATCGAGGTCTTTTTTCAGCAGTGCCACCGCCGCTTTGCGGCTTGCTTTCGTTGTTTTCTGATCGGCTGTCAAATACTGCGGTACCTTTTCATCGAGCCATTTCGTTGCTTTGTCCCACGTGCTTTGTGAAATCTCTTCATCCGCCTCTTCATCATCATTGCTTACTTTTTTTATCAGCTCTGCGACTGTTTTCTTCTGTGCGCCAATCTCTTTCTGAATTCCATCCAAAAACGCACATACGGCCGCATTGTGCTGTGCACTGAAACGAATCGCATCGAACATAACGTCTTCCGGTACCTGACTCGCGCCCGCCTCGATCATAAGTACCTTCTCGCCTGTCCCGGCGACAAAAAGATCCAAGTCGCTTTTCCCTCGATCTTCATAGCTTGGATTGAGCACCCATGCGTTATCGATACGCCCGACACGGATCCCTGAGAGAGGACCATCCCACGGAATATTTGAGATCATAAGCGCGGCTGACGCGCCAATCATCGCCGGGATATCCGGATCGTTCTCCTGATCAACCGCAAGCACGGTAATGATTACCTGAATTTCATTGCGCACTCCCTCGGGGAAAAGCGGACGAATGGAACGATCAATAAGGCGACCTGTCAGAATCGCTTCATCTGTCGCGCGTCCTTCACGTTTAATAAAACGAGAGCTTTTTATTTTTCCTGCCGCGTATAACCGCTCTTCGTAATCAACGGTAAGCGGAAAAAAATCAACGCCTTCTCGCGGGTCGCTCATGACGACTGTCGCAAGTACGACGGTTTCCCCGTACTGACAGGTCACAGCCGCTGTTGCTTGCTGGGCAAGTTTTCCTGTTTCAATAACTAACTTTTTGCCGGCAATCTCCGACTCATATCGTGTAACCATAGTTGGTCCTTTCGCGTGGAGGTTGCTCTCAAGGTTTCAGATCTCTCTAAAGATCTGTCTATCTTGAGACCAACATCCTTACAAATTATTTTTTTATTTGTTGTTGTGGGCGCCTGGGTCTCGTTGTCGGCCGCATCGAAAAAAGATAGCGGTGAACGTCCTTCCCAATATCGATAAAATCATCCACCTGTTCGACAAGCTTGCTGGACGCTGTATCACCAAACGCCAACACCTCGACGATACAACCCCTGTTTTCCTTGAGATAGGTAACAAGAGGAATAAAGTCGCCGTCGCCGGTAACAAGCACCACGACATCGAGCTTATCGGCGGATTTTATCGCGTCAACCGCCAATCCGACATCCCAATCGCCCTTTTTCGACCCATCGACGAAAATCTGAAGATCTTTCATTTTCATCTCAAATCCTTGTTTTGAAAGCGCTTCAAAAAAATTAAGTTCTTCAGCGCTTTTTGACACGACAACGTAGGCAAGGGCGCGAATAAGCTTACGCCCCGCCACTGCTGTTTTCAGTATCTCCTGAAAATTCACGCGCGCCTGATACAGATTCTTCGCCGAGTGGTACATATTGCCCACGTCAACGAACACTCCAACGCGTTGTTCCTTGTGTTTTATCATACTCTATTGTTACTCCGCCGCCTTTTCCTCATCAAGAAGCGCGGGCGGTATGAGAAGATCATCAGCGTCATCGAGCTTCTTCTCGGCAAAATCTCTCTTTTTTATTTTCAGCGACTTCACAAGCTTTTCGTATTCTTCGGCACTTTCTGAGGCCAAATAGCGCAACAAACGTCGACGCTCGCCAACCTTCTTTAAGAGGCCGCGACGGGATGAATTGTCCTTCTTGTGGAGCTTCAAGTGCTCTGCCAGGCGATTGATCTCTTCGGTGAGAATCGCGGCCTGCACTTGTGTCGAACCCGTATCGTCCTTGTGAGTGCGAAACTTCGCAATCACCTTCTGCTTTGCTTTCACATCCAACATAGATGCTTCCTTTCCTAAAACGCCATGCCGAGTATGTCTTGCAAGGGCATACCAAGCCATGCGTTATTCATATATTATAAAGCAAGTATAGCAAAAAGCGGGTAAAAAATCAATACCCCGTCTTATTTTTTGCTTATTTCTTAAATTTTTTAACCCATTCTTCGGGTGTAAAATTATAATCATCAAACACGGGCGCCGTCCTGCATGCTTCAAAAAGCACGGAGTCAAGCGCATTGAGTTTCGTATCCGCGTAATATTGCGTTTGATAAATTTCTAAGATCTTATAGCCATACGGAAAATCCATAAGCGCGCCTTGAAGCGCCTGAGGGTTTTTCATATCCCTATCTTGCAGAGAACAATATGTGAGAAAGAATGAAACCAGTGCTTTCTTTTTGGCGTGTTTCCTCGAACTTTCTCGATCATTTCTTGGTGCACCAAATTCAAGTACCTGATTCCGATAATCAAAAAAATCTGCCTCCAAAAAAATTTTGGAAAAGGGTGTAGTCTGAAGAGCTTTCGGCAATAACTCTTTCCTTCTGCCGGCAAGGATGGTATCAATATGATGGAGTATATGAGTGATGTACTCTTCGGGAGTATAGACATCTTTTTCGCAAAGGAGCTCCTGTGTCCATTGTGCAAGTTCAATATTGCGCTCAAGGGAAATACCAAGCACGTTGCAAAGAATTGATATTTTCCGAAGCGTTTCGGTTATATATTCAACAACATCTTCTTTACGGCCATACAGAACTTCTGGCCTAAGATTTTGGATACTTCCGCGAAGCGTAATAAAAATATCTCTAAAAGGAATAAATCCGTACACCAGCGCAACGTCATCCTTGTCTTGAGGAATATCAAGCCCAACAAGCGGCGAAGTATCAAACGATACGAGAGGCGAGGGTGTTGGATCGTGAAGTTTTTTTACGAACAAAGAAACAGCATCTCCGCGTTCATTAGTTTGGATCCCCACAACCATATTTTTATGAGCGCTGTCAATGAGGGGTAGCCCATCAAGATAAAGCAGAATATCATCTTTTGACTTGTGAAATGAGATGATCGGGTGCCGATTTTGTTCATGTTCGACAGATGAATTGACAATCTCACTCATTGGTTCTTCTATGCTCATAGCGCGGTATCCTTAAGAAGTAACGACATGCATAATTCAACTCGTTCGTCCCACTCATGAATTGGAATTCCAAATATATGTTGAATTTTCTTCAAAGACAATACACTGTACGCCGGCCGGGTAACTTTTGAGGGAAAATCTGACGATGGGATTGGCTGAAGCGCGCAGGAGAGTCCGGAGAGTTCAACAACTTTCTGAGCAAATTCAAACCATGTCACCTCTCCATCGTTTGCGTAGTGATAGATACCGTACGGAATGTCGGCAAGCTTCTTATTCTCAAGCATGTCAATGATGTGAAGGAGTGCCTCCGCCAGATCACGCGCGTAGGTTGGACTTCCGTACTGATCCGCAACCACTGGTAACGACTCTCGCTCATTGCAAAGCCGAAGTATTGTTTTTACAAAATTCTTTCCAAAATACGAGTAGAGCCACGAAGTGCGGATAATAAAACTCTTCGGGCACTGCTTCTGCACTGCCAGCTCGCCTTCATATTTTGTTTGGCCGTAGACGCTCAACGGGTGCGGCTCATCTTCTTCGGTGTAGGGCACGGTTTTTTTCGCATCAAAAATAAAGTCTGTGGAAATATGAAAAAGCAGCGTCCCTGTTCGCGCACATGCTCTGGCAATATATTCCGGGCCCCGCGCATTGACCGCTCGCGCTACGTCCTCATCTGTTTCGGCACCCTCAACATTCGAATAGACGGCAGCATTGATACAATATACCGGTGCATGATGAGAAAAAAATTCATCAACCGCCTTCTCGTCGGTAATATCAAGTCCGTCACGATCAACACTGAGCGACTCTATATCTGTGCGGTCGCGCAATAGCTCTCGCAATTCACTGCCAAGCTGACCATTTGCTCCAGTGACTAAAAGCTTCATACAATTTCCTTTAATAATTTCCAAGCGAAATCTCTTTGCGCGACGATGATTTCTTCTTTTGGCACCCTCCAGTCAATGCCAAGCGCGGGGTCATCAAACCGCACGCCTCCTTCACTTTCCTTATTGTAGTAGGTACTGCACTTATAGGAAAACACTGCGCCCTCTTTGCTTAAAACGATAAATCCATGCGCGCACCCTGCGGGAACAAAAAACTGGCGCTTATTCTCATCCGAAAGCTCCACCGCAACATGCTCACCAAATGTCGGCGACCCCTTTCTGATATCAAGCGCGACATCGAGTACCGCACCTCTTGTAACACGCACCAGCTTTGCCTGCGCGTGGGGCTCGCGCTGGAAATGGAGTCCGCGCAATACGCCGTACTGTGAAAATGACTCATTATCCTGAACAAAATGAGCCCCTGTTTTCTCTGTCATTTCATCTTCGCGGTAGCTTTCAAAAAAATATCCTCGCTCGTCTGCAAACACGCGCGGCTCAATAATAAGAACTCCTGGAATTGCTGTTTGGATGTAATTCATATTCTTTCAGTATGAAAAAATTGTACTCTATTGTCAACTCACAGGCATGCGTCGCAAAACTATGGTATACTTTATTCATTATGTCACCAATAAAACCGCTCATCACACAATTTCTTGAACACATAGAGATTGAAAAGAATCGATCGCGAAAAACGATCGAAAATTATCATTTCTATCTCTCTCGATTTGCGAAGTGGGCGAAAGAGAAGAAGGTCAACAGCACCGAGCAGATAAGCGCGGAGATCGTTCGGCGCTACCGCCTCTGGTTGAGTCGCCTCGGTGGTGATGCGCCACTCCAAAAAAATACCCAGAACTACCATCTTATCGCACTTCGCGCATTTCTAAAGTATGCGGCAAGACAAGGTATAAAAACACTCGCGTCTGAAAAAGTAGAACTTAAAAAGATACCAGCGCGGGATATAAATTTTTTGGAACATGAGGAGCTCGAACGCTTTTTATCCGCGCCCCTCCAGTCACGCGAATCGGACACTATCAAAAGACGAGATTCTGCAATTTTGGAACTTTTATTTTCAACGGGCTTGCGCGTATCAGAACTCGCCTCGCTTAAACGCAACAGCATCAACCCAAAAAAAGGCGAGTTTGCTATTCGGGGCAAGGGTGATAAGTATCGAGTTGTCTTTCTTTCTCCGCGCGCGCGTGATGCTGTTAAAACGTACCTGGACATGCGCGGCGATGGTTATGTGCCGCTTTTTATCCGTCATGATCGTGCGTTCAATCCTAAGAAAAATCCAACCGGTGATGATCTTTTTCTAACCCCGCGAAGCATCCAGCGACTTGTCCAGCGATATTCGAAAAGTGCCGGCATCACAAAAGCAATCAGTCCTCACACCTTGCGCCATTCATACGCAAAAGACCTTCTCATGAGCGGGGCTGACATTCGCTCGGTTCAGTCCCTTCTTGGCCATGCGAGCATCACCACTACCCAGATATACACTCACGTCACCAATCAGCAACTCCGCAAAGTCCACAGGGCGCTTCATGGAAAGAAGAGAAAATAATAACGTCGTGTCCGTTGACCTTTCGGGGATTGTCCAATAGAATAATGAGAACTTACGCCCCTGTAGTTTAATGGATAAAACGCGAGCCTTCTAAGCTTGTGATCGAGGTCCGATTCCTCGCGGGGGCACCATAGAGGCATCTCCAAATCGTATGACACCAACGATCATCGGCATCTGCGGACCGACAAGCACCGGCAAAACATCACTTGCACGGAAAGCGGCGTCTTCGTTTGAAGAAGTGACGCACGTTCCAATGGACGATTTTTTTAAAGATGAAAAGGACGCGCCGCTGTACGGAGATATCCGCCACTGGAATATTCCCGAATCAGTGCACCTCGACCAGCTTATTTCCGCGCTTGTCGAGCTTCGCAATAATAATCCCGTAGAGATCCCGCTGTATTCAAAGCCCTTGAGCGCGCGCATTGGGACACAGACCATTCATCCATCGCCCGTCATTCTTGTTGAAGGAACGCTTATTTATTCCTCTCCTGAAATTCGCGATCTCTGTTCGCTGAAAATCTTTATCCGCACAACCGCCGACACAATCTTGGACCGCTATGCGAGCCGCGTGAAAGATTACTCAACGGGCATGCGATATTTGACAGATCTTGTCTTCCCGACACTCGATGAGTATACCCAAGAATATTCTCGTCATGCCAACGTAATCCTCGATAGCACCCTCCCGCTTGAACAGGTAGAACGTGATCTTTTTTCATGTCTGTCGAACACCCTGCAAACTATTCATTCTTCTTAATGCTATGCAAACAGATATCCTCGTCATCATTGCTATCGCCAGCGGCGCTATTGGAAACCTACTTATCAAACTTTCGGCAAAAAGCGTACCGCAAACACTCTCATTTGAGACCTTCGGAAAGATGGCGACTAATCCTACGCTCTTGCTTGGCATCCTCTTTCTTGCCGGCAGCTTTCCCGTGTACGCCATGGTCCTCCAACGTCTTCCGTTAAGCTATGGATTTCCCCTTGTTCAGAACCTCGCATTTGTTACACTGCTCGTTTTATCGTTCGTCTTCCTGAAGGAATCATTGACCTTCATCAATCTTCTTGGTATACTCCTTCTCATTGTCGGGCTCTTTCTTGCCGCGGCAAAATAATAGTATATGGTGGCTATAGTTTAGTGGCAAAACTTTGGTTTGTGGTACCAATATCGAGAGTTCGATTCTCTCTAGCCACCCCATAAAAGCATCTCCCTCGTGGAGGTGTTTTTGTTTTTCTGTGCTAGAATGTGCGTACTATGATAATCATTCTCAGCTACATATTTTACTTTATCGCCGCGAGCGTGTCTCCTCTTCAGCGGCGATGGTTGGCAAAAACAAAAGATGCCAAAAGTAGGAGTGAAATTGATTTTGCGTTCAAAGTTGCTCTCGTCACGGTTGGACTGAGCTTATTCATGCCACTGTTTAGTCCTTTCAAAATTACCGGCAATCCGTATTATCTTTTCTTCCTCGCGCTTGTATGCGGGGTATGTGGAGCCGCCTTTCTTATAACGTCCTACATTGCGCAAAAACACGTTGAGGCGGGAGTGAGCTCGCTTGTCAGAAACATCTATACCCCGATAACAATTGTCCTTGCTTCTGTCCTGCTCAACGAAGGACTGACTCCTCTCCAAATCGCAGGAACCGTTCTCTTGCTGGCGGCAATGGTGGTGGTCTCAAAAAAGCACAGGATCGGACGCTTTCGCTTTGATAAATATTTCTTGCTTTTGGTACTCGGCGGCGTTATGCTTGGATTTGTCCTCACCGCGGAACGAGCACTGATCAAAACAACGGGCTTTACCGCCGGCACGATGCTAAGCTGGTGGTCACAATGCGCGGCAATGGGTGTCGCCGCCTTTATTTCAAAGAGTAAACAGACCTATTCACGAAAAGATATTATTGTCACAGGAACGCTCCGCTTCCTTCAGTCGCTGTCATGGATTATCTTGCTCTTTGTTGTCGGAAACCTCAGTGTAGTTTCTGCCGTTACGACATTTCAAGTGGTCGTTGTTTTTATTGCAGCGGCGATCTTCTTGCGTGAACGAGAAGATATGCCGCGAAAAATTGTCGGCAGTATCATCGCGGTTATTGGATTACTCCTCATGAAGTAATCACTTCATGTCTCCGACATCGTGCGGACCGCTTTCACGTTTGCCGGCAGAGGTTATTTGCATAAACTCAGCGTTGTTTTGTAGTTCCTCAATTGTTCGTGAATTGGTGTAGCTCATGCCGGATCGCAAACCGCCGACGAGCTCCCGAAGCATGTCCTCAATCGGCCCCTTGTACGGCACGATTGCCTCAATGCCTTCGGGAACAACATTTTCCAAATCCTTCTTTTCTTGGTCAATGCTTTTTCTCTTCTGTGCAACTCCCAAACTCGCACTACCGCGATATATTTTATATTTCTTTCCATCCCGCTTCATAATAACCCCCGGGCTTTCATGGGTGCCGGCAAACAAGCTTCCAATCATGACCGAATCAGCGCCGGCACCGACTGCTTTGACAATATCGCCTGACTTTTGAATGCCGCCATCGGCAATAATTGGAATACCATATTTTTTTGCAATCGCGGCTACCTCTAAAATGGCAGTGAGCTGGGGAACGCCACAGCCCGTAACTTCGCGCGTAATGCACGTTGCGCCCGGACCGATACCCACCTTCAACGCATCAACACCTGCTTCGCACAATTCTCGAGCGGCATCGGCCGTAGCAATATTTCCCGCGACGAGCTGCACCGATCCGCATGCATCGCGAACATTTTTTATTGCCTGGAACATGAGGTCGGAATGTCCGTGCGCAATATCAATAACCAACACATCCGCGCCGGCCTTCACCAACTCCTGCGCGCGCTCGCGATAGTCACCATGAACGCCGACAGATCCGCCTACAACCAAACGTCCGTTTGAATCGGTATTCGCAAGGGGATACCGCACTACATTCTCGATGTCAGTACTGGTAATCAGACCAACGACATGATTACCCTCATCAACGAGGGGGAGTTTTTCAATCTTCTCTTTCAAAAAAATAGCGCGCGCGTTTTCAAATGTTGTCTGGGGTGTCCCGACAATAAGCTTCCCGCGTGGAGTCATAACGTCAGACACCAAATCTTCTCCGTTCCGCGCAACAAAAAAATCACGACTTGATAAAACGCCCCGCAATGCACCGTCAACTGCGACGACCAACAATCCACTCACCCCATATTGCGCGACCATGGCTCGC
>CAYJLM010000049.1:0-9977 GCA_964370875.1 uncultured Gammaproteobacteria bacterium | reverse complement strand
GGATGACCCTACTGCCGTGCAAGGACAAGCGCGAGCCCAGGCAATAGAAAAGGCAAAAGCAAAAGCGGTGCAAATGGCGCAAGCCGGCGGGTTTTCGCTGGGGCGATTGTTATCAATTGATGAAGGGTATTCTCCCGAACCCTATTATGATCGCGCGTCATTTGCTGCGCCTACTGCGTATTTTGGCGCCGAGCAAAAATCGGCACCAACCATAGAACCCGGATCCCAAGACGTGACCGTCGACGTGACACTGAAGTACGAGATTCGGTAGTATAAGTTCAGGCTAAATGAGGGAGGAATATGCCGAGAAAAAAACAAGAACCGGAGAAGAAAGGAGATGACGAGCAGTTTGAACAGGAACCGATGGGAGGGGATATTAAGATTTCAAAGAACACGGGGGAAGAAGAGTTGAAAAGATATTGGACTCTTGTCCAAAAAATGCAAGAGTATGCCCGCGGGATTGTAATGGAATATGTTGATGTGAGTTCAGAGGATTTTTATTCTGAATCTAAAAATACGGATGGTTCGGGCCAATATATTGATGCACATATTTCTGCCCGGCCGTCGATCGACCTATCGTCTACTAGCGCTGATGAAGATTGGTTTTCTTTGATTTACATACACACGTTTTCCGTAAAAGATCGACTTCGATGGAAGGATCATGAGTACGACATTCCAGAATCCCTTGAACATGTTCAGGGATATATCGTGCAAATAGGGGTGGATGAGCCTCGAGTGCTTTTTATAGATTCTAGCAATCCCAATCTTGCAAAAGAGGTGCATGAGGTGGTTGTTTCCGCCGTGCAGCGGATAGAAGCGTTTGACGCTCTTGTTGATGATATCGTGAGCGGTACATTTAAAAGCGAAATGGCGATTGATAGTCAGCGCGGGGAGCGCCCTCTTATTCGTGTACTATCTGGAGCGGACTATACGCCCCCCGCACCCCCAGTAAATTACGGTATGAGCGGTTCTGCGAGCGGAGTGCACGTGCGTAAACTCGATGAAAGGGAATTTGAATATGATACGATAAATTTTGAACGATACGGAAAAGCAAAGAACAGCGCATATGAAAACGCGCAACGGCAAGAAGGATTATTGGGTGAAGAATTATCTTTTTATTCCTTCCGCGGAATGATGACCCCGCGAGTTGCAAAGAAATTGAGACCAGAGCGGTATATTGACGAGTTTGTTTTTTCCTTTCCGGCAGGCTTTTTTGTTGACGTGCGTGCAGTTGGACGGCGCACAAGGGATCTACTACAATCCGAATATGACGTTCTTGCGTATCAAGCTGATATCGGACTTACTGATAATAAAATCCGTATCCGCATAAATTCTACGAATCGGAGCCAGGTAGAAACGCTCATGCGGGAACTCTTCGACATATTTTATTCACCGATTCAGAGAGGCGAGCAACAATCCTTGCGATTGGAGGTTGCTCTTGCTGTTTTTCTCGGAAAGCATCAAGATGAGAGGATGCTTGGCGATGAAAGGGTACGACTGCTTAGAAAAGTAGGAATGTAAAAGAGGGTCGTCATAAAAATATTACCATAAGAATGAAAAATACACCTGCAGAGTTCGAACCGTTCAATCAACCGGATCCCGATAGTGATACTGGCACTTCTCCTGCGGGTGGGGCCAAAACTCATTAGAACAAAACAGCGCACGTCCTGAAGAGAAAACCTACAAAGCGAACTATTATTACACGCAGATTAGGCGTTGCAGGGATTATGGGTTGAATGATTGGAGAGGGTACTGAGTACCGTGCAGAATTAATGTTATGAGTGAGATTCTATGACCGGTGAGATGGAAGCATTGAAACTTGGCATTTCAGTTTTCGAACAGATTATCACTAATCCGTCACTGATGGATATAATGATTAGCGGGAAAGAAAAAGATCAAACTGCGCGTGTTGGTGTTATTGTACGGTCGATTGTGAATCAGCCAGAAGCGCAGAAAGTTTTTTTAAAAAAAATTATCGAAACCCTTTCACAGGAGGGTGAGAGCGACCAGACAGACAGGCGTGATGCTGTACTCGGAGTGTTAATGACACCAGTGATCGTTGATATTTTGCCCGGGAACCAGATAGTTATTTTTGATGGCTATTTGGAGGCACTAGGTTGTCAGACTAAGGACAATGATCCCTACTCGGGATCCGTTCAGAGCCTGCTTGATGCGGGAATATTTCTTGCACCCTATTTTCCGCAAGATGAGCTCTCAAAGACGCAGTTACGCAATCTTCTGGAACAGATGGCTCAGCAATTTTCTTTTCCTGGAGAGCGCCGCCATATTTTGGCATTTGTTGAAGATATTTTAGAAAACGCCACCGTTTTAGGTTCGCGCGACGCCCGGGTTAAATATTGGAAATTAAGGAAACTAAAAGAAAAAGAAATTGCAGATAAGCTCGACATTGGTGTTCCTATGGTTGAGCAATCGGTTACGCGTCTCATTGAGGATGGCGAGCTCAAGAGTAAGGTTGAAGCAAGCCAAGAACGTGATGAGCGAGTCCTCGTTTTCATGGAACAGGGGTTGACAACGAAAGAAATGGTAGATGCGCTTGATGAGACTGAGAGTAAAATCACAGCATCGAGGATGCGGCTTTATGAACAGGAAAGAATGGATCCCGATACGTGGAAAGAAAAGATATTGGCACGCAAGGGGCGAGCCAAGGGGGGTTCTCCTCAGCGAAGAAAAATAAATAAACCATCACAAGAAGAAAAGCAACCTCAGGCTGCTGAACACGACGAAGAAGAAAATACTATTAAGAATTATGTGCTTGATGCGAGCAGTAAGGAGTCCGATGAAGACAAGGATCACATCAGCGTTGATGAATTGGTTGGTGATGCGGGGCAGACAGCCGATTTGACAGTGGCGGAGGTTGAAAAAACGATGCACAGCGACATTAAGAGAACAAGGAATGACAGGGAGTCGCATGAACGATTATTTAACACTAAAATCAGAGCGCTTAAATTGATTGGTTTTGGAAATGACGAAATAGCGGACTTGTACCACATAAAGCCGTGGAAGGTTCTCAGGGCGGTCCAGCAGTTAGAAAAAAATGGTGAAATAAGAAAATTTTATCCAGGAAGAGAAGAGGGTAAGCGATTAAGGAATATTGAAAGAAAAAGCAGACCTCTGAGTGAAGCGGGGTTGGATGCGACTCAGATTGCGGAGAAGACGGGAGAAGATGTCGAGGAAGTTCAACAGGCCCTTATGCGATTGAGTATCCGGGCAGGAGCGCGAAAAAAACGTGGTTAAATGCCCCCCACCTTGGTGTTATAAAAATGTGGATTTATATTTTGTACTCGCTAAGCAACTTCTCATATGCCGCCCGATTCCGGACTAAGTGGAATATGATAAGAAGAAATAATACGTCCTGCCAAATATGGACATCGTATCATTTATTCTAATCATCGCCGGGCTGTGCCTCTTTGAGGTCATCAGCAGTATTGATAATGCTATTATCAATGCCGAAGTGCTTGCAACCATGGGGAAGAAGGCACGGAAGTGGTTTCTCTTCTGGGGTATTTTTTTTGCCGTGTTTGTCATCCGCGGGTTTTTGCCTTGGTTTATCGTCTGGATAACCAACCCCGCCTTGGGGCTTATCGGATCATTGACCGCGACGTTCAGTAGTGATCCGGCAGTTATCGAGTCCGTTGAGCGATCCGCGCCATTTCTTCTCATTGGCGGCGGCACCTTTCTTATTCTGCTTTTTTTCCATTGGCTGTTCATGGAGAAAAAGAATTACGCTATTTGGGGTGAGAAATTTATTCATGAGAACGGTGTGTGGTTTTTTGCATTCGCCTCGGTTTTTCTTGCGACAGTGGTGTGGATTACCTTGAAAATAGAGCCGCTTATGGCGTTTGCGGCTGTGCTTGGTTCAACGGCCTTTTTCATCACTCACGGGTTCAAGGAACACGCCGAACAGGCAGAGAAAAATCTCATGAAACAGCACTTGTCTGATATTTCAAAAATTATGTATCTCGAAGTGATTGACGCAACGTTTTCGTTTGATGGTGTTTTGGGTGCGTTTGCATTCACTCTCGCCGTGCCGTTGATTTTGATCGGAAACGGTATCGGCGCCGTGGTTGTTCGTCAGCTGACTATCGGGAACATTCATCGCATAAAAAAATACGCGTATCTGAAGAACGGAGCGATGTATTCGATTTTAGTCTTGGGATGTGTTATGATGCTGGAAAGTTTTGGATATCACATCCAGCCATGGGTATCGCCGGTGCTCACGTTTGCTATTGTTGGGTATTTCTTTTTTAAATCAACGAGAATAACATTACAGCCCGCGGAATAATATTCTTATCACCATGAAACACACACTTGTACAATCTCAGCAGAGTAATCCATTTCCGATCATTGCCGTATTTTCAAAGCACGCTGTCGATCATCCTTTTATATCGCAGATGAGCGCGCAGGATAAAAAGTATCTACAGGAGGTATTGAAAGGCTTTAAGGCGGGTTGGCTCGAATGTGAAAAAGTATCACTTCCTTCACATCCTTCATCGCGCGTGCTTCTCTTAGGTTTGGGTGAGAAAAATGCATGGAATCGTCGTCGTTTGATACTTGCGGCACGGAAAGTCATTGGGTGCGTGAAACAAAACAAGCAGTCTGTTTGCTCGGTATCTCTCAGTGATTTTGCTCTGTCTGGCAGTACTCTTGCTGAGTGCGCGGAGATTTTTTCGCAAAATGCTGAATTGGCGCAGTACACCTATCGCGCGTATGTGCAAAAGCCAAAGGATGGCTGGAACGATGTTGAGGAAATACGGTATCATGTTCGTGGCGTGTCGGGCGGGTCGTCTCTGCAGAAAGCGCTAGACCGTGGCGCGATTATTGGTGAACAGATCAATGCCGCGCGTGAGCTGGCAAATACTCCCGGCGGCGATATGACGCCAAAAATTGTGGCGCGGTACGCGCGGGAGCAGGGGGAAAAGCACGGATTGAAAGTGACGGTTTTTGGCGAAAAGGAAATGAAAAAACTTGGCATGGGCGCAATCTTGGGGGTATCGCGCGGCAGTGTTGAGGAGGCGCAGTTTATTGTCATGGAGTATATGGGTTCATCGGCAAAGAAGAAGCCGATCGTGTTTGTTGGCAAGGGGATAACCTATGATAGTGGCGGGCTTAATTTAAAACCAACCGGTGGCCTTGAAGAAATGCATATGGATATGAGCGGTGGCGCCGCGGTTATCGCCGCGCTTGTCGCTGTCGCTCGTCTTGGGGTGCGGGCGAATGTCGTAGGCATTATTCCTGCTGTTGAGAACATGCCGTCGGGATCAAGCTATCGTCCGGGAGATATTCTGCGATCAATGTCAGGCAAAACAATTGAAATCACAAATACCGATGCGGAAGGACGAGTCGTGCTTGCCGATGCCTTAACATACGCGAAGAAGTATAACTCGCCGCTTGTTGTGGATATTGCAACGCTGACAGGGGCGTGCATGGTGGCAATCGCACCTCATGCGGCCGGGGTCTTTTCCCGTGATGAACGCCTTGTCGAGCAATTACGGGAGTGTGGTGAACGAGCTGGCGACTATCTTTGGCCCCTGCCGATGTGGGAGGAGTACGAGGAAGACCTCAAGGGAACTATTGCCGATATTCGTAACGCAAAGAAATCGCGCGATGCGGGCGCGACGAACGGCGCGCTTTTCCTGCACGCATTCGCAAAGGACTTTCCCGCGTGGGCACATATTGATATTGCGTCGACCATGACGACGATCCCGTCTCAGTGTTTAAGCGGCGGATCTCGTGGCGCGGGCACAGCACTCCTTATCGAAATCGCCCGGAGCGAGAAATGACGCCACCACCCTTGACGAATACATATTGACACAAATAATCAATCCTCTATATTTTATTTTATTAAGCACTTTGAATTACGAAACTTACCCTGTTCTGGTATTTCTTCCTCGCGGCCGGATATTTTTCTGCTGAAAAATTCCTTAAACTCCTCCCGTCGGAGTCCGTATGCCCCTGCGGAGAAACACCAAAACAGGAGTTTCGTAGTCCAAGGTAAGTAAATTGTAATTTTTATTGTATGGATCAGGTATTTGTTTGCACTCAGTGTGGCGAAGAGTCGGACGCCCCTGGATCGTGTCAGATTTGCGGCCTTCCGCTCGTACCAATGCAAGACGAGGATGGCGCGGACGATGATTTGAATACATTGGGCGATGATGCCCTTGCGGATGATGGCGAGGAGGACACGCTCGATGAAGTTTCTCTCGAGGAGGAACAAGAAGAGGAAACAGAGGACGACGCGTACGACTCTTTTGACGACGAGGATAATGCATAAAACAGCATACCAGCGACCCCGAGAAGAATCGGGGTCGTTTCGTCAACCAGATTACAATCTTATTATCGTCGGTGCAGGTGCCGCGGGGCTTAGCGCCGGCATATTTGCCGCGCGCAGGGGGCTGACAACGGCAATCATTGGCCTTGATCTTGGGGGACAGACTACATCAACCGCTCAAATAGAAAACTATCCCGGGTGCGGTTCTGTCGAAGGGCCCGATCTTATCTCTCGCTTTTATTCCGAGGCGGTTCGTTTTGGGTGTATTTTTGTGACAGACAGGATCGAGGAGATTGAAAAGCGCGATGATGCATATCTCCTACGCGGCACCACGCAACAGTACACCGCGAGCGCGGTGATCCTGGCGACAGGTAAATCACCGCGAAGACTCGGCGCGGACAATGAAGATTCTTTTTTTGGGCATGGCATTGTCTATGGCGGGGTGTTTGACCCCCTCCACTATGCGAACAGGCGGGTTGCGATTGTCGGAGGTGGAAACTCGGCACTGGGCGCGGCTTTGCGGGTGGCTCAGCATACTTCGTTTATTACGATGATTCACCGCGGTGAATCATTTTCTGGTGAAAAAATACTTCTCGACCGCGTGCAAGCGCTATCCGGAATTGATGTTCAGTTTCAATCCCGCGTGGTTGGCGTGAAAGGGTCTGATCATCTTGAGAGTATAGAGGTTTCTGTCGGGGAAGATGAGCGACGAGTGCTTCCTGCCGATGCGGTTATAGTCGCGATAGGGTTCGAGGCGCGTAACGAGTGGGTTTTGGGTCTTGTCGCGTGTACTCAAGATACGCGGATTATTGTCGACAACCAGTGTCGCACGAATTGCGAGGGTATATTTGCTGCCGGGGATTGTACCGACGTGCCCTATCAGCAGATCGTTATTTCGGCAGGGGAGGGTGCAAAGGCCGCAATCAGCGCCTATCATTACATCTCAAAAAAGCAGGGAAAACGCACACAGAAAGTCGATTGGGGATATGTTTAGTACGCCGCTCCTGGCAGGCTTCCTATTGGTGTGTTATAATAAACACATATTTAATCATTAGGTATATCAGTATGAAAAATACACTAAAAGGCGCAGCTGTTGGCGCGCTCATCGCATCTGCTGCCGCGCTTCTCCTTGCCCCTCAGTCGGGAAAAAAATCGCAGGCTCAGCTCTCAAAGCTTGTTGAGCAGACGAAGAAGGATATGAAGAAGAAAATGAAGAAAATGGAATCATTTACGAAAGATGAATATGAACAGGTGTTCCTGAGCACGATGGCGCAGGCAGCCAAGAAGAAGCAGGAAGCCGCGACAATTATTTCAGATGTCAGCGCTATTTTGAAGAATGGATGGGATGAGATGAAAAAGGAGATGAAGCAAAAACCTGTTCAAGAGTCAAGTAAAGCGAAGAAAAAATAACCAATTAATTCTCCGCGCGGTATGCCTTTTGCCAGAAAAGACGAGAAGGATAAGACCATAATCACGTGCGAAGGAGACTCCGTAAATGATGCTTTTATCGACGCGGGGCATGGACTTTTTGACGTGATTGCCCATAACAATAAGATTCGTGGAGATGTGCGCCAAGAGATTGTCGTGCAGGCCGATGCTATGGAAGGTCTCTTTAGGGGTTGGGTACAGGAGCTGATGTCTCGCGTAAGTGATATGGGTATGGTGTACGCCGATTTTGAGGTTTTTTCCGTTCAGAAAGTCGGGGCACATAGCATGGTTCTCACGGGCGCGGTGTATGGTGAGGCGATTGACGAGCGTCGCCATTCGATCAACACAAAAACGAAACTCGATGAGGTGCACGCGAAGTGCGATGATAAAACAGGGGCTGTCTCCTGTACGTTTACCTTCTCTCTTGTTTAGATCGTATGTTTGACCCCTCGATTTTTTTTGAGCGACTCCTTACGATTCTTGCCATTTTTTTTGTCGGCGCTTTGTTGTATTGGGTGCTTGGCGGATTTTCGCGCAAGCTGTCTCAACTCATGCAGGGCACTGCAACGCTTGCCGATACTGACAGGCGCATAACGACCATCGCCACCCTCGTGCGCACGATTGGCTCAATTGCTCTATTTTTCATTGGCGGGTCGATGATTCTTAAAACGCTCCAAATAGATATCGCACCGCTTCTTACCGGCGCGGGTATCTTGGGGGTTATTGCAAGTTTTAGCGCTCAGACGCTCGTTCGCGATATCATTGCCGGTCTCTTTATCTTACTTGAGAATCAATACGCCCCGGGGATACTGGTGCAACTCGATGAGGTCGAGGGTATTGTTGAGCATATTTCATTACGGTCGACCATTATTCGCGACAAAAACGGGTGCAGGGTCTTCGTTCCTAACGGGGGGATACGAATCATACGTGTTATGTCAGACGTGAAGAAAAAACATCGAGAATAACGGATGTATGCGCAGTAGCTACGCGGGTCACAATCGCTTCTTTGAAATGATACCAGGCTTTCTTGTCTGGTTAACTTTTATTGGGGCCATTACGCTATCCTTTGCAAAGCCGCTGTGGGCGATTTATGCCGTTATTCTTTTTGACCTCTATTGGCTTTTTCGAGTGGTCTATTTTGTTGTTTTTGTTGTCTTTTCTTGGAATGAATACCGACGGTCGCTCGCCATTGACTGGTTGCCAAAACTTACCAACGAAAAAAAGGATTGGGAAAAAATATACCACCTTATTTTCCTTCCAATGGTTGATGAACCCCTTTCGATTGTGCGGGGGACATTTGAGGCGTTGTGCAATGCGCATTATCCGCAAGACAAATTTATTATTGTTCTGGCCGGCGAGGAGCGTGCAAAAGAACATTTTGAAGGAATTGCCGAGAAGATTGTTTCGGAATACCGATCGAAATTTCACGAGCTTGTCGTCACGATTCACCCCAAAGATATTCCCGGAGAGATCATATCAAAGGGTTCTAATCTGAGCTACGCGGGCACCCAGGTAAAGAACTATATTGACTCGCAGGGAATACCCTACGAGAATGTTATTGTTTCAACGTTCGATGTAGACACTATTGCGCATCCTGACTACTTTGCGTGCCTGGCCCATACCTATTTGAGTCAAAAAGATCCGACACGATCAAGCTACCAGCCCGTAGTGCTGTACAACAATAACATGTGGGATTCTCCCGCGCCGATGCGTCTGGCCGCGCTGAGTACGACGTTTTGGCTTCTTACTGAATTGGCCCGGCCTGAACGGCTCTTTACATTTTCATCCCACAGCATGAGCTTCCGCGCGCTTGTCGATGTTGGGTTCTGGCAGAGAAATATGGTCAACGAGGATTCTCGTATTTTTTTGCAGTGCTACCTGCATTACGACAGCAACTATTCGGTTGTCCCGTTGTATATTCCCGTTTCAATGGACACGGTTCTTGCGCCAACGCTGTTCAAGAGTATGATCAATTTGTATAAACAACAGCGTCGCTGGGCGTGGGGGGTCGAACATTTTCCGTTTCTTCTCGAGTATTTTTTGAAAGATAAAAAAATACCAACCGGGAGGAAGGTACATCGATTGTGGCTTCAGATAGAAGGGATGTATACGTGGGCGACCGCGCCGGTCATTATTCTCATCCTCGGATATTTGCCGTTATTTTTTGCAGATGCGACCGTCAAAACGACAATCATCGCCCAGAACGCCCCTGATATCCTGGCATGGCTTATGAATCTGAGCATGATCGGAATCCTTACAT
>CAYJLM010000048.1:6681-10085 GCA_964370875.1 uncultured Gammaproteobacteria bacterium | reverse complement strand
GTGTCGTGAGGCCGCCGTTTATCCTTTTGGATTTGCGGCAGCCTCTCCTTGAAATCCTCCTTTGTGTGAATGGGGGGGTCTAAATTTGCGGCGGTTCGAACTCCAAATCCAAGTTTTCTGCGGGAATCTGAGCAATTGCAATGCACATGAAGTGCCGTGCAATTGCGTGGACCCGTTGGAATACCTCCGGATTGTAAACCATCCAATCCGGGTTGCTTGAGGACCGCCGCGCGATCGACTCGCACAGCTCCTCAATTTGGGCTTCCAAAAAGGCCATTGAACCACTGGAAACCCCTTTTGCCAGGGCACTCAAATCGGTAAGTTGCTTGGAGATATCCAAAATCTCCTCAAGCAACTCGTAAAGGTTCCCCGATTCGGACTCGTAGGGTTGCCCGACCATTCGCTGTACTTGGGCTTGATGGAACTCAGCTGCAATGTAGCCGAGCGTACCAATCGCCTGGTACAGCAAGACTTGAGCGTTTTCCTGGGCTGTCCCGGCCTCCATCTTTCTTTTCTTTTCGCGTAGCTCCGCCACCTCGGCGATCTTCCCCTTCCCGTCGGAAGGAGTCCCACTGTCGTGGTTATTGTCGGGTACGATATACAGCCCCACGATCTACCTCCTCCCGTCGAAACGGGTATCCATTCACGGTTACTCGATTAGAGTAGACGACTAACCGACTTGTTGTCAAGGAGAAGTAATCAACTATTTCAAAACAAGTGCGTTCCTGCGCCTCTTCCACTTCAAAAGCAAAACAAGAAATACCATCACCGCGACAAGAAGCACGAGCGCCACGGTTTTTTGACTTGTTTGCATGAATAATGCGGCAAGTCCGAATAGTGCAGATACAGACCACAAGATACCAACCGTCTGTCGCTGAGTAAATCCAACATCAAGAAGACGGAAATGAAGGTGCTTACGATCACCTTGGAATGGCGAACGATGCTCGATGAATATCCGCCGAAAAATAACCCATGCCGTATCAAGAATTGGAATTCCCAACACAAGCATAGCTATTGCAAATTTTGCGCCGGAGATAATCGCGAGGACACCGAGGAGAAAACCGGCAAGCGTACTTCCCGCCTCTCCGAGGAAAATTTTTGCCGGATTGAAGTTCAATATTAAAAAACCGGCAAATACCCCTGCCGTCAAAAAAGATAAGAGCGCGGTGGGGACATTGACGAAAAAGAATAAGCTAACAATGCCAATCACGACCGCGCCAATGACCGTAATACCGGACACAAGACCGTCAAGTCCATCGAGAAGTTTTGTTGTATAGATTGTTCCGAAAAGCCACAAAAACGTAAGGATATCAGCGGGAAGTGTAATATATCGGGGAAGTCCGTGCCACCAAAACAAAAGAATATTCCACTGATCCAAAACAATCTGCTTCCCCGTGAGCGGATTCGTGACACTATCAACACCCATACCAAACGCGATAACGATGAGAACCGCAATTATTGGAGCAATAATGAGCTGGTGCGGCTTCAATTCGAATTTATCATCAAGCGCGCCAACGACACAGAGCACGGCGGCGGCGAGTACAATACCGAGGAGGTGTTTGACGCTAACGTGAAGATCGGTCAGCGGCGGCCAGTTTGTGGGGGCAAAAAAATAATACAGCCCGCCGACAATAAGAAACGCACAAAAAATCCCTATGCCACCAAAGAGTGGGATGGGTTTCGTATGAATTTTTCGCGCGGGTCCCGGCTTATCAACAATGCCCCAGTGATAGGCCAGTTTTTTTATGCCGATCGTAAAGACAAACGATACACACAGTGCGACAAGAAAAAGAAATACGTATGTCATAGTTATTGCGCCACCGGTTCACCGTGCCGAACACTTTTTTCTGAAATGACAATACCTTCCTTTGTATCATTGATAAGGTATCCCATCTGCTCAATCTCTGCGCGTAGTGCATCGGCATCTGTCCACCGCTTATCTTTCCGTGCTTGTTCTCGCTTGTTGGATAATTCCATGATACGTTCTGGAATTTCTGCCCCGCCAATCGTATCCACTCCAAGTCCCAGCGCGCAATCGGCATAGAGAAAAAATGAATAGAGCGCGGCGTAATCACCGCTCGTCAATGATTTTTCTTTTTTATTGACCGAGCGTATAAGCTGGAAAAGCGATGCGAGAGCGGCGGGTGTTCCCAGATCATCGTTTAGTGCGGCTAGAAATTTCGCGTGAGTTTTTTCCAAAAGCGCCGTTATTGCCGCACTGACTCCCCCCTTCTTGCCCCCACGCCTCTTATACTCGCCCACAGCGCCACAGAGAGATTCATATCCTGCGCGCGCGGCATCAAGGGCTTCATACGTAAAGTTTATTTTTTGTCGATAATGGGCCTGCAGACAAAAAAATCGGTAGACAACAGGATCATACCCGCGATCTGTCAATGCAGATGACAGTGTCATAAAATTTCCTTTTGACTTTGCCATTTTTTCAGAACCTGTCAGTAAAAATTCATTGTGCATCCAAATCTTAGCCAGTGACTTTCCCGCCGCCGCCTCACTTTGAGCGATTTCATTCGTGTGATGTACGGGTATGTGATCTATTCCTCCCGTATGGATATCAAAGGGCTGTCCCAAATAATAGGTCGACATTGCCGAACACTCAATATGCCAGCCAGGGTACCCAACACCCCACGGTGAATCCCATTTCATGTCCTGGCTTTCAAACTTTGACTTCGTAAACCATAACACAAAGTCGTGCTGATTCTTTTTATTGGCGTCGCTATCAACCCGGGCTACTGTGGGCGCCTGCTTCTTTTTTAGTCCTGCCAATTTACCGTAGTCCTTTACTTTTGACGTATCAAAATACACATTGCCACCTGCCAGATAGGTAAACCCTTTCTTCTCGAGTTCTTGAATAATCTCAATCTGGAGCCAAATATGATCGGTTGCCTTGCAAAGAGTAGTTGGTGGTAAAATGTTCAGGTCGGAAATATTTTCAAGAAAGGCCTCGGTATAAAACTTCGCGATCTCCCATACCGTTTTCCCCTCTCGCTGAGCCCCAAGCAGCATCTTGTCATCACCAATATCTGCGTCAGATGTAAGGTGTCCAACGTCGGTAACATTTATGACGTGTTTTACACGATAATTATTGAGTAGGAGCACCCGACGCAACGTATCGGAAAAAATATACGCGCGCAGATTTCCAATATGAGGATAATTATACACTGTGGGACCGCAGGTATACATCCGCACTGTGTTTCCCTTGAGCGGTTTGAATATTTCTTTTTTTCGAGAGAGCGTGTTGTAAAATTTAATCATATTGTTTCTAGCGAGTGTCTCCGCTACCGCCAAGAACACCGCGATCCATGCGCGAATATGTTTTTTCAATATTTTCCTCAGCGACATCGTCAAGCGAAACGCCAAGTTCTGTTGCGAGTTGCGCGCAATACCAG
>CAYJLM010000048.1:0-6671 GCA_964370875.1 uncultured Gammaproteobacteria bacterium | reverse complement strand
TACCAGAGCACATCCCCTATCTCGCTTGCGATTTTTTCTTTATGCTCTTGTGAGAACACCCCCGCGTTGTCGCGAAATACTTTTTTTACCTTTCCCGCAACCTCCCCTGCTTCATTTGCCAAACCGAGCGTTGGGTATGTTACATTGGCGCCCAGATCAGGATAGATCGCAGTTTTTCGAGATTTTTTCTGATAATCTTCGAAGGTCATAGAAATTTAGAATTGACTTTGGATAAATAATTTTCGTACTCTTGCAAGTAGTGTCGCAGTGGCTTGAGTGCCCACTCTTCTCCCGCGTAATCAATTCCGATGCGCGGTCCCGCGCAAATGGATCGCCTGCCCTGTCTCCCCTTTTCAAACCAGAGATCAGTGCTCGCAGTCACATCGATTCCGTAGTGACTCTTATCAATCCCGAGCCAGCGACACAACTTGCCGGGTCCGTTCGTTTCACGGATATCGTCACCTGAATCAAGCGCGCGGATCAACACGCAGGAAGGATACCCTTGCGCCCCAGTGCTGATATTGAGCTGCCAGTACATGCCATACACAAGGTAGATGTAGACATGACCGCCGATCATATACTCTGCTTCATTGCGCGGTGTTCGTTTCCGCTCAAACGCATGGGATGCCCGATCATGCGGGCCAGGATATATCTCAACCTCCACAATCGTAGCGCACTGTTTTAGCTGTCCCTTCTGTCGAACAATCTGACAGCCGAGTAAATCGCGTCCGACAACAGATGCAGACCGTGTAAAAAATGAACGAGGCAATCTCATAACCAGTGTAGCTACTGGATCAGGGTGCTGTCAACAGCGGGATGTTTTGGGTAATTACATCACTCACAACGGAATCCTGGGCTGACAGACTAACATCCTGAACAATAGCATTATTAGCTGGAAGTGTGGCTATCGAGACATCGAATGACGCATCGATACGATGAACTGACGTGGGGAGCTTATTCAGTGTCCAGACAACAGTGCGCGTGCCGGGCGTATACACAATATCACCGGCACTGCGCGAATGTTCGCCTATCCACTCAATTCCCTTGGGAAGTACCGCCTGTACACGAATAGTATGTATCTCGTGGAGCGTATTTTCAAGTGACACATACACACGCACGGCGTCACCGTTCTTACTTGTCGTCTCCTCGGTTGGAACTTTTTTCGTAAATGCGTCGATACGAGCATCGGAAAGCACCGGCAGGGTTAGTGTCGGCCCTGTTATATCGCTTGGTGTCTCGGTAACGGTACCGTCCGGGGACTCCTGCTTGTCGCTATGCGCGGAAACTGAAAAAATAAATGAGAGATCGGCTGGTGCAAATTGCATCTGCTTGAGCTCCTCACTATCAATAATCGGCACGACCAATGAAATCTCCCCCTTTGCTTTTGGTTCCAGACGCTCTAACGTCTTGATTGTCTCCTTGTCCCAGGTAATACTGCTGTCATTCTTTTTTCCGCTTTGTGCATCAGCTTGAGCAAGTGATGAAAGGGGCCCCTTTCCGGTAAGACTGATAACAAGATCTCGATAGGTGAGATTACCAGTGTTCTCGTAGAAAATAGTGACGGGCACCTTTGCGCCAAGCTGAAGGGAATGAGGCGCTTTCTGCTTATTAACCGTAAGCGTAAGCGCAAGATCTCCACCCAATATCCCAACCGGAGTATTTTTTTCAAAAAGCATAAGCGTATCGGTATCCCCCTTCTTCTTTATCAGCCGCGCGATAATATGCTGTTGTCCCGGTTCGGGTTTTGTTGTCACTCCTTTTAGGGTAAGAGTCCCCTCGCGTGTCAACGGATCCAGGAAGGACGCGAGTAGAGGCGCTGTCCAACTGTCTGAATCGTTCGGAGCGGGTTTCTGATCAGATACGATAAACCCCTGGGGCATTTTGACCTGCAGTAAAACCCCCTCAAGATCCCCAAGATCCGCCAAGTCAGCATACGTGATCGTATAGGTAAATTGTTCGCCTGCCCGCAGAGATGGCGGCCCTTCAACGCGAAGACGGTTGGATATTTGCTCGACAATTTTGACATCTGCTGTTCGCTTTACGACAAATGACGAGCGATAGATCGACTGCTCGTACTGAAGAGAAAGGGAAAGCGTCTGCACATCACGCGCGTCAGCCTGGTAAATACCCTGAATACGAACATCGGCACTCGCCCCGGGCGCAAGCGCGCCGAGATTCCAAAAGTTCTTTCGTTCGTTCGTCGTCTCGGGTTCTGTCATCATTACGGTGAATTGCTTCGGATATTCAGCAAACAGCTCTGCCGAAGGAAACGAGGCGTTCGACTTATTTTTATAATGAACAACATATTCAATAATCTGGCCCGGCTGTGCCTCGGGTGGCGCGGTGATTGTCAGATCGATCGGATCTGATGTCGATAACGGTTTGCGGGAAAAAAAATCATAGCCGAACCACGCGCTAACAGAAAGGAGAATAGCAAAAAAGAGAAAGGCAATAAGCGGCGCCCGAGTTCGTTTTTGCTTCGGGAAATGGTGCTCCCCGTTTTCCGAATAGAACGAGTAAAAATCATCTCGCTTGGTTGTGTTCTTCGCCATAATTGGTTACCTATGAAGTGTTAAGCCGACAACCTCATCGTGGAGGAAGGGGGCGGAAATGCGCGTGAGTTCATTGTTCTTCAATGAACTATCCTGAGGCGTACTTGCGCTGAACGTGACCCCCTTCTCACTTTGAAATATCGATGTAAATGATTTTGTTGGTGAACCGGATTGCCGCTGAACGAGCAGTGAATACAGATAATCCCCTTCCCTGTTCCGCGGCATATCAGAAACAGTGAAGGGCAAGAGAAACACCGCCTCGGCTGTCGACTCCTCTTGGGGTTCAAGTATCATCCAATGCGCAAATACGCTTTTCCCATATTCAGTTGTGGCAACCATGCCGGTTGCCGGATCAAGTGTAGGGACACCTTCCACTTCGCGTAGAGTATCATCAAGAGCATACCCCTCAAGTGAAGGTTTGAAAAGTGACTGGTCGGGCAGTGAAAAACCGGCAGCCGATATGCTTTTTGTCCCTTTAGGCACATAGAATCGGACATATGATATATTGCGCGTCCCGCCGAACGGATCGCCAACTTTACCCTGATGCTTTCGGTTCATCGTGATACGAACTTCGATATGGCCGTCAGACTTGAACACCGTCCTGCGCTCAATGTTCTCGTCAATAACACCCTCGCCCTTTCCCCCTCCAACATTTGCCTGGATGACTGAGAAATAATCAAGCGAGCTGGCTCTCATTTCTCCGGTGACGCCGAACTGCTGAAGAACACTCTCCTCTCGTTCGTCTCGCATATATATCTGAATATCACGCGAAAGACACGCGGCAATAACCTCGGTCATAAATGCCACACGTTTCTCCGGCGGCATCGCACCCATTTTCTCAAGTGTTTTTGGGAATAAATCGGCGATGAACTGTTTCGGCCTATTTTCTTGTTTGTCATACTCCAGCTCAACGGCCTTTTGCGTTTCCAACATAAAATTGTCAGGTGTAAGAGACTTACCGTACGACGGCATATCTACCGAACCTATCACACCGAGCAGATTCTGGAAAAAAGACGCATTCAACGCAATCACTCCGTCGACCGTGGGACCGCCAGATTTTTCATAGAACCAAATCATTTTTTTTGCCGAAGTGGGAAAATCAGCGAACCAATTGGAATCCTGAAATTGCCACGACGGATTGACAACATGGAGTGGAAATGGCGACTGGACGCGCGCGGAAAGAGACCCTTGAAGATCATACGAACCGCCCCCGGGGATCTCTATATTCATGAGCTTACCATTCAGCACATCTGCAAGTGCATAGCTCCCAATAAACCCGCCAGTCGGACGCAACTCGGTATTATTTTGAAATACAATGAGATACCGCCGCTTCACATCCGATCCGAACATGCGCAATAATTCACCGCGATAGGGAAGAACCTGATCCGCGGCCTGTACAAGAGCATGGAGCTGTGCCGTCAAGGCATCAAACCGCGACCGATAATCATCGGGTATATTATTGGGATTAATGTGGGATGCGAGGTTGTCCGCATCCTTCAATGCGCGAAATACTTCATCACCATGTTCTAGCTCCTTTGACACCGTTAAAAAAAGGGCTTGAGGATCTGCGCTGTTTTGCGAAATTTTCATCGCTATGTTGGTGGCAATGACTCCTGCGTGAGCGGCGTCCTTTCCAATCATGATAAGGCGTTCCCCATCCCCTATCTTTTGACCCGGACCGGGAACAGCGTATGCCGCACTGCGAACACCCCCGGGGACTATTGAAATTGTGTTTAGGGCTTGAGTAAATTGATCTTCGGATTTTGCAAAAATCGGTGCCGCCTTATCGAATTCACCACGCATGAGTGCTTCCTTCCCTTCCATGAGCAATGAGAGCCCCTCGATGCTCGTCCGTTCTGTATCCGCGCGTACATCATTCAGGAATTGAAAGGAGTGGATTGCCGGAAATGGCAAGATAAACAACAGCGCTATTCCAACAAACACCGCCAAGCGCTTCACGCCACCTGCGGGAAAGCTAAATGACTCGCGCGTTTGGGATGCGGTATCAAGTACTACACTCGGCACTGTCGCGAGTGCTGTTGTGAAGCCATCAATAACACTTCCGAAGGAATAAAAAATATATCTGGTAGCACGATACAGCGAGACAATAATGTACTTCGGAATGCGGTAACACACAAATACGAACGTACCCCACACACGCCATACCATCAGCTTGACGATAAAGAAGATCGTCCAGAGCACAGAGGTGAATGTCCATGACAGTGCGTATGCGATACCGTACGCGACCCTATCCAGAATATGCAACACACCACCAAATACAAAGCCGAGTCCGAGCGCACCATAGCGCAAAACAAAAAAAATTGCGCCAAGAAGTGAAATTCCAACACGGCCGAGAAACAAAACGCTGGCCTCTGCGGATAGTATAGTCCCGCGTAAAAGTACGCCAAAAAACTGCACCGCGTTAACCGTGCTGAGCACCCCAAATACATCGGGGTCAATGGTGTTTTGCGCGTGCGCGCACTCTTGTTTATCGTTTCGACTCATGCACACAGTATACCAGCTCGAGCGACTCTCGACAAGAAGAAACCATGTAACCACATAGATCCCGGGTCGAGCCCGGGATGACAGCTTCGCAATCAAGATACCGGCCCAACCAGCCCGGCGTGATGCTCCCGTACTTTTTTGATCTTGGGGGCAATAACGAGCTGGCAATACGGCTGATCTTTGTGGGCATTATAATAATCCCTGTGATATCCTTCCGCTGGATAAAAAACTTCGAGGGGCTGAACTTGGGTAACAATCGGCCGATCATACTTTTGCCCTGCGATTTGTATATGGTGCTCTGCCAGCTCTTTCTGTTCAGGTGTTGTTGTAAAAATAGCAGACCGATATTGAGATCCGACATCATTACCCTGTCTGTCCACTGTCGTCGGATCATGAGCAGAGAAAAAAACATCCAGGAGATCCGAATATGAAATAACATTCGGGTCAAATTCAATGCGGGCAACTTCTGCGTGACCCGTCTGGCCGGATGAGACCTGTTGATAAGTAGGGTTTACCGTAGGCCCGCCCGCATATCCGGGCGCCACTGAAATAACACCCTTCAATTGCTGATACACGGCCTCCGTACACCAGAAGCACCCCGCACCAAGTACCGCTATTTCTTTTTCTTTGTTCATAAGCGTTTATAAATGGACTGTCATCCCGGGCTCGACCTGGGATCCAGTCAATATGAAAATAGTAGCTATCTGTTATCGCTATAAAGTATACCGCATTGGGTGCAAATCAGCTACCCGCACTCTTGTTTTTACTTTGCCACGAGCGTAAAATTGAGACATTACTCTGTAAGATACCTTTTTATGCCACATGAATCACATATCTGCAAAAACTGCCAAAAAGAATTCATTATCGAACCGGAAGATTTTCAGTTCTACGAAAAAATGAGTGTTCCCCCGCCGACGTGGTGCCCTTTGTGCCGTGAAATGCGCCGCTGGTCGTTCAGAAACGAACGAAATCTCTATTCTCGATCCTGTGATGCATGCAAAAAACAAGTCATCTCGACCTTGTCGCCCGACAAACCCTTAACCGTCTTTTGCCGCGATTGTTTTAATAGTGACTCCTTTGAACCGACCGCAACCGGACGTGATTTTGATTTTTCTCGAAGTTTCTTTGAGCAATTGAACGAGCTCATTCACGCCACGCCTATCATCGCTCTTCTGGGCGGAACAAACTGTGTCAATAGCGATTACGTAAACATGGAGACAGACGACAAAAATTGCTACATGAACGTTGGCGGCCATTTCAATGAAGATTGCTATTACAATACCTTCTCGCTTTACGGAAAAAATAACGTCGATAATTACTGGGTGTATCGCAGTGAACTCTTGTATGAGAGCTCCGACTGCCACTCATGTTATCGCTGTTTTTTTTCTCGCAATATGGCGAGCTGTAACGAATGTTGGCTTTGTTTCGACTGTCGTGGGTGTAGTAACTGTTTTGGGTGTACGAATCAGCGCAATAAGCAGTACATGATTTACAATGTTCAGTACTCCAAAGAAGAATATGAAAAAAAAGTTGTCGAGATGACTCGGGATTATGCCTCGCTCGAAATGGCAAAGGAGCTCTTTGAGCAATCGCGCCTTTCACATCCCCACAGAC
>CAYJLM010000047.1:0-10093 GCA_964370875.1 uncultured Gammaproteobacteria bacterium | reverse complement strand
TACCTGTCCCCGGCGGTCCCCAGAAAATAATCGAGCGAAGCTGATCTTTTTCAATCAGCGTACGTAACACCTTTCCCGAACCCAAGATATGATCCTGCCCCACTATATCATCGAGTGTTTTTGGGCGCATCCTATCTGCCAGCGGTGCATGACTTTTTGATTGTAATTGTGTATCAAAAAGATCCATATTACTCTGTGTTCCATTGATCGTGTGAGATATCCGCCTGACGCAAAATTTCAGCGAGAAGCCCCCGAGAGACATCTCCGCGGTGCGGATTGGGGATACAGAGTCTCAGTGTCCCGCGCACCATAAACAAATGACGGCCACCTGAAAAGGGGCCATCAAATCCAATTCCCTGTAATTTATGAACAAGCTTCCGCCAAGAAATTGGACTAAGCATAGTTCTCCTGATCGTACTGATTCATGCTTACTCTTTGCGCGAAAGCAAGCTCAAGACCGGGAATATCATCACCATTTCTAATTTTAAGTAGGCACCACTCTTCAAGAACTTCGGCGAGCTCCGCCCGGCAACCTTCAAGCGTTTTATTGTTTGCCCACACACCATCAAGCCCTGGTATTTCACCAAAATACGTCTGATCTTCAAGGAGCTTATAGCGTGCTTTTTTTAATTGTTCTTCGACAAAATTAATGAGCATAGAGGTACTTTTTATACTCCAAGTGTATCATTTACTACGTCCCTGTCAACAAGAAAAACGGAACTACCCCCTCGCGATCTCCCTCCATTCCAGTACGCTCTTGAGAACTTTCCTCATCTCCGCAAGATTTAATACATCTCCCTTCGCAGGCAGTTTCCTCTCGCCTTCCTCAAGAACCCAAACCCTCTCTCCTTCGTCGAAACGAATACGGCGATGCACTTCTGGCTTCGCATTGGTTTCATATCCATGCTCTCTGACAAGTTTTTTTAAATTCTGATACTCTTTGTTGTCAGGTATGTACCTTTCCGACTCAGAAAGAATAGTATAGAGAAGGGTCACCTGCCGCGCATCGCGCGACACTTCGCTACCCGCAAGATACTCTGCCGCCGCCACAAAGCGAATCGTTGGCTGCAGATGCCACCATTCAGAATGAAGCAATCCGGGCACGTTTTCACACATTTCTCGCAGGAATGCAGTTCGATCTTCTTGCGAGAGTATTTCACAAAATGGAGCAAAGGCGCCGGGGTGCCGCCTGAAAAAAAGATCAATATAATGTACCAGATTAACCGGCTCAATAAGCTTGGTAAAAAGCTTCAGATTTTCCATAACATCTTTCTCGTCTCCGGTGAGTGAGTCCATGGACGCACCGACATCATCAAAATTGCGGAGTGACCTAGAATTCGACGTAGCATGAGATTGGGGTATAGTGTCGAAATGAGTGAGAAAATAAATAATGGATTTAATTGTTCCCCTCTCTGCATAACCCTCAAATATACCAGGTACATCGTCGGCAGATTTTGGCACACCATTTTTTTGCACCTTTGTATATACCGCCCTGCTTTTAGATGCCGTAATAAACCCGGAAGTATAGTCAAAAACAAATTGATACAACCTGAAAAATTCTGTTTCGGTCTGCAAGAAATCAGCTGGTATGTGCTGGAAAAGGCACCGCAATGTCTGCGCGACTTCGCTTTTCCTTAATTTTTCACCCGTTACCGCGCCCGCCTGACGTGCAAACCACGCGAACCAACCGACTTTTCCTATGTCTTCATGCGCGACAAGAATATCTAAAATTTTTCTTATATCATTTTGGTTTTCTACTATATCAGATCCTATCCCTCCTCTCTTTTTGATTCTATCCGTGATACCTTTTATATATTTATAGAACTCATCGCCGTCAAGAAGTTTTTCCGACGGCGTGGTTTTCCAGAGAGTATTTTCACAATCCTGCGCGAGCGCTTCAATATATTGTTGTTTTGCTTTACCTTCCTTTAATGCATCAGTCACCTCCTCGTACGCTCCCATGAATGGTCTGATTGGCGCCATAAGTAGATTAAGTGGCGAATCGGGCACACCGCTTACGATTACATCAAGGGAACTAACGACAGCGCCCACAACCGCCCTCCATGGGAGAAATGAGTAGTGCGCTGCGACACGAACAGCCTTCTGGTAGGCAGTTTGCGCCGATAAATTATAAATGAACGTTGATTTTCTCTCGTTCGATAAATCGTCAAACCCACGTTCCCTGACAACCTCGACAACATCAAGCGGTAATTTATGATCCGGATCTCCATACCACTCAATCCCTTCTGGCAGAAGTCTCCTCCCCAGCATCAAACGTTCAAACTCCCGCGGCGTCGCAATGCGCAATTCATCGAGCAATTCCCCGCGCCCTTCAATTGAAAGCTCTACAAGTAACTTTCTCAAAAGATACGCACAACGGGTCGCCCCGGTCATTGCCGCAATAAGTGCCGGCGCGCGCTCCGCCGCTTCCTCTGGAGTTTGTATGTGCTGTCTCAAAAGCGCAGCCCAATCATCATCATTCATGTCGACAATAGGCGCCTGCTTAATAGAAAGATTAGTCGATCCATCGAGACGTTCGGTTAGCTCTTTTTGCCCCTCACTCTCCCCTGCACCCTTCCTCCGCAACCTAAGATGGGCAGTTCGATAGAATGCCTCATGAAAAATATTTCCAAACAAAACACTTCGACTTCCTTCCGTGGGCACTCGATGAGTACGAACGCCAAGCATCTGACAAAATAAATCGCATGACTCGTCTTGCTGCTTTAAGATTTCCAGTTGATTCAGAAGCGCGATGCCAACACTTGGGTCTCCGACGCCAAAATGAAGATTTTTTATATATGCCGTAAACTGCTCTTGTGACATATCATAGATACTTGACAGCTCTCCTTCCATCCAAAAAATAACAAACTCTGCCGCCTCGCAGACGCGAGAATCATGCGAGTGGATCATAAGCTCGCGAAGCTCATACACACAGGCTGCTGATTTTATGGTTACGACTGCCGGTAAGGAAAGTTCCTTATTATACATCTGTCGATAGGTGTCGATTGTGTTTTCCCAATACGATGCCTGATCCGCGCCGAAGGGATCGAGAACGACGATTTTTTTTGGCAATTCAACCTGTTCCGTATTAAATTGCGGAAAGTCGGGGGCACCCTCGGCAATCCTATCCAAAAGTCCGAACGCCGAGTAGACCCGGTCCTGTTCCACTCGCCCAATAGTAAAATAACGGAAAATCTCTTCGCGGGTACTCGGCAGATGCATTTCCCTTTTTCTTTGCTCCGGAATTGTGGCAGTGATTCTTTCATACTCTGTTCCGATGCGGTGAAGAAGCGGATTGAACTCTGCAACGACATATGAAGAAAGTTCTGCAAGCCCACGGAGGGCGCTTTCATCCCTTTCCGGTGTCGCGCAAGAGTGAAGGAGGGCGGCATACGCACTCGGCGCCGATTTCTTTTTTTCTTGCTCAGAAGCTCCTTGTTTAAGCCGTCGGGTCATGCGATCTTCTACCTCGAAAACAAGGTCTGAAAGTACTCCTATTTCTGATCCTGCCTCGGTACGTTGAAGCGCGCTTATCAGTAGCGCAAAACATCCGTGTGTCGGATCGAGCGTTGCCGCGACCATCTCCTCCGGCGTTGCCGGCATGCGCGGAGCTTCCTCCTGCTCTGCGCGCTGGACTGCCAGCCGATCAAGCTCTGTGTCGGCAGGCAATGGTGTCTCAAAATTTCCTGATGGGTGTTCTGTGTCCATAGCTATTCTTTTACTTCTTGTGCCCTGCTCTTTCGGCGAGGATATGTTCCGAGGATACTCCCCAGCGTCGCCCACAAAAGATAAAGGTCGAGTCCCAAGCTCGCGTTCTTTGTATAAAAAAGTCATAATGAAATCGCTCCCCAGACACTCTCATTCCCGATTCTCGAACTTGATGCAATCCCGTCAGACCTTTCTTGCCTTTGTTATACGCAGAGGCCCAATCATTAAATAATGGCGAGGGTTCCTTTCCCTCGGACAACCCACTCCACATATCAATCGAGCTTCGCGGAAGTGGTCTTGCGCCAATTGCAGAGAGCTGTCCAGTAATAACCTGAAAAAGCTGTGGCAGTTCATCAAGTTTATATTTCCGCAACGTTTTCCCAAATTTCGTTTGTCGTGGATCCAACTTTTCCTCAACGCCCCGCTTTAGCACTTTTGATACATCCTTTTCAGCACCCTCGTACATAGTGCGAATTTTCCAAACCTTTAGCATATCGGATTTGCTCGACGCGTCATTGGGTATGTTCCGGTACCGCTCTTGCACAAAAAATGCAGTCCCGCCGTCTTCCAGCTTTTTTGCGATTCCAAGCACGACAATAATGGGTGTTGAAATAACTGCCGCCGGCACTGCTATCAACCGATCAAGATGACGCTTTACATTACTATTGAGATACTCCTCCCCTTTTTCAGGTGAGATGGCCTCAAGCAATTTTGCAAAGGCCGTCTCCTTATCGCGAAGAGTCGCATCTATTTTTTCAAACAGTGTTTGCTCTTTTTGTTCCCGCTCAACCGGTTTCGGAGGCGGTGATTGAAATCGTTCTGGGGTCATACTTTTTTCTTTGCCTTTGTAATATTTGGCTCGCGACCATACAGCGGAACGACCGCATGGAGATTTTGAGTCGGGATCCCGCGCTTCGCTCGGGATGACGTACTGAGTTTTTTGAGTCCGCCGGCAACAAATTCCTGCTCGGATAAAAATTCGTCGCCATATATACCTACGACCGGAATATGCAGTGCCCACGCAAAGGTATTTGCGACAATGATTCCCGATCGCAAGAAAGAAAACTGGCCCGGACCCGATAGAACAACAATACCTTTCAGGTGCTTTGGCAGAACATTGTTTTTCTCCAGCAAGGCGTGAACATGCTTCAAGATATCCGACGTTTTTCCTAGTGTAAATTTCGGACGAACACGCGCAACACCCCTCCCTTCTGTTACGAGGAGTAGATATGTTTTTTCACGCTCACCGGCATGGATAAAAAGATACATAGGGTAGTGAAGTCATCCCGAGTCGGATGAGGGATCCCGTACTATTCGGGATTCCTCACTGTGTTTGAAATGACGTAAATTAAATTTTGCGTGAAGTACCGCAAGTGGAAACACAATCACGGCGGTAATAATACGGCGCCACCGATGTGGCTGGGTCATAAGCCGATAGGTCCACTCAAAGCCGATATCACGAATCCACTGCGGGGCATAGGGCACTATACCGGCAATGTAATCAAACGTACCGCCAACACCCACCGCGATCTTGACCGTCGGCACTAGCACAGCATGCTCGGCGATCCACATGTCCTGCTTTGGTGCGCCAAATGCTACGAGCAGAACATCGGGCTCAGCATCGGTTATGCGACGACAGAGGTCATCCTGAAATAATGTGCTTCCTTGAGTGACAATATGCGGAATTCCTTCTTCGGCCCCTGCGATATGAAGTGATGGGTACTTCTTCAGTAACACATCGGCAGTCTTCTGCGCAACACCCGGCCCGCCACCAAGAAGATATATTCTCTTTCCTGTCTGATTACAAAGGTCGGCGAGGTGCCAGGTAAACTCCACACCCGTTACGCGAAAAAGTCGCCGCTTCCATCCATAGAGAATCCATGAAGCGAAAAAAAGTCCAATACCGTCAGCAATCGCGCAATCAGCAGTGTTTAAAATTGATCTAAACTGCGCATTCTTCTGCGCCTCCATGACAAACTCCGGATTTACCGTTACAACCCGAACGCATTGTTTCGCGGACACCTCTTGTGAGAGCCATACCGCGCAGCGCGTGCGTAGTTCTGACAGACTGATTTTATCGACACGAACTCCTAAAATCATTACATCCATAAAGCAGATATCCCTATTTACAAGGTTGAGAGCGGTGAAAAATAGCTTCCGGTCAGTTCCGATTCAGTTTTGATCATAAAATGATGATGGACGCGAAAGAATACTGCCGTATTCTGACAAGTTCAGCGCATTTTTTGGTCGAAATTGGGCGGAAATGAACCGGAAGAAACCCCACGTGATATTTTTCACCACTCTCAATGTCAGTGTACCAAAAGCACCCCCAACAATCAAATCATGCTTTCATACTATACGCATTCCGCCATCCTCTCCCCAAAGCGCCAAAAATGTGCTATACTTCATGGAGTGCCTCGGACAGCGCAGGCGCAGTGTTGTTGTTTACTTACAGGACGATTGTGCCTGAGCAACGGGTTGACATCCACAACGATCTTTTCTATACTAATTAGCACTCATAATATACGACTGCTAAACCTATGGGACCACAAAACAACTTTACGACACGCGCTCAAGAGGCGCTCCAGCAAGCGCACCAGCTGACGGCCGAACACAACCACCAGGAGATTACATCGCTTCATCTTCTCCTCGCGCTGATCCGTCAGAAAGAAGGTGTTGTTTCTGGTCTCCTGCAGAAACTTGAGATACCGTCCAGCACGCTTGAACAAGAGTTGGAAGAAGAACTGCGCTTCATCCCCTACGCGCAAGGAGGAAACAGCGCGACCGCGCAAATTTATATCTCCAAAGAAATCGCGCAGATACTCAACCAGGCAGACAAGGAGGCAAAAAAAATCGGTGATGAATATATCAGTACCGAACACCTTTTTCTCGCGCTCATCCAAACACCATCGCCGGCGGAGAAAATCTTGAATATCTACCGTGTCGAATACGAGAGCGTATTAAAAATTTTAAAAACATTGCGCGGGACACACAAGGTTACCGACCCTGATCCGGAGAGCAAATATCAGGCGCTCGCAAAATACGCTGTCAATATTACCGACCAGGCGCGCCATGAAAAGCTTGATCCGGTTATTGGTCGCGACGAGGAAATTCGCCGCGTTGTTCAGGTGCTTTCTCGTCGGACTAAAAACAATCCCGTTCTCATCGGTGAGGCGGGTGTGGGAAAAACCGCGATCGTTGAAGGACTTGCTCAGCGCATTGTCGCCGGAGATGTTCCCGAATCCCTGAAAGACAAAGAAATTCTCTCGCTTGATCTGGGCTCACTCGTAGCAGGAACAAAATTCAGAGGCGATTTTGAAGATCGGCTCAAAGCGGTTATCAAAGAAATCTCGCAAGAACAGGGGCGCATTATTCTTTTCGTCGACGAGATGCATACGATAGTCGGTGCTGGTGGCGCGGAAGGGGCTATCGACGCATCCAATATGCTCAAGCCCGCACTTGCACGCGGAGAACTGCGAACCATTGGCGCAACTACGCTGAAGGAGTACCAAAAATACATTGAAAAAGATGCAGCATTTGAGCGGAGGTTTCAGCCGGTCTTCGTGTCTGAGCCGACCGTCGATGACACGATCGCCATTTTGCGGGGCATCAAGGAAAAATACGAAATCCATCACGGAGTCCGTATTACTGACGCGGCTATTGTCTCTGCGGCACACCTCTCTCACCGCTATATCTCTGATCGTTTTCTCCCCGATAAAGCGATTGATTGCATCGACGAAGCAACATCCGCCATCCGTCTTCAGATCGACAGTCAGCCGGTCGAGCTCGACCGCCTCAAGCGAACAATTCTCAAACTTGAAATTGAAAAACAGGCACTCTCCAAAGAATCAGACAAACATTCAAAAACTCGCCTGAAGGAACTGGAAAAAGAATTGGCGGAGAATAAGGAGGCGGCGCAAAAACTGGAGATCGATTGGAAAAACGAAAAGGAACTCATCACTGAAATTCGTGAGTTCCGCGCAAAAATTGAAAAACTAAAACAGGAGGCTGACATTGCGGAGCGCCGCGTCGACATTCAGAAAGTTGCCGAGATTCGCCATGGGACAATTCCTCAACTGGAAAAAGACGTCAAAAAAACGACAAGCCGACTTACACTCCTCCAAAAGAAACACCGCTTTCTGAAAGAAGAGGTTACCGAGGAAGATATCGCGGCTGTGGTTGCGCGCTGGACAGGTATTCCGGCGATGAAAATTCTTCAAAGCGAAGGTGAGAAACTCAAAAGTGCCGAGGGTATTTTATCAAAGCGTGTCATCGGCCAGGAAGAAGCGATCCAGGCGGTTGCAAATGCACTGCGTCGTTCCCGTGCCGGTCTTTCCGAAGAGCAACAACCGATCGGTTCATTCTTGTTTATCGGTCCAACCGGCGTAGGAAAGACAGAGCTTGCAAAGAGTCTCGCGGAATTCATGTTCAACGATGAGAACTCGCTCATCCGCGTTGACATGAGTGAATTCGGTGAGAAGCATTCCGTCTCGCGACTCATCGGATCCCCTCCCGGATATGTGGGATATGATGAAGGCGGCCAGCTGACTGAAAAAATTCGTCGCAAACCGTATAGTGTTGTGCTTTTCGATGAAATTGAAAAAGCCCATCCGGAAATCTTTAATATTCTTTTGCAGATATTGGATGACGGACACGTCACCGACGCTAAAGGAAGAAAGGTCAATTTCAAAAATACAATTATTATCATGACGTCAAATCTTGGCGGTGATCTGTTGCGCCAAGCACAAATCGGATTTACCGATGACAGCCGAGACGCGAGCGTAGTCGATGAGGACGAGATGCGCGGAAAAATTATGGACCTTTTGCAAAAACACTTCCGACCGGAATTCTTGAACCGCATCACTGAAATCATTGTCTTTCACCCGCTCACAGAAAAACAGATCCAAGAGATCGTTACGATACAGCTGGAAGCGGTGCGAGAGCGCCTGAAAAAACAAGATATCACAGCCGTGTTTACCGATGCGCTTATCACCTTTTTGACGAAGCGCGGATTCGATGTGCTCTATGGCGCGCGCCCTCTCAAGCGCGCCATACAAAGTTTCATTCTCAATCAGCTCGCGATGAAGGTTGTTGACGGCACGGTGAAGGAGGGCGATTCAGTCCTCATCGATGCGGCAGATGGCGCCGTTTCAGTTTCTCACGCGCAAGAGCTTGCCACTCAAAACGCATAGTAACCAGCACCGTCGTCCGATGGATTATTGTGTTATACATTCCATGAAAAAAAACTTTCTTTTATTGTTCGCTGTCAATTTTCTTATCGCCTCACTCCTTACTCCGTCGGTGTTGTTTGCGCTCTCCTTTGATCCGGAAAAAATTATTTCCGATGAAGATTTCTTTCGACCGACAGACATGTCGCGCGATGATGTCCAATATTTTCTGGAACGAAAAGGATCCACGCTTGCCCGCTACACAGCGCTTGATTCCAACGGTCGCAAACGCACCGCGGCTGACATCATCTGGTCATCCGCGGTGAACAATGGACTCAACCCAAAAGTACTGCTCGTCGTTCTTCAAAAGGAACAGAGCCTCATTGAAAACCCAAACCCGTCACAGTATAGCTATGACTGGGCAACCGGATTTGCGCGATGTGACTCCTGCTCGCCGGACAGTCCAACTGTCGCGGCCTACAAGGGATTTGCGACGCAGGTGGAGAAAGCTGCCTGGCGCAGTCACTATTACATCACAAACGCAAAAGAATTTAACTATCGAAGCGGTGTCGAAAGTGTTGTTGATGGCATCCGCATTATTCCGCAAAACAATGCGACAGCGGCGCTCTATAACTATACCCCTCACTTCAGGGGCAATTTCTCTTTCTGGAAATTATGGCAACGCTACTTCGGAAAAATATATCCGGATGGCATGGTTCTGAAAGAAGATAACTCTCCCGATATCTGGCTCATTGCCCAAGGAAAGAAAAGAAGATTTACGTCGTATAGCGCCTTCCTGTCACGCTATCAGGAAAAGGATATTATTGGCGTTCGCCCCGGAGACCTTGCGACATACAGTGAAGGATCGCCAATTCGCTTTGCGCAGTTTTCTCTGCTCCAGGTGCCGGGCGGGGGTATCTATCTGTTAGTAGATGATAAAAAATATGGGATTCCTTCAAAAAAGATATTCAAGAACATTGGATTCAATCCCGATGAAATCATTCCCGTCAGCGCGCAGGATGTTTCCGACATACCGACCATCGGACTTCTTTCATCCTACGACCAGTCTCCAATCGGCGAACTTCTTCAGGATAAAAAGACGGGAGGCGTCTACTATGTTTCGCTTGGAAAAAAACATCCCATCCTGGAACGAGCTGTTCTTCAGACAAACTTTCCATACCTAACGCCGCGAAGGGTGAGCGGCACAGAGCTTGACC
>CAYJLM010000046.1:3638-10122 GCA_964370875.1 uncultured Gammaproteobacteria bacterium | reverse complement strand
GAACCGCCCCCCTTCGACGATCCCGCGCAGTTCCCTTCGGAAAACGCGCGAAAAACGAAAGCAACGAAACACACCCCCCGCCGGCCGCTTTGCACCGCGCAATAATATCGTCGATCGACGAATTTACCAGAATGAGAAATGAAATAATAAAAATCGAAAGGATAACAATGAGCGCGCCCCAAAATTGCAGTATCGACTCCAGAGAAAATGAGAGGAAAAAACCTACAACCCCGCCACCGCGACCAACCACCGCGCTCATATATTGCTCCTCAAGCGGAAATGAAAGATGCCAAAGCGCAGTGAACGACAAGACAAGGAATGCCAGGCCGGTTATTTGGATGACATGCCCCATCAACGGAACACGGCGAATAAAAAATATACCAAACAAAAGAATAAAGAGCGGCACAAAATACCGAGTATACCCAAACAAAACACTCAATACACGCTCAATTCCCGCGCCAACAGTCCCTGCCAATCCAAATAAGCTCAGGACTGAAACGAGCGTAACCATAAGAACGACAACAACCTTAATCCCTTGCCATGCCTCGGGAGAAAGTTCATGAAAGAATACAGCGCCGCTCTCACGTCGCTGCATTCGGGAAGGTTGTCGGGTCGGTTGTTTTCTAAAATTCTTTTTCACAAAGTTGTTCACTGCCAAGCCGATCTTTTATAAAAGTATACACTGTTTATGTGATGCAAACAAGCATACTATTGAAAATAAATATCCGACCCGTTACGGGGTCGGATAGTATGCTGTGGCGCGTGAATATGCACTACTCTTCTTTGCGTCTCTTTTCGTATCCGGTACCTACCGGAATCAATCGACCGATAATAACATTCTCTTTCAGGCCCTCCAAATGGTCTGCTTTTCCGGTAACAGCCGCATTAATAAGGATGCGCGCCGTTTCCTGGAAGGAAGCTGCCGATAGCCAGCTTCGCGTTGAAAGTGATGCCTTTGTAATTCCCATGAGCAGCTCATCTCCCTTTGCTTCTTTTTTTCCTTCTTTCTTCGCTTTTCTGTTTTGTTCAATAAGCTCGGACTGCTCAATAATTTCGCCCGCGAGAAGATCTGTGTCCCCTGCGTCAACAACCATCATGCGCGAGAAAATTTGTCGAATAATGACCTCTATGTGCTTATCATTCAGTTTCTGTCCTTGTGATATGTAGATGCGGTGAATCTCGTTAATAATATATTTCTGCGTCTCAAGCTTACCCTTGTGGGTAAAATACATCTGAAGATCGAGGTCTCCCTCGGTGAGAGGATCGCCGGCAGTCACCAGGTCGCCGTCTTTCACGATACTGTATGCAGATGAAGGAATAATATATTCCTGGACGCCCTCACCTTGTCCAAGCACCTTAACTCCGTCCCGCTCAAGCTTAACCGCGCCGCTGTTGCGCGCGTGCGTCTCGGTTTCCCCGACCGTAAATAAAAGATCGCCCTCATTGACGTGCTGTCCATCTTGAACGTGCACTGTTTTTATCTTTACTGTCTTTTTCTGTTGTGCGCCGCTATCTTCTTGGCCTGGGGGGGTCGCCTTTTTCCGTGGCGAGAAACGATACTGTTCTTCATGCGCTTCTTCGAAGTGGATCGCGATAATTTTTTGCCCGCTTTCCGTGTGCACTACTTCCTTGCCGTCTACGCCGGTTGTTGTCCGTGTTTTTTGCGCAATCGAAACACGTCCGGCAACATCGGTAAGAACGGCCTTGTTCTTTGGCGCGCGCACCTCGAAGAGCTCTTCAACGCGCGGCAATCCTTGCGTAATGTCAGCGCCGGCAACACCGCCCGAATGAAACGTACGCATCGTAAGCTGAGTGCCCGGCTCACCAAGACTTTGCGCGGCAATGATTCCCACCGCGGTCCCCGGCTTAACGAGCGTACTGTATGCAAGATCCAATCCATAACATTTCTGACAGACACCTCGGACAGCGCGACAGGAAAGAAGCGAACGAATTCGTACGGTATCTACGCCTGCGTCTCGTATGCGCCTAATAACATCTTTAACAAAAATTTCATTCCTTTTCACGACCACCTCACCATCTGTGCTGAGCACATCCTGCGAACACGTCCTTCCAAAGAGTCGGTCATAGAAATCAACATCCATCGCATCGCACTCCTGCTTGGTAATGACCATCCCCTCTTTATCGAGACAATCGGTCTCATTAACAACAACATCCTGCGCGACATCCACCAAGCGGCGCGTCAGATATCCCGCGTTCGATGTGCGTAGCGCGGTATCAACCAATCCCTTTCGCGCACCATGCGTTGAGATGAAGTATTCCAGAACACCCAAGCCCTCCTTAAAGCTTCCTTTTACCGCCAGCTCAATAGTTTCACCAAGCGGGTTGGTCACGAGACCCTTCATACCGATAATCTGATTCAGCTGAGCCCACGTACCGCGCGCGCCCGACTCAATAATGGAATACACCGACCCCTCCTTTGTGAGGGATATTTTCGAAAGACGCGAAACTTTCTCTCGCGTTTCTGTCCATACGGTAATGACTTTGTTTTTCCGTTCTTGAAACGTCAGTAAGCCATTGTCATATTGGCCCTGCACGTCGTCAATGCGCTCTTCAGCCTCTTTGATAAGCGCTCCCTTTTCCGCCAAAACAGGAATGTCGTCCATTCCGAAGGACATTCCGGAATCGGTGAGATATTTGGCGCACACCTCTTTTATGTCGTCAAGCATTTTTGCGGTGTTTTCAATGCCGCATTTATCCAGCGCGGTCAACACGATCTCCCCCATCATCTTTTTGTCGATACGGCAATTGTAGAACGGGAGCTCGCCAAGCAAAATCTTGTTAAACAAGATGCGGCCAACCGTTGTCTCGATACGGGGCAGTACTCGTTCCTCTTCTGTCATTCTATTTTTTGTTGTTTCGCCAAAGCGAACGAGAATACGCTCCTGCAACCCAATAAACTTAAGAAGGTATCCGGAAACGGCCTCATTTTCATGACAAAACTTCTTCATTTTTTCTTTTGGAATCGTGTTGTCATCGTCAAGCGTATAGGTCATATAGAATGCACCCCACACAATATCCTGTTGGGGAACAGCAATCGGGTGTCCGCTCGCCGGCTTCAAAAGGTTGTGTGATGACAACATAATTTCAGATGCCTCTTTTCGCGCTTCGTCAGACAACGGAACGTGCACGGCCATCTGGTCACCATCAAAGTCAGCGTTGAACGCCGGACAGACAAGCGGATGGACCTGAATAGCCTTACCTTCAATCAAAATTGGCTTGAACGCCTGAATACCAAGACGATGAAGAGTTGGCGCGCGATTCAGTAGAACGAACGCATCTTTCACAATTTCCTCCAAGATATCCCACACTTCATCTCGTCCCGTTTCAATGTATCGTGACGCACTGCGAACATTATAGACCTCTCCCTGAGCAATAAGCTTACTCATTACAAAGGGTTTAAACAGATCAAGCGCCATGCTCTTTGGAATACCACACTGATGGAGCTTCAGCGATGGCCCGACAACAATAACACTGCGTCCTGAATAGTCGATACGTTTTCCAAGCAGGTTTTGGCGGAAGCGACCGCGCTTCCCCTTCAACATATCTGCAAGCGACTTCAATGTACGCTTCTGTCCTGTCGATGCCATTACTGTCTTTCCGTGACGAGCGGAATTATCAATGAGCGCGTCAACCGCTTCTTGCAACATGCGCTTTTCATTTCTGCAAATGACCTCCGGTGCTTTCAATTCAATAAGTTGTTTGAGACGATTGTTGCGATTAATAACGCGACGATAGAGATCGTTCAAATCAGATGTCGCGAAGCGTCCCCCGTCCAACGCAACCATTGGGCGCAGATCCGGAGGAATAATGGGGACGATAGTCATGACCATCGACTCCAGGCGAACGCCGTTGTTGATAAAGCTCCTGATAAGCTTTGCGCGACGGACAAGCTTTTCCCGCTTCAATCCTTGAGCGGTCTCAATGTCCGTGCGAAGCGACTCTTCCAGGGCGTTCAAATCAATACGTTCCAATAATTTCCGAATGGCTTCCGCCCCGATCGCCGCCTCGAAGAGATGGCCGTAGGAAAGTGAAAGCTCGCGGTACTTGCTCTCGCTTAGAATAACCATGGGCTTAATACCCTTGATGTCATCCTCAACAACACGAACATTCTCATCAAGACCCAGGAGCTCCTTATCGCGCTGAGCGAAAAGCGTGGTTAGCTGTTTCTCCAGCGAGTCGCTCTCGGCTTTTGATGCGTTCGCCTGCTGTGCTCGCAATGCATTGGCTTTGACATTGCATTCATTTTCAAAATTCTTTTTTGTATTCTTGTACTCTTCTCGAACCTGTACAAGCGCCTGACTTTTCAGGTCGTCATTCACGTCAGTAACAATAAAGTTTGCGAAATAAATGACGCGCTCAAGATTCTGAACGGACATATCAAGCGCCAGTCCGATTTTTGAAGGAACGCCACGCAAAAACCAAATATGCGAAACGGGTGTCGCGAGTGAAATGTGCCCCATTCGTTCGCGGCGAACAATCGATCGCGTTACTTCAACGCCGCACTTGTCGCAGACAATCCCCTTGTATCTGATTTTTTTATATTTTCCGCAATAACACTCCCAGTCCTTCGTCGGCCCAAAAATACGCTCAGAAAACAAGCCGTCTTTTTCCGGCCGCTGCGTACGGTAATTAATCGTTTCAGGTCGCGTCACTTCACCATACGACCACCTCAGCATATCCTGCGCCGATGCGATCTTGAGCCGAATGGCATTAAAATCAAATGATTGAATTGAGTCTTTTCGTTCTTCTCCGGGCATACAATATCGTGTAAAAATCTAAATTACGATTGACTCGCTTCCTCGTCTTCTTCTGACGACTGGCGATGCGGCTTAACAAGCTCGACGTCCAACCCCAATCCCTTCAGCTCCCTTACAAGAACATTAAACGCTTCAGGAACGTTAAGCTTCTTTATTGGTTCACCCTTAATGATGGATTCATATGCTTTTGATCTGCCGGTAACATCATCGGATTTAATCGTCAAGATTTCTTGCAGTGTATGCGCGGCTCCGTACGCCTCAAGCGCCCACACTTCCATTTCACCAAAACGCTGACCGCCGGACTGTGCTTTTCCTCCCAGTGGCTGCTGAGTAATGAGGGAGTATGGGCCAATCGAACGCTGATGAATCTTGTCTTCAACCATGTGGATCAACTTCAACATATACAACACGCCGACAACTGTTTTTTCCTTGAAGGGCTCCCCGGTACGCCCGTCAGTAAGATAGTGTTTTCCGTCAGTGGTAAATCCCGCCTTTTCCAAAAGTTCTTTAATGGTCGTCTCGGTTATTCCATCGAGCGGCGGCGTTGCGACATTGAATCCAAGTTTTTGCGCGGCCATACCCGTATGCGTTTCAAGAATCTGTCCAAGGTTCATACGCGAAATAACACCGAGCGGACTCAAAATAATATCAACCGATCGCCCATCTTCCATAACCGGCATATCTTCAAGAGGAACAACGCGCGAGATGACACCTTTATTTCCGTGCCGTCCCGCCATCTTATCGCCCACCTGAATCTTGCGCAGATGCGCGACAGTTACCTGAACGGTTTTCAGGACGCCTGCCTGCAGCTTGTCTCCGTTTTCACGCGAGAATATCTTTACGTCGATAACTTTTCCATGCTCTCCGTGTTCGAGATACAGTGACGAATCGCGGATGTCTTTTGCCTTTTCTCCGAAAATGGCCCGCAAAAGTTTTTCTTCAGGAGACAACTCCGTCTCCCCTTTCGGCGTAATTTTTCCTACCAAAATATCTCCTGATGACACCTGCGCGCCAATGCGCACGATACCATCCTCATCAAGATCCTTTAACTTTTCTTCGCTCACATTGGGGATGTCGCGGGTGATCACTTCAGGGCCGAGCTTCGTATCGCGAACAGAGATCGAATAATTTTCAATGTGCGTTGACGTGAATCGGTCGTCATGAACAAGGCGTTCGGAAATAAGAATCGCGTCTTCATAATTTCCCAAATCCCACGACATGAAAGCAACGAGAACATTTTGCCCCAACGCCAACTCTCCGTACTCGGTGGCGGGACCGTCGGCAAGAACATCGCCAACATGAACCGGCGCGCCTTTCACTGCGATCGGTTTTTGATTTAAGCACGTCGACGCGTTTGATCGCAAGAATTTCTCAAGAGCATAATCAACGACATCGCCGCTTTCAGTTTGAATGCTAATCTGATCCGCCTCTACACCAACAATAGTCCCGGAATGTTTGGAAATAAGAATGCGCCCGGAATCATATGCCGCACGTTGCTCAACTCCGGTTCCAACAACTGGCGCCTGAGGACGAATAAGCGGTACTGCCTGCCTCTGCATATTTGATCCCATAAGGGCGCGAGCCGCGTCGTCGTGCTCCAAATAGGGAATGAGCGATGTTGACACGCTGACAATCTGGTTTGGCGCGACATCAGTATATTCAACCTCCTCAACCGACGCAAGTGCCGGCTGTCCATACTTGCGCAC
>CAYJLM010000046.1:0-3628 GCA_964370875.1 uncultured Gammaproteobacteria bacterium | reverse complement strand
ATATACTTCTCTTCAGTAAACGCATCAATATATTCAACTTCATCGGTAACTCTTTTTCGCCCCGTCTTGTCGGCAGTCACTTTCCGAAACGGGGTCTCCATAAACCCAAACTCATTGAGCCGTGCGTACGAAGCAAGGTGTCCGACCAGTCCGATGTTCGGACCTTCCGGTGTTGCGATTGGACAAATGCGTCCGTAGTGCGTCGGATGCACATCGCGAACTTCAAACCCTGCACGCTCCCTGCTTAACCCACCCGGACCAAGTGCTGAAATGCGACGCTTGTGTTCGAGTTCGGAAAGAGGGTTTGTCTGATCCATAAACTGGGACAGCTGTGACGACATAAAAAACTCTTTCACGGCTATAATAACCGGGCGAGCATTGATAAGTCGCGTTGGGCTCAAGCTGGAAATATCGAGCGTACTCATGCGATCTTTAATGATGCGCTTCATGCGCTCCAATCCGATTCGAAATCTATTCTGAATAAGCTCGCCAACACCGCGAATGCGCCGGTTCCCAAGATGGTCAATATCATCCGGATCCGCCTGGGAAAGATTATACGAAATAATCTCACGAACCACCGCGGCAATGTCTTCAAGCTTTAATACCCTGTCGTCCTTTTCCTTTGTCGAGAAATTCAATCCGAATCGCTGATTCATCTTGTGCCGACCAACGCGTCCAAAGTCATATCGATCGAAGCGGAAAAACATATCATGGATAAGCTGACGCGCATTATCCGGTGTTGCCAAGTCTCCGGGTCGAATACGTTTGTACACCTCAACGAGCGCACTGACTTCATCCGCCGCAGTATCCTTCCCAAGCGTTGCTTCGATAAACTGTCGTTCAGGGTTCGAATCAATATCACGGAACGCTTTTCGTATTTCATCGTCGCCGCCAAACCCGAGAGCTCGTAACAATGTCGTAACCGGCACTTTTCGCTTTCGGTCTATTTTTACGTAAATGATATCATTTTCATCTGTTTCAAACTCAAGCCACGCCCCCCTGTTCGGAATAAGTTTGGCGCCATAGTATCGGCTGTCAGATCCTCGGTACGTCTGAGATGAAAAAAACACACCCGCGGAGCGGATGAGCTGGGACACGACGACACGCTCGACACCGTTAACAATGAAGGTGCCGCGATCGGTCATAAGAGGAAAATCACCAAGATAGATGTCTTGATCCTTTATCTCGTTTGTTCGTTTGTTTTCAAGGCGAGACTTCACCCACAGCGCCGCCTCATAGGTAAGGTTTTTTGACAGTGTTGTAGTTTGATCAAATTTTGGTTCATCAAAATAATAATCCAGAAATGACAGCTCGAGATCACGGCCAGTAAAATCGCGAATTGGCGAAACCTCATCAAGAAGCTCGCGCAGACCCGATTCCATAAACCACTTAAAAGAATCGAGCTGCACCTCAATAAGATGAGGGAGCGGGATAACATCGTGTTTCTTTGTAAAAAAATTGCGCGTTCTTTGCTGTGACATAAATAATTCCAAAAACGAGTCAAATTACAAATTTCCAAAAGCTACCGTCTGGCCGTCTCAATGAAATGCAGTTAAAAAAAGAGGTTTATAACAAAAAATTTCACCGGCCTATCAGGCGGTGACTTGCAAAAAACCTCTATTCTTTAAAATGCTCCCATGTAATTGTGTTTTACAAACGATCGGGAGATGCTAAATAAGCATGGTTTTTGGGAAGCATCTCAAAAATATCCTTTAAGGATATCATAAAATTGCCCCTTGTCAAGGGCTCTGGGGTCATTATTGCTCAAAACGAGCAATAATCGTTATGCTGTAATGAAATAATCTCCCTTTTACTAAAAACCGTGTCGCCTGAGTAATTTTATGTATCAACAAAAATGGCGATATGTACACATGTTATCCACAATTCATTCACTTTTTATCACATTTTTCTATTTTGGTGCCCCCGGCAGGAATCGAACCTGCACCACCTCCTTCGGAGGGAGATATTCTATCCATTAAACTACGGTGGCATGTGCCGGTCTACTTTCGCCCTCGATTGAACATACGCCATAGTGGCCGCCCTATTTGATATACCATATATCCGACATTATTCAAAGCGATATCAAATGTCCCGGGGTACAAAATGTGTTCACCTCCAAAACCCATTTTGAATCTCGTTACGCCGGCAAGAGAGTGTCGATCTGCTCCTTGGGGGGAGATGCCACCAAAATTATAATACCGGCACCCTGCATCAATCGCATCGCGTATCGCGTGGGCGTGAAGGGCATAAGGCGCCATGAGCGCGCTGTACTTGGGGTCCGAACCACCATACAGATAATAGACCGTATCTCCAAAATATATCATACACCCAGCTGCCACAGCAATACCCTCGACAGTTGCCTCGAAGAGACGAGTGACTGGTGTGCCACGTTCGAGTTCTTTATTCGCGTGCTGAGTAAAAAATGTAATCAGCGAATGATAATATGAACGCCCGTGAAGGCGGTACTCCTTACTGCTAGCCGTCTTTTCAAGAAAACCGCACAGAGTGCCGATGCTCCGTTCAAGCGCGTCCCCGGCATGGCCGATCCTTCGCACCTGAACATTTTTTTTACTCGCCAGTCGAATGTTGTATCGTGTCTTGGGATGCATCTGTGAAAAAATTTCATTCTCGCCCTTGGAGAGATCGAGAAACCATTCCCGCTCGGGTTGCACAGAAAGTACCCTCCTCCCCCTTCGAGCACAGGCGGTAGTATTGCTGTCTGTCCCGGTTGGTTCGTACCGCAAAAAAAGAGGCTTGCGCCTGACAGTCTTGGTATACATTTTTTGCATCTCACTCAATAGCGCGTCGGAAAAACACCCAACGGGTCCGCGAGGACAGTAGAAATAGGTGCTCCCCAAAAAAAGCGGAAGCTCGAGGAGTAATGCGCAGTTCATACCATCACCTTGAGCGGGGCTACTGTGCGCGTGATGTGCAGGAAACCCGAGAGACTCCTGAAACTCCCCCCACTCCCAGCTTTGCAAAAACTGCGCGTGCGGCCGTGATGCGACATACCCGTTCCATGCCTGTCTATTCAAATCATCCATACCACTATCTAATACTTCGCAATGCGTATTTTATCTTCTCTTCTGTTGTTTCTAGCGACTTGGGGATAGATTGCACTGCCGCGCGAGCTTGCGCGCGCGCATACCCCAGATGAATAAGCCCATCAATAAGATCGTCATCGGCGCTGTTTTTCTCTTCGGAAACGTTCCGTGTCACCGCACGCCCTTGAAATGACTGCTTCAGCTCAACAACGATTCGCTCGGCTGTCTTTGCTCCGATTCCGGAAACTTTTTTCAGAAGCCCCGCGTCTCCGCATGCGATGGCGGATATGATATCTTCAACCGACGCAAGTCGCAATACCGACAACGCGCTTTTTGGCCCCACGCCGGACACCGAGAGCAGGTGTTCAAAAAGCTCGAACTCCTGCGGCGAAGAAAATCCATACAACTCCTCGGCGTTTTCCCGAATGTGCTGATGCAAAAAAAACGCGGCCTCATCGCCAAGAACACTCTTCAGTCGCGTATCCTCCGTAACAAAAATACGGTATCCCAAATCACCCGCGCGAACGATGAGAGAATGAGAATCGAGAAAAATAATTATTCCTTGTATATAAGCAAGCATAGGG
>CAYJLM010000045.1:0-10146 GCA_964370875.1 uncultured Gammaproteobacteria bacterium | reverse complement strand
CCGTAGACCCACGCATTGCCGGAGACCTGCGCATCGCCGGAGACCTGCGCATTGCCGGAGACCTGCGCATCGCCGTAGACCTGCGCATTGCCGTAGACCCGCGCATCGCCGTAGACCCACGCATTGCCGTCTTGCTCTAGATTCACTTCTTTCTCAATAAATCCACCCTTATCACCCTTAGAAACCGAACCGAATGATGCTGTTGCTTCAATGCGGAATAGTGTGATTCCACACCATTCTTTCGTATCGTTTTTGAGTAGTTTGTATTTAGACATAAGTATTATTGGTTAGGGTTAGCAGGTTACTATTTCATCTTCCGGCACTTTTTCTTTGAGCCATTTAAGATGAGCGCACGCTTCTTTTTTTGTGTCGTATTTTATTTCTCTGTAGTAATTCGTGCCCTCAAAACGATAAAGGATAATTCGTAATGATACCCATTCTTGCCACCTCCTCTTTCTCCAAAATGTAACGCCTGTATGCAATTCTTCAATGGTGAAATAGGACTTTATTTCTCCTGTCTCTTCTACGCGATACGAGTGCTTTTTTATTCTGTATTCCATATTGGTTAGGGTTGTGATGGCGGTACGCGCTTTGTGAGTTTCTTGGCTTCACGGGCGGCGACCATTTTTCGGGCGTGCGCGGACTTCTCTTTCTTGGAAAGGGAACGAGAGCGTGCCTTGCCGCCGAGCGAACCGAGAGCTTGTGCGTTTGGATTCATAATTTTAGATTCTCTGAACGATGAATAGGAAGTGTTTGACTGCGCTAAATATTAGGCGTCTAGGTTGTTAATTGCTGACAAGAACTCTGGATATTTTCTCCTTAGGAAATCCATTTCTTCTTTGTCAAAAGAATCATAGATTTTCCCAATAAGCGGATTCGCTCCTGTATATCTAGCCCAAGATACATATCCTCCAAAAGCGTCCGAGAGGGAGATTATACCGCTCGTGTTGTCTTTGTTCTCAAAGACGTGAACGCTATATGATGGTGGAAATGCACAACTCCATTTCAGATTTTGAAAGACCGGATGTCTCTCGGAAATCAACTCAAACTTCATACCTGCGATCCAGATGTGTTTCATTTTATGTTTCGTTATTTCTCACTTCCTATTCATCTTTCAAAGAACCTACTGTCAATGTATCATACCGCTACGATACGCGCAAGTCCTCTAGGTGGATAACGCTTTCTGTGTCGTAGTTTCTGTCTTAATGCTCCACCAAAAATATTTGCGAGCTGTGATTATTCCTTGTCTTTGTATTCTGTCTCTTACTTGGCTTTGGAGCGGATAGAGGTCTCTTGTTTCTATGTGGGCGAGTTTTGGCGCGAGGCGTTTCGGGTTTAGGTTGAAAGTGTCTACGAAGAATCGTATCGCTTCGGCACGCTCGCTCGTTTTCTTTACGCGGGTGGGCTGGGCGTATCGCCCAAACAAATCCCTCACCTGTATTAGTCCTTCGGTCATAGGTGATTGGATTCATTCCGTATTGCTTTTTTATTTATTTTATCTCCACGAGAACGCAATCTGTTTCTCGCCATTTTACAATCAAAGCAGGTGCTATTTATTATCTGATTATACAAATCTCGTATCGGTTTCTTTTGCATTTCTGTCTGACAAAACTTGCAATATATCTTCATACATCACTATCCGTAATGCTTGGGAGCGACTTCATACTCTGTTAGTTAGTTGGTGGGCAATGTGTTTATCCATTTTTCAAATAAATAATCTCGCGCCTCTCTTTGAAGCAAAAGTAATTCACTAATAATCTCCTGTGTCGTTTTTTCTGTCTCGGTATCTCCACCGAACATTGGATGATGTATCTTTTTAATTTCAATAATCACCTCACCCTTATGTGGTGTTTGTACGATAAGTGAACTTGCTGAATATCCCGCCTTTGCTACCTCTGACACTGGAAGATTTGTATATGAACCGATATGTCTATTTTTGCTTGAATTATACGCCATACGCTATATTATTTTATTTGGTAAGTGGTTTGGTTTTGGCGGTACGCGGAGCGCGAGCGTTTCTCAAATATTGCCGACAGCGAGGACACGAGAGCGGGTTCTTTTTCCTAGAAGTCCATTCGTACCCGCAGTTGCGGTTTGTGCATTTCATACTAATCTTCCTTTTTCAGTTGCACACGCATTTTCTTTTGAGAGCGCATTTCCTCTAATGTATTTTCCTTCGCGGTATTGTATTCAGTTAGTGAGCATTGAACAAAACCAGAAAAGGGATTTTCTTTGTGCCATTTTTTATTCAAGTAGGCGAAGTGTGATTCAACTTCTATGGTCGCTTTACCGTAAGAATCAACCGAAACATTCTCAAAAATGAAATGGAATAATCCTCGTACTTCAACATAATCCAAAATCTTACGGAATACGTCCCATTCCCCCGAACCAGAGCCATAGGAATTATCACGATATACATAACACGCCCCAACCAATGATTTCAAGAAAGGTATTTGTACCGAAGCTATTTCTTTTTCCTCGCGCTCTCTAATTTCATTCAGTAGTTTATTCACCTCCTTTTGCAGTTGTGCTGTTGTTTTTTTCATACTTTCAAGATTACTTCCTCATCATCATAAAGTCAATATTACTTTATCCCCACCCTATATCGTTATGTGTGGGTGGATTTCTTAGGGCGATACGCTTATTGAGAGCGCGTGAACCTTTCTTGGAGTTCCTGCACAATCTTGCGGTTGTTTCTCTCCGCCGTTTTCTTTATGAGCGTGTGGAGTTCTTCGGGGATGAAGATTGCTTTACGCTTCTGTTTTCGCCGTCCGGTCATACATTACAATACTTCCAGCAACCGCAACATTGAGACACATAGGAGTTCCAATAAAAACTTTCTGATGCCCGCGCATTAGTTCTTCGGGTACTCCATAATCCTCTGCACCAAGAACATACACCGCACTTTCAGGATGACATACTTGGCGCAAATCTCGCGCTCCTTCTGTCTGCTCAATAAATACTATCTCACACCCCTTTGGTAGATGTTCCTTGAAGTCATCGTAGGATTCGTACTCATAGAGAGGAATATGTCGTTCTGCTTTTGTAGTATCGCTTCGTTGCTTTTGATACCTTTTTCCAATAGTGAAAATGAAATCAGCACCGAAGTTATGAGCCGAACGCCAAAGTGTACCGATATTATCTTTTGTTTTCGGTTCATAGATTCCAATTCCCCAATAACCTCTCGGCATTTTATATTTCAATTTCATTGTTTGTTTATTATTTGATAGCACATGCTATCACTATCCCTCCCCCGCCCCGCACTCAATCCTATACCTCCCTCCTCCTCCTTTCCTCCTCTCCGGGAAGTGTCCAGTCCCTCTTGTCCGTGGTGGGCGAGTCCCTTTCCAGTCCATAAAGTTATCCTGAGAGAACTAGCACGAGCGCGTTCTCAACACTTCTTCCCGTATGAGTTATCAAGTTATCGTCGGTCGCCTGTAATCCTTTAATCCCTACAGGTGGGACAACGCAAAAACTCCCCGTTAGGAGAGTTCGTACGACTGCTCTACAGTGAAAAATCCGCGAGATGTCGCGCCCTTTTCACTGCATACACTTTGTGTACTGTAGAGCATTACTAGTATCATAAGCCGGATAGCCGCGCAAGTAAAGAGTAGGCTGTGGATAACTTCTCTAACCTCCCCTCTCCCGTTCTCCTTACTTCTTGGCTAGAGGAGTGGCGTGGAAATTGTAACGGGTATGATTGTGTTATCTTCTTTTAAGAGTGGGCGTTTCTCATTATTTCCATTGTTCAGAAAATACAAAAGTATCTGCAATTTTCTGTCGGCAGTCAAGTCAAGAAACGGAGAATGTTTTTTGTTTACTATGCGCTGTTTTTCTATATCGTACCAAAGCAGTCCCCAATTTTCGGACACTTCTTCTGGTTGGATAAGCCCCGCCTGACATAGAATGTACTGACTATTACCGAGATGATGTCCATTCCGAGACGAGATTTCCTTTACTTTATGTGACTCCGAACGATAATCCCCGCGCGATACTTTCACCTCTATTGCAATCGTAGCAAAATCCAAAGCGCGACTCATTCCCCAGACATCGCATATTCCCCCGTGCATAGGAACTTCCTCGCCACAAATCCAATACGACTTACTTATCGCATAATTCTTGCCTACTTTTTGTAATTGAGAGTGTAAATCGCTTTTCATATTCCTATCCTCTCATACTGGCTGTGTGGGGTGAGGGTCATAGATTATCTCTTAGACATCGGAGCGTGTATTCCATTTCTTCTTTAGAATCAAATACTTCTTTATTTATCGCCGTGTACAAGTTTATTGAGCGCGAGTGTATTCCGACAGTACACATTCCGTCCCCTGTAGCGCGACGAGATTTCCGCATATTCGGAAACTCGGTCGCACCGTGATAAATGCGTACTTCTAATCCATAACGACGCGTATCGTACACGCGTGCTTTCTTTACAGGAATACCGTGTACACGAAGCCACGCGAGTACCTTTATCTTAAACTCTTGTTTACCCCTCGGCATATCGGTTGTGGTGGGCATATTTATTTCTGTGTAGTTAGTAATGGCGATACGCCCAGAGTGTACCAAGCGAGCAACTTTGAGCGCGGGTACTTCTCACGGAAGTCGCTCTCTGCCTTGAAGTGGGCAACCCTCGCACGGATTTGGTCGTTTATGAGACCTTGATTAGAACGATGTCCAGCACGTTCGTGGTGATAATGACAGAGTGGTATCAGACACCACGGCTCGTTCTGTCTTTTCCCTGCATAAGTAAAAGCGTGATGCCACTCTATCCGTCCATCACAGAACATATCAGCGAGCGCACACCGCTTCATAAACGGGTCTGTTGAAAGCAATTCGCGCACTTTTGGGGGAATAGGGGAGCGCATTGACATACCTATACCCCGCACATCGCGTTAAGGACACTAATAATAGTGGTGTCTGTCTTCTTGGAACGCTTTTTCAATTCAATGTAGGCACGCTTGCTAATGCGAATGTTTACCCTTGTTTCTTTTTTCATAGGTATACCATAGCATAGCGTAGAATATATGCAATTTAGGTTATCCACAACTGGTCTTTTTTATAGGTTGCACGCGCTTTGCGTGTATGGTAGGGTATCTATAGGTCGGGTTGAGTGGTAGCCCATTAGGGCTTTTGCACGGGACGCCTTTCTGGGTTATCTGGGGAGAGCGCGACTACAAAATGCAGATGGGCAACTACTCAACCGGACATCTTATTAGCCCCTTGTGTTCTCCGAGTGAGTTGGCTAATTCATTCGGGGAACATAGGGCAACTTACAAAATTACGGATACTAAAATGAAATACCCATTCCCTAGCGAAGTAGAGTATATGCCCCTCCGGTCGGAGTTAGAGCGGGCGCGGAGAGAGGCAGAGGGGAGAGATACGTTTTTCGGTTTCGTGTTCTTGGTTATCTTCATCGTAGTGTCGGTTGTCTTATTCTCAATTATATGAAAAGAGAAACAGAGATAACAAAGAGACCGAACGAGACAGGGATTATGTACGAGTACCGCAAAATGATGCACGACCTAGGTATCACCATTTATCAGAACAACCCTAACCAATTCTAGCTATGGAAAAGAAAACAAAAACAATCGCGTTCGGACAAGTGAAGAAATACGCTAGGGTTGCAGACCGTCTTATGGAGTTCCGCACGGCTAACCCGAACGGACTTATTGAGACTACTCCGACCATCACGGAAAGTCAGATAATGTTCAAGACCCGAATCGTCAAGGACAAGTCAGACGCTAATTCTGCCGAAGCAACCGGACACGCTCTTGGCGAAAACAATGGTACGAAAGCATTTGAGAAGTTGGAATCAGTATCAGTCGGTCGTGCGCTCGCACTTCTTGGTTATGCCTCGGACGGTGAAATTGCATCATCGGAAGAAATGGAAGAGTTTGAGGAGTACAAGAAGCAGAAATTAGAGGAGTTATTGTTTGCCTCGCAGGAGAAGTTAGAAAGTTGCGGTTCGTTGGAGGAGTTGAAAGTCGCGTGGGCAGAAATGCCGGTGGAGGCAAAGACGGCACTTGCTGACTTGAAAGAAACGATGAAGAATAAACTCACAACAAAATGAAAACTCTAACATTTGAGAATCGTGAAGACTGGCTCGCGGCTCGCCGTGGAAAGATTACTGGTACTCGCGTCAAGGATTTGATAGTCAAGCGAGGCACTGGGAAAAAGAAAGCGTACTACGAGTTAATCGCAGAACGCCTTGCAGTTGAGCCGGACACGGAGGAAACTCCGATGGACAGGGGTACTCGTCTTGAATCCGAGGGTATAGAGAAGTTTATGGAGACCACTGGTAAAGAAGTAGACACCTCGCTCGTTATTTGGGAACGGGACGAAAACAGTTCCATAGCGATTTCACCGGACGGCTTTATAGGAAAGACCGAGGCGGTCGAAATGAAGTGCCTATCATCAGCGAGTCATATTGAGGCGTGGCTTACGCAAGAAGTCCCAGCGGAATACGAAGACCAAGCATTGCAGTATTTCGTCTGCAATGATGAGTTGGAGACGCTTTATATCTGCTTCTATGACCCCAGAATCCCCTGTAAGGAGTTTTTCTGGATTGAGATGAGCCGTGAGACAGTAAAAGACAAAGTTGCGGAGTACCTGAAATACGAACAGGACACTCTTGCTGAAATAAACGAGATTGTCGCCACACTGAGTGGATTCTAACAATGAAACTGACGCGCTTTATCTCTAGAGCTTCTCTCAAAGACGGGAAACTTGTCCTAGATAATCCGCGCTGGTTTCGCACCTGTCTCCTCAAATATGACGACACAGACAAAGTACGAATCACCATTGAAAAGGAGCGCGGAACGCGAAGCCAGAAGCAGAACAAGTATTACTGGGGAGTTGTGCTTGCTCTCATTGCAGAGTATATGGGCGAACAGCCGGAAGACCTACACGAGATTTTCAAGGCGAAGTTCCTCAAAAGAAAGCGAGTGTGGCGCGGCGCTGAGCAGACGATACTAGCGTCCACCTCAAAGCTGAACAGCGTGGAGTTCGGAGAGTACATTGAACGCTGTATCCAAGAGGGTGCAGAATTAGGCGTGGTAGTGCCGATGGCTGACAAAAATTACGACCTGATAGAGACAACAACATTATCTAGCACTACATAAGAAATAATCCCTATGGAAACAATAGAGCAACACGAAGTAGAGAAGCATTCGTACACCCCGATTACTTGGGAGTTTATTAGGACAGCAGTCGTCCTTTTCCTAATTTCTTGGCTACTTACGTGCATCCTCTGGCTCGTGGGAGGTTTCTTGTGGGGCGTTCCGTTGACGGCAACAACAGAAGTAGAGGTCGTTAGATGGAGTAATGCAGTGAGCGTATACGAAAATGGTGAAACAATTGCCAGTATTACTTGTAAAGACAATGAATTGTCGGTGAAACGCCTATGAAAAATCCCACTGATTATGTGAAGGAGTTTGAAAAAACAGAAGTAGGACAATCTGTAAAGTATCAGTTAACGCAGTCTGGTTATAATGACTTTACTGCAACATTCATCTCTTCTCTAGAAGAATACGGAAAGCAGTGTGAGGAGAAGGGAAGGAATGATGAGCGCGTGCGTTGGGAAAAGAATTGTCAGTGTAATATGTGTACTCCACCTGAATCCGCCCGTCAGTCAGATAACAAATAACCTATGACCAACCCCCAGAGCGAGTTCTGTAGGTGCGAGAAGCCGAAAACGGCAACTAGGATAATCGAAGAACGAGTCGCAGACAATATGATTGTTAAAGAACATTTCTGTCTTAAATGCAGTCTGCCTGTTCGCCACCCCAAAGAATCGCCCGTGAGCCAGTCTGTTGAACAAATAGGTGGTGCTGACGCAATCATTCCGACATCAGAAACTCTTGGAGTGAGCCAGTCTGAAGGACACGGCTATTGCATTGACACAGGAATTGAAACTCAACCACAGATGCTTTGTGAATGTCCTATCCACAAAAGCCAGTCTGTTGAGGGGTGGGAGGAAAAAAACTACAAAGAAGAAAGGGAAATTATGTGTAAGATGCACATACTTGACAAGAATTGTGAGTGCTGTAAAAACACACTAAACGCCCTCCTTCTTAAAGACGAACTTCTCGCTTCTGTTCGCTCCACCACCCTCTCCACTTTGGTCAAAGAGATGGAGGGGTTGAAGAATGTAGACCCAAGAGAAAATAGACATAAAACTCACCCTGGAATATCGTGGGATAAATGCGAAGCGTGTGTTGAAGACTATAATTTCAACGCAGGCATCTCTGCCGCTGTGGAAGTGGTTAAGAAGATGATATGAAAAAGAACACAATAAAAGTTTGGATGGTCGTCCACGAAGATTATCCAACTGAAATCCGTTATTGGGCTGGTGCGGCAGTAATGTCGGAAAAGAAAAAGGACTTACTCCATTGTGTAAGCAAAAAGCGCGGTGGACTTGGAGCAGCCGTAAACGAATCTCTGGTATTCGTACGCGCCACCATAACCTATCCCCTATGACCCCGACCATATTGAATTGGTGTCTCTAAAAGAAAATGTTATGCGAGGAGAAGCAATAACAGCGCGAAACGCCAGAAGCAACAGTTGTATGTACGGACACTTGTATACTCCCGAAAATACGCGTATCCACACAGACAAAAAAGGGCGCAAGACGCGCCACTGTAAACGATGTTATGCAGACCGTACTTATAAACAACGACGGCAAAAAGGAGTACCGTCTTTACCTCGGAGAAAATATGGAAACTAAACCTTGCTGTGAGAAGTGCAAATGGTCAGTTAGAAACGACAAACCAGCGTTTAACGATTGTGTTGATAGGGATTGCCTTTGTCATCTCCCTATAAATCCATTCGGAACAGAACCCCACCCCAAAGAATCGCCCGTGAGCCAGTCTGTTGAGGAGAGAGAATCAGAGTTGAAAAAACTATACGAGGAAACAAACATCAAAGCACTCGTAGAAGAAATGGAGAAAGACGCTGAAGAATATGGACAGTATCACGATGATGATTGTCCTCTTAATAGAGAGGGCGGTAGTGATTTCGGCGATGTGTGTGAGTGTGAAAAAATTAGAGCCTTGAAGACTTTGGCGCGTGAATGGATGGGAAAAGTGAATAGGATGTGGGTCGTGAATGTGCAAAATCATAGAAAATATTGCTCGCCCAGAGGAAATAAAGAACTCACTAAAATTAAGGACAAAATAAATGGAAGCGAATTGTCTCGCTCCACCACCCTCTCCACTTTGGTCAAAGAGATGGAGGGGTTGAAGAATGTAGACCCAAGAGAAAATAGACATAAAACTCACCCTGGAATATCGTGGGATAAATGCGAAGCGTGTGTTGAAGACTATAATTTCAACGCAGGCATCTCTGCCGCTGTGGAAGTGGTTAATAAGATGGGGATAACCTAGTTGCGCGGATTATCTTGCTGTGGTAAGGTGGAGATATGAATGAAAACAAAGAACATAATGTTGGCGAAGTAGCGTGGTGGGCAACTTGTGGAAGTAAAAGTATCCGCGAAGTGTGTCCCATTTGTTCTGGGAATAGGGTTGTGGGCGTGATTTTGGGGAATGGAGAACAGGTGCAAGTGGATTGCGATTACTGCGGGAAAGGATACGAGATAGCGCGTGGCTACGTTGAAGATAGATACGAATGGGTATCGGACGCGAAACAAATAACTATTGACGGAAAGGAAATAACTGAAGGCGATAAGGGTCGCAAGGTGGAATATCGGTATAACAATTACCACATAGACGAAAATAGAATCTTCTCAACGAAAGAAGAAGCGGAAGCGTGTGTTGTAGAAATGATTGCTCAACACGACCGAGAAGAAACAGAAAAGATAGAAAGACGAAAGGAGTACGCGAACAAGTCGTATGCGTGGCACGTTGGTTATCATAGGCGTTGCGCCGCGAAAGCAAAGAAAGATTTGGAGTATCACGAGAGTAAGGTGGTAGCGATGAAGAAACTTTCTAAGGATAAAGAAGTATGATTTCACTCCGCGCACATCTCAAACGCATTTCTTCTCTGGGAGGCATCGCCCGCGCTAAAAAACTATCCGCGAAACGAAGAAAAGAAATCGCTACGAAGGCTTCTCATTCAAGGAAATCCCTATGACCCCAACCACCTTCTTGGAGAGAGTTAATGAGAACGAGCGGAAAGTTCTTGAGGTACTTG
>CAYJLM010000044.1:0-10150 GCA_964370875.1 uncultured Gammaproteobacteria bacterium | reverse complement strand
ATGCAGGGCCGCCACATCCGCTCACTGTGATTCGTTCATTCAAGAGCTGCCCGACCGCTACGATACACTTGTTGGCGAACGTGGCGTTAAGCTTTCCGGCGGTGAACGTCAACGCATTGCAATTGCGCGGGCGATCCTGAAAAACGCGCCCATCCTGATTCTGGATGAAGCAACATCGAGTCTGGACTCTGAATCAGAACTCATGATTCAAGACGCACTTGAAAAACTCATGAAGGGAAAAACAGTTATCGCCATTGCGCATCGCCTCTCAACCATCAGACAAATGGACAGAATTATCGTCTTGACCGACGGACAGGTTGCCGAGGAGGGATCACATGAATCGCTCTTAAAAAAACGAAATAGCATCTATGCAAAACTCTGGAAAATGCAATCTGGTGGATTTTTTGACAGGGAGTAGCTATAGGCACCCATGAAAAAGAGCGGCGCAATGCCGCTCTTTTGCGTTGAACCTCATTTTTCCTCTCCGCGCATATCAAGGAGATAGTGATTTGTCTCGTGAAGCACGAATCCACATTTTTTGTATAACGAGTTTGCCGCAACGCGCCCCGGATGTGTTGTCAGCTCAATGACTTCAATCTTGTTTCGACGTGCCCAATCGATGAGGTCTTTCAAAATTTTTTCGCCATATCCTTTGCCTCGGTACGATTCGTCAACAACCATATCCTCAATAACCGCCTGGTTTCTCAAAAGTGTTTGACGAGGAAATATCCAACCCATACCGACAAGCTTTTTACCATCCTTCACTGTACTCACGTATCCATTGAGCACCGCCTTATACAACGACTGCTCTTCTACCACTGCCGTTGTATCCATCTGATACACCAGATGTTTCACTGCGACAAGATCAAAGGAAAATTTCTCTTTGACCCATGCGAGCATCTTTTGATTTGAGTCAAAGGCAACTGTCTGCAATTCGGAAAGAGGAATCCAGGCAGGCTCTGTAATCTCATCACTAAGGACAATGTCTCCGTAAAGCTCAGCAAGGAATGCATATCCCAGAACAGGATAATAATATTCCTGATATGATGCGCCGCCAGTAAAAACATTTATATAGGTAAGCGCACATTCCACACCAAGCTCTTCCTTGATCTCGCGGCGGAGCGCCTGTTCAGGCGTTTCATCTTTTTGCATATACCCCCCAATAAAATCCCATTCACCTTTATAGAGTTCCTCATTTCGTCGCGCCACCAAAAGTGCGCCATTTTTAATACAGATTGCCTTAACGTATGGGTGTGGATTTTCAAAAGCACAAATGGTGCAATTATTTTTTTCGCTCATAGTATTATGAAATATATTACTGCCCAGATATTACACCATAAGATAAAAATGAGAAGGCCGCCACGATCCCGAAGGAAACGTGGCGGCCGGCAGCGAAGGGGTCGGGATTAGGAGAGGATCACAGAATCAGATCTTCTTTTTCTTCATTGGTGGCTCCTCCTCTTGAGCCAAAACCGTGATGTCTAATTGCAACATCTTATCATGTACAGTGAAATCAAAGGTTTTGCGTGTGGGAAGCTGGATTCTCACGTTCGCGCTGTACCACTCGACTTTTTGTGAGCTTCCTTCAAGCTCAACAAATCCTCGAAGAGGTATGTGCGCCGAGAACTGGGCTCGCTCAAGCTTCACGTCGATTTCCAGTGGAATGAAAGAGCGCATGTGTCCGCCCTCTTCATTCAAAAGGATATCGTCGGGTGCCCGAACGATAATCTCAGTCTCGATTTCAGCCTCTGACGGAGCCAGAAACTGAATGATGAGAAAATCCCTGAATTCCTCCAGGCTTTGGAAGTCTTCGGTGCCGATTACTCGGTTCACGACTTCCTGTATGACCCGCCGTACAAACGACATGGTCACGACAACCCGGAGGTATTCTTCCCTACTCACGGTACACCTCCTAACTCGAGAGTCATCCTTGGCTCTCAGGTGTCCATCCCCAATCTAAATGGGGAACTGTCCTCGACAGTAATCAAGCGTTATGGGTACAACGCCTCATTACTACCGAAAACAGCTCCACCACCCCTTTCGTTGTAAAGAACGTCCGGAGGAAACTTGACTACCCATAGCGCACAATATCTAATAATGAATTAACCCTTCTTAATTATACCATGCGAAAACACACCAAAAAAGAGGATGTCAAGGGCAAAAGAAGACCCCCTATCAGGAGGTCTCGTTACGTCAATTTTTGTTGTCCGTTTTCTCTTTTCTTGCACCCGAGATGATCGTATACAAGGTCGGTGGCAATACGCCCACGGCTCGTGCGATGGAGAAATCCGCCCTGCATCAAAAATGAAGGGAATGACAGAGTGTAAAGTTATCGCCTTCCTCCTATTTGAACCTCTTAACTATTAAGTCTAAAACAAAGAAGATAAAATAGATAACAAGCGTCCAAAATATGTGATTAAGTATAAGGGGCGGCAAAAAATACGTAAATGCATCATAATCTGCTACCTTCATTGGTAATGGAAATCCTGCAATAAAAGCAACGAGGCACCCCTCGCAATCTTCAGTGAAAACCTTCGTGATTGTGTAGTTAATGATCACACTAACGAGCAGGCTGACGCCAAGGTAGGGTCTCTTTCGTATAACTCTGATCAACTCAAGCAAAACAAAAAGAGTGGGGATAAGATAAAAGTAAGCTATCACAGCAGTTATGTCGGGGAAACGAATAAATAAAAGAATGGTTATCACTGTCGACAGCACCATACTCGCAAAAAAATTTGTTCCGTGGTTCATCATAAAGATAGTGTTGATCTCTTTATTCCTAAATGCTCATACGCAAGGTCGGTGGCAATGCGCCCGCGGCTCGTCCGATGGAGAAAACCCTTTTGCATCAAAAACGGCTCATAGACATCCTCAATCGTCTCCATCTCCTCGGCAATGGATGCCGCAATTGTATTGAGTCCGACCGGCCCGCCGGCAAATTTTTCGATAATCGCTTTTAGAATTTTTCTGTCGACATCATCGAGTCCGTGACTGTCCACGCCAAGCGCGGATAGCGCGCTATCGGTAATAGACTCGTCCACCGATCCGCTTCCTTTCACCTGCGCGTAGTCGCGAACACGTTTTAAAAGTCGATTTGCAATGCGGGGGGTAAAACGCGAACGCAATGCAATCTCAGTGGCCGCATTCTTTTCAATCGATATATTCAAAATTGCCGCAGAGCGCTTGATGATAGCACAAATTTCCGGATGAGTATAAAAATCAAGGTGGAAGAGATTTCCGAACCGATCTCGCAGGGGTCCGGGTAGTAAGCTCATGCGCGTTGTCGCGCCGATCATGGTAAACTTTGGCAGTTCAAGGCGAATTGTCCGCGCGGCAGGGCCTTTGCCAAGAACAATATCAAGCGCGTAGTCCTCCATTGCCGGATACAGTGCCTCGGAAATACTCTTTGAGAGTCGGTGAATTTCATCGATAAACAAAATATCGCCATTCCCCAAATTCGTAAGTATGGCTGCCAAATCACCGACGCGCTCAAGTGCTGATCCGGACGTCACGCGAATGTTTACGCCCATCTCGTGAGCAATGACATGCGCAAGCGTCGTCTTACCCAGCCCCGGACAGCCGGAGAGAAGCACGTGCTCAAGCTGTTCGTCTCGCTGTTTTGCCGCTTGAATAAACACCGTAAGCATCTCTCGAATATTCTGCTGCCCAATGTATTCATCAAGCGTTGCGGGACGCAGTGTAACATCCTCGACACTATCTTGTGTCCGAGCTTCTTGTATTGAAAATTCTTCATTGTTATCCATATATCTAAACCTTATCACCAAGCTCGAAAGAAATCCAGACTGCATTTTTTGGAATACTGCCCTGAACTTTTTCGGGCCACTCAATAATGGAAAGCGTGTCGGTGCTCCCGATATATTCTTGCGCTCCAATTTCTTCAAGTTCATGCAGGGACTCGAGTCGATACGCGTCGATATGACAGAGTTGGGTGATACCCCTCAGCGCCACTGGAAGAGCGTAGAGTTTCATGAGCACAAAGGTTGGACTTGTTACCTGTTCTTTTATGCCAAGTTCCTTTGCGAGAAATTGCGAAAACGTTGTTTTCCCTGCACCCAAATTTCCCTGCAGCGCCAATACGTCCCCACCATGCAATTTTTTTACAAGTTGTGCTGAAAAGCGCTCGGTGTCCTGAACAGTTTTCACTACATACCTCTCGGTCGCGCCTGCATCCTTCACCGTAATAATCCTCGTTTCATCTGTCATATATGCATACCCAGCTCCCACCCGCCCCGAACATCGAGTTTTTTCCATGGAATACATTCATTCTTTTGCGCATGAAAATATCCGGCCATAGCAATCATCGCGGCATTGTCGGTACAATACTTCAAAGAAGGAATATGAAGAGCAACATCCGGTGTTTCGCGGTCAAGGGCGTCTTTCATTTGTGAACGGAGGAGTGTATTTGCCACCACACCGCCGCCCAACAGTACATTTTTTACTTTGTATTGTTGTGTCGCGCGCACGGTCTTTGCCACCAAAACGTCAACAACCGCCTGCTGAAACGACGCGCACAAATCCGGCAACAACCGTCGTGAATATTTTTTAGCGTTTTTTAAATCGCGGACACAATACAACACCGACGTCTTCACTCCGCTAAAGCTAAAATTAGTGTTCCGCGCATCCAAAAGCGCGCGGGGAAAATCAAACCGCTTTGCATTTCCTTTCTCTGCCATACGGGAAAGTGCGGGTCCTCCCGGGTATCCCAAACCCAATATCTTTGCCACCTTATCGAATGCCTCTCCCGCCGCATCGTCGAGCGTCTGTCCTATTTTTTTATATTTCCCATGATCCTTCATGAGAATCAATTCGGTATGGCCGCCAGACACAATAAGAACAAGTGCCGAAAAAGCAATCTTCGTTTTCTCGCCGGCACACTCGAGCCAATTCGCATAGAGGTGTCCTTCAATATGATTGACGGGGACCAAGGGAACGCTCCAAAGCGAGCTCAGTGTCCGCGCTGTAAGTACACCCACTCCCAACGACGTCACAAGACCGGGGCCTGCTGTTACTGCGATTGCATCTGGTTTTTTCCCTCCCAGTGCTTCCTGTATAACAGGAAGGATTGTCAGTACATGATTGCGCGCGGCAACTTCCGGCACCACACCGCCATATTGCGCGTGGATGTCGACCTGAGAGGCAACAACGTTTGAGCGGAGAAATAATTTCTTCCCCTTCACCTCAAGAAGCGCTGCCGCTGTTTCGTCACACGATGATTCGATTCCAAGAATATTCATATTATTGAGAACGTGCATGGTTGAGTACAGTTCAAGGCGGTCCGATGGCCATCGGACCAACGAAGAAATGTGCCAACCACGTACGTTCTATTGGATCCTAGCAAAATGAGTGGCATTTGCATAGAGTTCACGGTAGAATGTCTCTATGGACATACCATCCCGAAAAACCTTGATTCTTGCTGTAAAATACGCGCTCGTCGGTGCATCAAGCACCATTATTGACGTAGGCGTATTGACTCTATTGGTCGAATTCGGCCATCTCCACCTGCTCGTCGCGGCCATTATTTCCTTTTGCGTCGCGGTGGGAAATGGTTTTTTTTGGAACAAGCGCTGGACGTTCCAGAATACAAGTAGTCATCTCACCCGCCAATATATTAAGTTTTTCCTCACCTCGCTCGTCGGGCTGATATTAAACCTGCTGCTCCTTTCCTTCTTTGTCTACTTTCTTCATTTCTGGTACGTGATAGCAAAAATGATCACAACGGGTCTCGTGTTCTTTTGGAATTTTACGGTCAATAAATTTTGGACATTCCGCTCATACACAATCGAGCGACCACGCAGTAGCACAAAGCCCTCCTGCGAAATATCCGTTCTTATTCCTGCATACAACGAAGAGCACGATCTGCGTGCTGTCGTTGAGAAAGTCGCCCACTATCTTATCGCAAGTTTTGAAACATGGGAGATTATCTGTATTGATGATGGCAGTACTGATACCACCGCGGCGATAGTTCAAAAACTAGCTCAAAGCGATTCCCATATTCGCCCAATCATTCACGCAAAGAATTTAGGAAAAGGAGCAAGTGTTCGTGATGGTGTTCACGTCGCGCAAGGCGCGCTTATCCTATTTATGGATGCCGACGGATCCACGCCAATCACACAACTCGATACATTCATGCCATTTTTTTCACAGGGCGCAGACATCATCATTGGCTCACGATACCTCAAAGAAAGCTCCATTGTTCGAAAACAGCCATGGTATCGCATTGCACTGGGAAGAATAGGGAATCTCTTTATTCAAGCGCTTCTTCTCGATGTGATAAAGGATACGCAGTGCGGATTTAAGGCCTTCACGTTTAATACCGCGCAAGCCCTCTTTGAAAGATCCACCATTGACGGATGGGGATTTGATATGGAAATTCTTGCCCTGGCACAACACATGGGATATGACATCAAAGAAGTTCCCGTTCAGTGGCATGACAGCGAAACACGGAAAAGCCGCTTTCGCCCCTTTAAGGACGCCCACCGTACATTTCGCGAGCTCCTTCGAATAAAATGGAACCTCATTACGAGCGTCTATACGTTGACAAAAGAAAAAAAATCAGTAGAATAACCTGGTATATGGCCCGTTCGTCCAGTGGTTAGGACATCAGGTTTTCATCCTGGTAACGGGGGTTCGATTCCCCCACGGGCTAAAAAAAGACCTCGCCTTTCGGCGGGGTTTTTATATCGAACGGACTCTTCCAAAAAAATCTGTTTACGGTACCATAAACCGTAACCACTTTAGCCATAACGCATTATACTATGACCCCAAAAAAGAAAATCCTATTCCTCTATAACGGCGGTACTATCGGGCAAGTTCCAACAGAGGTGCAGGGTCGCATTGTATCGGCTCCGTCAAAAGATGCATCTGTATTCAAGCATGCGGTGGATCCGATCATTAAAAAGTTTTCCGAAAAATTTGAAATTCTCTATGAAGTTATCACTTCAAAAGAATCATCCAGCATGACACCGCAGGACTGGGAAAAGCTCATCTTTCGCGTCAAAAAGGCGCAAGATGAGGAAGGTATCGACGCGGTCGGGATTGCCCACGGTACTGACACCCTCTGCTATACCGCAACAGCACTGGCCTTTGCGCTTCATGGGCCGACTCCGGGGCAAAGCGGACTCCGCATTCCCGTATGCATCACCGGATCACAAAATCCTATATACCAAGAGGGGGGTGATGGACGATTCAATCTTGAAAACATGTTTCGAACATTGGAGCGGTGTATCGACATGGGTGTTGCCGATGTTCTTGTTAATTTTTGGAACCGCATTCTCCTTGGCTGTCGCGCAATAAAAGTAAGCGAGCACGCATTTGACGCCATGCAAACACCGGCGGTCATTGATGCCGGCACCATCAACTCACGCGGTGTTATTATTTCTCCCGATAGAGTTCATTTAAAGGAAGGTGCCCAAGAAAAAATCCACCTTGCGCCAAAGTTTGCTCGAGGCGTTATCAGCTTTGAGCTCACCCCCGGACTTGATCCGAATCTTCTTCTGAGCTTCATCACCGGAGGGGGCGTATCGGCGATGATTTTAAAATCACTCGGCGAAGGCAATGTATGCTCTGAGGGGGCCTACAATTTACTCCCGGTCATCCAGCAGGCCACACGGGACTACATGACACCGATTTTTATGGCCTCACGATTTATTGGCGGGACCGCCGATTCTGCAGTGGATGCGAGTGGTGTTGCCGCAATCGATGCCGGAGCTATCGCATGTCTTGATAGCACCGATATTGCCATTGATATAAAAGTGCGCTGGCTTGCAGGAAACGGCATCTGTTCCAGTATTGAAGACTACGCCCGCGCAATGAAAACCAGCTACTGTGGCGAGGTAACAGAACCGATTGCTTAATTGCTCGCGTGCTTTGTCCTTCCGGTATTCACGATAAGGATTTTTAGGTGTTGCGGGAAATATAGGATGCTCCGGCGGATACTCCGGTCTGTTGGGATTATTTTCTGATGCGACAACAATTGATCGTAGTGTTGCTGTTTCTTTCTTTGATAGAGGCATAAGAAAAATCATTTCAATAAAATTGGACCCAATTGTCATAGCCGGCCAAACCATTTGAGGTTGATCGGCTATGTTGATTTCAATCCCACTGAACGGAAGCAGGATCCACGGACAACTGATAGTGCCCTATCAGAACAAACCACGCACCGCTCTCAAGTTGACATCGGAGCCGCGCACTCTCAATGGAAGTGTGTGTGAGTAAAAAATCAACGCGTGCCCACGATGCGTAGTCCAATGTGGCTCGCGCTGTCACGAAAACCTTTACCCCATCCCTCCACAACTCGAAGCTTACTCTATTCATCTTGAAAGCGACCCTCCAGTCCTTTATTGCTCCCTTCGTTGCGATACAAATCGCGCGATTCTTGATTGCGTCCATTTCTCACCTCCTAAACGGCGCTTTCTATCTCGCGTCTCCTCGAGGAGAACCAAAAAAATTTCCAAAAATCCTTTTGGCAGTACTCGAAAAGAATATTGGTGGACCGACGAGGATTTGCACCTCGATCTTCTACCCGGAGGCAAATGCATTGCTTATGCTACCGGCCCAAATACATTATTGAATCCAATCAAATGCCTCGCCCAATAAATCATTACTTGTTAACGAGTGCGCTTTTCGCTGATTTGCAGGAATCCAGCTTGCGTAAATATCAAGAAGCGCCGGCCCAAGCAAATCATTAAACTTCATCTCAAGCATCCTTTCAAGGTACCCTTGCTTCATTCCCCCGTCGTACAAAAGATCAAGGGCGTATTGATTGATAAGTGATCCATCACTTGCCCGCTTAAACGAAACAAGCAATCCGCCGATCATACCGAGCGTATCGACGCCCTGGACTCGCGCACGTTCGGCATCGTCGACCCCCTCCAACACATCGAGCCATGCCATCTTCATCTGTGTGATATAGTTCAGCGATCCGTATCCGACAAGCGGTCTGACACCAGCATACAACAAGAGCCATCCGTATATCACAAAAAGGCTCGGGATAATTTCTGACGACTGGAGCGCCTGGATGAGCGCATTCTTCTCAAGCGGAATAGAGAAAGAACTGTCTCTTGAGACAAGCATGTCACCTTTCACAAAGAGTGCGTGCGGTCTATTGTCTTTTCGATACCAAAAAAAATGCGTTCCTTTGTTTTTTTGAACATCCCAACATCCGGTAAGCCCTTCAAACCGCCGAAGCACTAATGCGCGAAATGCAGGATCATACAACGCCCTGTGTATCATGCCATTTTCACCAACGACTTTTGGCGCCAAGAAACGAATGATATCCTCGTTGGGGATATGAATCATATCGGGAATTCTTGAACGCAACGGCTCCTCAAACAACTGCTTCCACATATATCCGTTAAGGATACCCACCTGATCATTCATATTCTTCGCCCGACCATAGTCCAGCGCCGTAATCGTGGACTCAAAACGTAAAATAAACTCCTGCTCCTCTTTTGAAAAATCATTCCATTTTCCTGCAGAGCGCAGTCGGTTGCTACAATGAAACTCATGCAGGGGCATAAAACACGTCGACTGTGGCAACTCCTTCTTTGAAAAAAACTGCAGACGCTTTCCATGAAACCGCACATCAGAAAAATAATTATCCTGCGGTGGAATAGATGTGCTAAAGGTAATGATCGGCTGCGGACTGCCGACAAGAAGTCGATGTGCATTTGCAACAATATTTGTCGCAATAGAAAGTGGGTTATTGATCATCGCATGGTGATCCATGATATTAATGGCCATTGGGATTGGAACAGCAACATCCCGCCCATGAACGCGTGAAATATACGCGCGAAGACAATCGGCAATGCACGCTTGCCGTGCCGCATGAACAGGATCGCATGCAAAATCATAGAGAGCACGCGAATGTTCAATAAGAGTTTTTGAATAATCAAAAAAATTCGCAATCAAAGGAGCAAGCCCCCTGATTCCTTTTTTAATAATATTTTCGAATTCTGCGTTTTTTTCTTGTGTCATAGACTTATGCTCTTTTCAATTTCCTTTGCTCCGGCCCACGCGACTGAAAAAATCGCTCGCTGGCCATCAGCAATTTCCTTACTTTCGATTATCACGCCCACCAGCTCCGGACCCAACGCCTGGATCGCCATCTTCGTGTGGTACAGTGTTATGT
>CAYJLM010000043.1:5439-10281 GCA_964370875.1 uncultured Gammaproteobacteria bacterium | reverse complement strand
GCCTAAGACTAGGGTCATGCAAATCACCTCCGTTGCAGGTCGTAGGGGTACGACGCCTGTAGCGGCACGCAGTGTAAAACATCCGGGTACGAAAGCCCGTAACTTTACGAAGGTCATTCTACGGGCTTCTAAGAGAAACTTTCAGAAACGATTACAGCAAGAGATAGTGAAAGCGAGTCAATGAACGTCTATAAAAATAGCTTGACACAATGGGTTGTGGTGTGTGTCTGCATGGCAGTCGCAGGCGTCTTTTTGGGCTACAACATTCACGACACCGCCTCTACCGATAACGGTAAAGCCATCACCCCCGCACCTGTAGAAGCGCCTAGCCTACCTGTCAACTTCGTATTGCGACCTCTAGCGCCGTATGTGCATCAATACTTGATTGATAACTACGCCGCGTTAGATCAAAATGCTATCGTCGTTGTGGGTACGTGGGATGATTGGTGTATGGGGGTGACGTGTGAATATTGGGTCGTCAAACCTCAGTTTACGCAGTTAGCTCTGATGTTGAGGTGTTATCATACCTTTGGGGATGTCTGCGTCCCGACATTCGAGAATGACTTGGTGTTGCCACCAGAGGGCGGAGCGCCAACACCAACCAATTACAGCCCGACACCGGATTTACTGCCGGGGAGTGGGGATAGTGGAGAGGATAGTTAGAGTGAATTACAACGCCATGATTAGAATTAGCAGTCGCCATAGTCGTGCATTGGCATGGCTAGAACATATGATTACGATGGCTATTATTTGCTCAATTAGTTATGCCGTCTTGGTTTATGTTTTCAATATGCCAAGTGATATAACTGTTACAGGGCAGGCGATGTTTTATATTGGGTCATTGCAGGGGTTTGGACGGGGTAGAAAGTGACCATGATAGCTAAATGGGTCATGCGTCTATTTATCATCTACTACCACTTAGGCGCGTGGTTACTGATTCGTCGTTTGATGCGTGAACGTTTTATTATAACTGTAGAATAGTTCCCGACATCGGTAAAATCTTGACAATGAATTAAATTACGTCTACAGTTATAATAATGGTTGTAAAATAATGACGTGCGTTGTTGGTTCATAAGTGCAGGCTATGACCAAACGGGCTAAGGAAAATGAATGATGCCTTATAGTGGTGCAAATGACCCTAGTTTACCTAAATACGTGCAGGAACTCGATACTCCCGACCAAAAACAATGGGTAGATATTTTTAACGCCGTCTATGCTGAGTCGGGTGATGAGAGTCAAGCGTTTGCTACCGCGTCTAGTCGGGTCAACTCGAAAGCACAGGAACAGCTATGGCGTGAAACCATCGCCAGCCTAGAGCCTGTCAAACTGACGCGCTTACAACGTTTTGTGAAGTGGTTTAATGGTGAACCCGCTACGCCTGAATTACCCGATTATGGTTTTAAGGTCGTTGGGGAGAATCAATGGATTGCATGGTATACCAACGCCTACCAAGACCGCGATCAAGAGTTTTTCCCTGAAAGCGCTATCGAGCGTGATGTCAAGTTTATGAAGGACAATCAGACCTTCCCCGAATTATGGTTCTATCATATCCCCGGCACTAAACACGGCACGGGGACATGGTGTGACATGGTAGGCAGGTTAGCGTTTGCCATCGGTAATTTTGACCCTAGCCCCCTAGCGCAAGCCTTTAAAGAATATTACAAGACCCATCCCGCTGAATTATCACACGGCTTTATTTATGATGCCTCTAAAAAAATCAACGGTGCATTTTATGATTATCACACCTATGAAATCTCTACCTTACCCATCGGTAAGGCCGCTAACCCCTATACGGCATTTGATGTAAAGGAACAGACTATGCCCCAACTTAGCCCCGTTCAATTTAAGAGTCTACAGGCCATTGTGGGCGATGATTTAGCCCTGCAAATCGTGCAAGATGGCACACAGCGCGAAAAAGCCCTCCAAGCCGCACAGGTGGCCTATAAAGCCCAAACCGATAAAGGTGTGACTTTGGAGATTGAAACCGAAGCCCCTGAAAGCGAGATGGAAACGCCCATGCAAGCTGAGGATTCGGCTTACACCATGAAAGCGCTTTGCGAGAAAGTCGATTCACTCACCAAAGCGATGACTGATATGGTGGCGTTGATGGCTAATAAAGCCGTTGAAACACCCGCCCCCGCGCCAGTGGTAGTGGTAGAAGAAAAGACACCCCCACAGTTAAGCGATATTCGCAAGGCTACGATCATTCAAGACATGCTGAATAATCAAGCCAATGCCCCGCATGAACGTAAATCATTAGAAGATACCCTTATTGGGTTTATCGTTGGAGGTAATAGTCAATGAGTTTGTTTCAGTTTCCCCAACAGGGGCAAAAGAACGATCCAGCCGCGAATATCCCTGCTGGTCAAACCCTGCAACAGAACGGTGGGTTATTTGCAACCCCCGGCTTAGATAACGCCGTCTTTAGTGCCATGTTGCGCCCCATGAAGGGTTTAGCCGACGCTATGCCTGTTATGCCAGCCGGAACGAGTATCCAACCCGGTAGCGATTACGGCGGCTATGACGCGCCCTTGTTTGACACCATTACGGGTGTCACCGCTGGTAACTCCGAAGCATGGGCGGCCCAACCTGACGCGCCTTGTGATGACGCGCCGATTGGTGGACTCATGAAAGCGTGCGCCCTCACTCAACCCTATGGGCGTCAATATCAGGGTATCCAGTTTCGTTTCGAGGAACTGGGCCGGATTCGTAATCGTGGCGTGTCTACTGATCTCGGTTTGATGAATCAACCCGCAGTCGGGATGAATTTCCTCCCAACGGGTACACAGAACGCCAACAATAACATTTTCAGCAACCCCATGATGAATCGTTATTTTACAGCGGGTGTTTCCTTCCAACGCCTAACCGCTGGTTTGTTGTGGACAGCTACCCCTGCCAATAACAAAGCAGGTGGTGGTGCATCCCAAAGTCAAGGCCTTGAAATCTTGATTAACACGGGCAATGCACGCGATGCTATTACGGGTACACCTTGCGCCGCGATGGATAGCGACATTAAAAACTTCCAAAAGCAGATTGTGAGCGCGACGGGCAATGACATTGTAGCGACGATTGACAGCATGTATGCCTACCTCACTTGGAACGCCGATCAGATTTGGCCGATTCGCTATTATCAGGAATTGATTGCAGCGCTTGGTACGAACAACAATGCACGCCTTAACTTTAACGTCAATGAAGCATCGTCCGCGCGTGATGAGTACCGACGCGGTGAGTTCCTACCCCTACGTGGTGAGTTCATCCCCGTGATTCGTGACAATACCATGACTGAATACAACGTCACTAACCTAGCCGGACTTGCGGCGGGTCAATATGTGTCGGATATCTACTTTGTGCCGTTCACCGTTTTGGGTGGTATCCCGGTGTTCTACTGGGAAGTCTTTGACCAAGACAATGACATGATGCGTGCCGCTGAACAACTCGGTAATTTCACTTCGACTTGGACAACTGATGCGGGCCGTTTTCGGTGGTGGAAAAATGAACGGAATGGTTGCGTAGACCTGCGTTTTGAAATCAAGTACCGCCCGATTCTACGTACCCCGCAACTAGCCGGGCGCGTGCTGAATGTCGGCTACCAACCGCTGCAACACTTCCGTAGCTGGGACCCGGGTTCAAATTACTTCGCTAATGGTGGTAGAGTTAACACCCCGCTTGGTTCACTGTACGAAGAATACAGTTCTACCCCAGTCACGCTCTAAGAGTGACACTCGACTTGATTTACAGGGAGGGCCACAAGCCCTCTCTTTTCATTCCCGACATCGGTATTATAATGAAAGCAACTCGTATGTAGAGATTAGAGGAAACCACAATGGGTAAATCCCCCGTTGGTAACACGCTCATCTTATCAGGTGATATTCAAGCCCTAACTGATTTACAGATTCCCTGCAATGGTATTACCCTGCGCTCCGAACAGGGCAACACTATCATCTATCTCTATGACGCCTCCGGTGCGGTTAAAATAGGCTACTTGTTACAAGGGGAGTCGATTAGCTTGGAGACGGTTTCCCCCCATCGTATCCGTGTACAAGGGACAGCCAATCAAAAGCTCTATTGGATGGGAGTCACAATCTAATGCCAAGTAACTATAGCTTAAATCCCAATGCCGGAGTCAGTAATACACCGGGGATTGATGCTTTTGGGCGGTTACGGACTTCGCAACCCTTTACCATCTTTGATAGTAAACAGGTCTTTGATACACAACCCCTTATCTGGAATAACAGCTTAACCAATGCCAGCGCCACGTATAACACCAATCAAGCCAGCACGACTTTAAGCATTAGTGCCGCGATTGGGGTAGCCATTCGTCAAACCTACCGCCGCTTTCAGTATCAGCCCGGTAAAAGTCAGTTGGTGTTGCTGACAGGTATTTTAGGCACGGGCATAGCCAATGCCACCAAACGCCTCGGTTATTTTGATGACAATAACGGCCTCTTTTTTGAGTTAGCCGGGTCTACCTTACGTGTGGTGCGACGTACCAATGTTACGGGTACACCTACCGATAACCCCGTCAATCAATCCGCTTGGAATTTAGATAAACTCGATGGTACAGGCCCATCGGGTGTAACCTTAAATCCGATTATGACTCAGATTTTTGTGGTTGACTTTGAATGGCTAGGGGTAGGCCGTATTCGTTTTGGGGTGGTCATTAATGGCCTGATTGTCTACTGCCATGAAATCAATAACGCCAATGTCCTAAACCTAGTCTATATGTCCACCCCTAACTTACCCCTGCGTTATGAGGTACGCACGACTGCCGCCGCGACTGCTTCCATCACCCATATCTGTTGTAGTGTGCAATCGGAGGGGGGTTTAGAGCCGGGGGGCTAT
>CAYJLM010000043.1:0-5429 GCA_964370875.1 uncultured Gammaproteobacteria bacterium | reverse complement strand
CCCCACCCCCCCCCCCCCCCCCCCCCCCCCCCCCCCCCCCCACCCCCTCCCCCCCCCCCCCCCCCGCCCCCCCCACCCCCCCCCGGCTATCAGTTCAGTGTAGATCGTGGGGCGACGGGTTTACAGACCAATAATGATACCGCCATTTATCCGCTGGTAGCCTTGCGTCTCAAATCGGCCTATCTAGGCGCAACGGTCAATATCTTAACCGCTTCAGTCTTGGCTACGACCAATGCTTCACTACGTTGGATGTTGTTATTAGACCCGACGATTGTCGGTACGGCGCTAAGTTTTACCTCAGTTGTCAATAGTGCGATTGAGGCCGATGTAAGCCGTGATGCTGCTACGACGGTGACAGGCGGTACACAACTCGCCAGCGGGTATACTCAACAAACCAATGACGCGAGTTTAAATATCCTACGCCCTACCGACTTGACGTTAGGGGCGGATATTGCAGGCAATCGAAATGTGATTGTCTTAGCCATTCAGCGGCTTGTGGCAACTCAAGAAACCTGTTTTGGTTCGCTTGGTTGGCGCGAATTATTGTAATAAAAATGCCCACTGACGAGGGTTAGCATAGTGGGCATGTCCTCAGTATATCATCATTCTACCCCACACTAGTAACTCTCTAGCATCCCCTACGACCTCCCTGAAAGGTGTCTAGTAGTGCGTCATTTGACAGCCTACCGTAAATGTTTTATCATGAGAGTAAAGTTTAGATGTCGGGAATGGAGTAGAGGGTTAATGGATAAGAAAACCGAGGCACGCCACCTTAAAATAGAAAAGCGCTTTGTTGATGATTTAAAGGAAATCATTGCTTATTATGAGCTAAAAATTACAGAAGACCCTTCGCCAATTTTGATGCACATTTTAGCTCATAGATTATTAGTCTATCAGTTATATCATATTGGAAAACCCGATTTTGCCGTAGTGTATCAATGGATTGAAAAGGCTTACACCGCCAATAAACATAATATCAACGCGACAAATGTTTATATCGACTGCGTATTAGCCCAAACTAAAGCCCTTGAAAAAATATATCTGGATTTAGATTTACACTGGAAAACCTTTAGCGAGTGTACAACCAAAGGGGGTAATACTATCTTTATCCCCGATTGGTTTACTAAGAGAGGGACAAAATAACATGCGTTGCTGTTTAATCTTCACTGTGTTAATCATCCTAGCCCTATTCATTTTTGCCAGTCTAGCCCGTGCGGATGAGTCCATCTACGTCCTCAGTACTAGTCCTGATGGCTATACTAGTTTAGTTTCGGATGGTCAACAGGTCTACGTGACTCGTAACGCCATTGAAACGACCATTCATGAGGCAGGTATTGTGGCGTTCACTTGGATGGATAATCAGACCGCCCTCATGAATCGCAACGATTACGGGGTGTTGATTGTCAATGTCATCACGAATCAAGTCTTTTGGCTAGGTTACAATTACCCCGATGATTATTGCTCCCCTTGTAACATTGGGGGCGGCGGTACGGATAGTTACCCAACCAGCACGCCTATTACGCCTATGCCAGTGCCGACGAAAGGGTAAATGATAAATGAATCAACAGGAACTAGTAGATGTTATCTTGAAATATCTTGAGTCATTAGGCGTCTATGGCGAATACGCTTTAATTCAAGATAAATATCACGGGATTAATCTAATACAATTAGATAATCGCGTAGTGTGTTTTGGAGAAACGCTTGAGGATTTACGAAAAGCTGTTCATTATTATCGCCTTGACCTTCTTGCTAACTTCGTTGATAAATACAATGAGATAATATGGAGTACCTTAAAATGAAACGCATCATCCAACATTTATGTCTATGGCTATTTTTTGACAGCAATATTCAGTTAGGTTGCTTTGCGCCCTACGTGTTGGGACTAGGTATAGGCAGGATGCCCCATAAGGTAAAGGATAAATGAACCAACGAGAACTCGCTTACATCGTGGGGGATTTTGATCCGATAGATGAGGATGATTTAGCTACTTATGAACTCTTTATATTTTTGCATGACACACATCAGCAATTAAAGGTGGGGCAGACTATTGGCAAACGTGAAGCGATGCAAAAGCTATTTACTATTTGTGCCTTGCGTTGGCCTGATGTTCTACTAGAACATGATGATTGTCAGATATGGCCTGAAAACCACCTTTATTTACTAGGCTTGATTGCACGCGAGGGGAGTCTACCAAAGAGATAATATGAACTGGCCTGAAGTAACCGTACTAGTTGTAACCTACAAGCGACCTGATGAGACACGCGGAGTTATTCGTGCCTTACAGAAAAACTTATTTTACCCTAACCTGAAATGGCTTATCTGCGATGACTCAACGGGTAAAGACTATCAAGCAGCTTTAAGGACGGACTACCCCCATATCAAATTGGTATCGACTAAAACCAATAGCGGATGGGGAGCGAATGTCAATAATGGCTTGCATCATGTTGATACCCCCTATGTTTATTTAATTGAAAACGATTACATCTTGACCCAACCGCAAGATTTACGGGTAGGCATAGCCTTAATGGAAGTCAACGACTCGATAGGCCGGATACGTTATGATGGGGTAGTAGGCCATCAGGTGATTTGTCACCTGCGTGAAAGTGATTTAGTGAAGTGGCTACCCGATTATCGTCAGGGGTTGGCCCTACCGGGTAAGTTATCCTATTGGTTGATCGACCAAGCCAGCCCCACGCTCTGGATTTATTCCAATAGACCGAGCTTGTCACACATCCGCTTTTGGAAGTTCTATGGTAACTATCCAGAGGGGCTAAAACTTGGGGCTTGTGAAGAGAGCTTCGCCTATACCGTCAAGGATAAAATGTTAGACGTGGGAGCGCCAGCGATAGCCGTACTGCCTGAATGGGTCGTGCGTTATTATGATGACATCGGGGTAAGTTTCCAGCACACGGAATTAGACAGGGGGCAATGATGGAAGGCTACAAGATACAATATTGGAATGACGGGGCTAAACAATGGGTAACGGATATCTCTACGCCCTATGAATATTATAAAACATTAGACCACATGATCGGTAGTTTAAGTGGGGATGCTTGGGTAGGCCCTAAGCGTGTTATAAGCGATGATGGCGTTGTAGTAGCGGTAAACATCGGCATAGAACAACGCTATAATACTTACGAGCCTGATTTGCTAGAGGAATTACGCGGTGATTTAGATATAGAGCCTAATCGGTTTAGACAATTGTGTTTAGCATGGTTGGAGGGGCAATAATGAGTTTTCCAAGATTACAACCTGATGAGAATTTTAATGATATAGCCGCTACCCCGCGCGGGGCATTAGAGCATATCTTATCGTGCGTCGAATCTCTATATAATCATTGTCATGTTCCTCAAGATGGTAACTATCATACTGAAGATAGTATGAAACGCTATGTTGAGATGGCAGTTGACGGATTATGGGATGGTTATCTATCAGAAGATAAACGTTCGGCTGTACCGATAAACGCACAAATGCAAAACTTACAATATCAGTTACGAGAAGCGCAAGCGACCATACAGCAACTATTGATAGATTTAGAGGGGCAATAATGCTCACATCTACCGACTTCTGGCAACGTCTCACCCCTCAGCAAGCCAAGTCAGCTCTATGGTACTATGATCGCTTTCAGGCTGTGCCTAGACCCGCTGCGAATGGTTTCGAGGCGCTACTATTTGAGGGGCATTATATTGATATTCCGCCCCGCATTACTAAAGAGTGGATGTTTGGATATACACAGCGTTTTATGGATGACATAGACCGATTTAGAGAGGTAGCAAATGGGTTACGGAGATAAGATCAAAATGTTACGCTTTTGGAGTAGCGGCGCAAAGATAGTCAATGACCGTGAATTACTTGGTATGGTGCAAGGCGACGATGGGATGGGTAGACCCTCTGATTTAGTCTACGATTGTTTTAAGGTCGTCAAGCCAACCTATTATTATGATGGCAAGGGTGAACCTGTTGATTACATTACCCATGCTCAGTTTATCGCCAACAATAGTTTTCAAATCTATGGCGATAATGGCGGTTGGCGTTATCCCATGCTGACATTTGAGGACAAAGGTGACTTTTTCGCGGTGACATTACGTATTACCCATTATGAATTGAAACCTTTTACTGCCCCTAAGCTAGAGAAGGAAACAAAATAACAATGGAAACATTCGATAATAAAGAAATGTTTAAATGGCTTGAAGCGCAAGAGGCACGCATTGAATATAAATGGCGTACAATGGTAGAATGGCCTGAAATTTGGGACGCCAAAGACCAATCCACTGATTTAGCCGCTAAATTATTTTTTTGTCAATTAGAACGGGTTTATAGCTTCTATATTTGCCCGATTACCTATCATTTCGGCCTACCTGTTGTAGCAGTCGGACACCCCTATATGCGTGACGCATGGTACTCTGAAAGCAAAAACGAGGCGGTTAAAAAAGCCCAATTGTTATGGGAGAACTTCTTACTTTTGCCAATAGGTGAACGAAAGGAATTATACTAATGCACGGTGAAGGGCCAAAATCACAAACAACGGGCGTCTTTGGGTGGGAATCCTTACGCGAGGAAAACGCCCTCATCCACTTAGCGCGACAAATCCCTACCAATGGTACGATAGTTGAGTTAGGCGGGGAATATGGGCGTAGCGCTTCACAGTTTGCCTATGCGTTTAAAGTCGATGGGAAACAGGGCCATGTCTACACGGTGGATATATTTCCTTTGAATCACCCCGTTGTGGGTAATCTACAACAGGCATGGTATAACAACATCACCGAAGCGGGTTTTAAAGATTATTGCACCTCCATTCGCGGTACGACTTTAGAGGGCGCAGTCATCTGGCATGAACACAAGACCCCGATTGACTTGTTATTCATTGACGCGGGTCACACCTACGAGGATGTCTGGGCCGACATTACCGCATGGTCGGACTTTGTAAAACAAGGCGGCGTGATGGCTTTTCATGACTACGCCCAAACACCGGATGCCCATCCGCTCCACTGGGAAGTGAAACGGGCGGTGGATGAATGGTACGAAGATCATAAGGCCGCATGGACACGCTATAGTGGGCCTGATTCGTTGGTGTGGTTTGTGCGTGTGGTGCAACCTGTTACCGTTATCGGTAAAGTCATCGCCCCGCGTGAAGATAAACCGAGTAACTTTGTAGAGCCACCCGTCAAGCCCAAAAACAAAGGCGGTAGACCACCCAAAACTAAGGTAGCCACCGAATGACCCGTCTATTTAAACTCAGCGAGTCACAACGGTTTGTGGTGTTGGTGTTCGATGCACTTTGGAGGGCGCATCATACCGCCCTCACCATTACTCAAATTGAATCGCGCGGGTATCCGATTAACAACGCCACGCTTGCGAGTCTCAAGAAATCAGGCTTAATCAAACAGGTGGACGGGCAAGGGTGGTGTATCACAGGCGCGGGGAAAGTG
>CAYJLM010000042.1:0-10306 GCA_964370875.1 uncultured Gammaproteobacteria bacterium | reverse complement strand
GGGCGCTCTTGGAAGCGACTGAATAGTAGGACTTACGCAGCTGGCACATTTCGTTGTTGCTAGCTCCGGTGCTCGACAGCGTATTTTATATACGCTTTACTCCGCTCCTCACTAGCGCCTAGAACTGTACTCATCTGCGTAAGTCCTAAATATATTTTTTTTGTGCAGCGCTTTTTTACCTATTTTTTTGCCATCATTAGTTTTTTTGGTTTTCTTGATGCTGGATATTTAACAGCGAACCATTATTTTGGCACACCGCTTACCTGCATCATCGTGCATGGGTGCGACACGGTGACATCAAGTGCATATTCAGTGATATTTGGTGTTCCTGTTGCATTGCTCGGAACGTTGTATTACCTGACTGTTTTTTTGTTGACGATTGCGTTTATTGACACGAGGAAGCGCGTGTTTTTTGATATCGCGCGTATGTGTACCGTTGCTGGGTTTTTCTTTTCCCTTTGGTTTTTATATGTTCAGGCATTTATCCTGCATGCGTATTGCATCTACTGTCTTGGATCGGTCGTGACATCGACACTGCTTTTTGCAGGAACACTTTTTTCAGTTTTTCAAAAGAAAGATCTCCCTCGCGAAAATCTGGAGGACGCGGCGTAGTATGCTTCCTCCCGGTCATGCAAGCGCGGGATATTTGGTGGCGCTGGGAATAGCGTCTTTTTTTCATGTGTCGCTTTACGACCCGCAAGCCCAAGACCTGCTGTGGGCCGGTTTTATTTTTGGTGCCATTCCAGATCTGGATATGTTTGCAGCGTTTTTTAAAACGCGGTCATTGGTTATCCAGAATGACAAAAAATCACACCGATCATATATCACACATACGCCGATGTTCTGGATAGCTATTGCGGGGATCACGGCTGTCATCATGCGCGATCTGGCGTTGTCACTTGTTATTATTTTTGCATCCTTGAGTCATCTTTTTCTCGATACGATAGAGGATGAAGTCAGATGGCTGTGGCCTTTTGTAAAAAAACCTTATCGAATTCTGAGACGTATCGAGGATCTCACGCTTCCAAAAGAATCATTTTTTTCATATTGGAAGCACTTTGTCGTGTGGTATATAAAAAACAGAACCATCACGGCAACGATAGAGGCGGCGACGGTTCTTTTATTTTTTTCCCTTTTGTTACTCGCGGCCTAAAGCGCGGCTCAGCACATCCCGAATACTGTTGATCGGAAGTGCAAATCCGATGCTTTGAGACCCTGTGACTGTCGCAACATTTACGCCAATAGCTTTTCCGGACAAATCGATGAGCGGACCTCCGGAATTTCCCGGGTTGATAGCCGCATCTGTTTGGATGACATTCTTGAGTTCTTCGGCCTGACCGTTGGATCCCGACGCGGTAAGCGAGCGCTTGAGACCGGAGATGACCCCGACAGATATGGTGTTGTCAAATTCCCCCAACGCATTACCGATTGCGACGACTGACTGTCCCAGGGAAATCTTATCGGAGTTGCCCAGAGGAATTGTTTTGTATTTTGTTCCCTCGATTTTTATAAGCGCGATATCGATGATGTCGTCACGGTAGAAGACCGACGCCTTCTTTTGTGTTCCATCCGGAAGAAGGACGGTGTATGACGCGCCGGTGTCCGCGACAACGTGTTTGTTTGTTATGATATAGCCGTCGGCGGTAACGATAAACCCCGTTCCTGCGCCGACCTTCTTGAGTTCGACGCCTTTTTGTCGATAGACAGGGACGCGAATGCCGGAATCTTTTAATGCCGGATTATCCTGGAATGGATTCACATAAACGCGCTCAAGAAGAGGGACGTCTTTTGAAATAACCACCGATACGACCGCATCTGACGCCGTTTTGACAATCTTTGGCAGGAGCTCTGCCTGCGATGGTTGTTTTTGTTTCGCAGAATCAAGAGCGATTTTTTTCTGTGTAGTATCAATTTTTTGAGTCAATGCCGTAATTTGTTTTTTTAGGTCAGAGACCTGTTTTTCCAAAAGAGTAACGCGATTGTCGATGGTTGGCGTTTTTTTTGACGTTGAGGTTTTTTGCTGGGCGTTGCTTGTATGTGCAAAAAAGAGCCCTACGGCAAGAATACCGAGCAGAAAGAGAATAGCAGAGGCGCGAAGATGTTTCATAGGCCACGTGTCAGATAATGATTATGATGAGAGCGGTGAAAAATATCACATGGGAGTTTCTTCCGGCTCATTTCCGCCCAATTTTTCTCCAAAAATGCGCTGAACTCGTCAGAATACAGTAGTATTCCTCCTTATTCATCATCATTTTTGAAAAAAAATTGATTCAGAACTGACCGGGAAGCTATTTTTCACCGCTCTCATTCCTGAATTGTAATAGACGTATAGTTCTCGTCAACCCCGTGTACCCCCTCACTTTCATCGTTCATTGATATGTGGTATGCTTTTTGTATAAAGCATAATAGAGATTATATTTCTATGATACGCAAATCAATGGTTCAAAGGTGTGCTATGGGAGCGAGCGCATTCCTTTTTTGTTCTTTTTTCTCAGCACCCAGTGTTTTTGCCCAGAGCGCAACCGTCACTGCGCAAGTCGCGCCTCCCGATGCCAATGCCGCACTGGCCAGCATGCTGGCAAATCCCGCAATGCTCGCCGCTTTTGCCGGGCTCTTCCTTGTTGTGGTTGCGGCATGCCTGTTGATTGTTTTTTTAATCAGCCCCAAGGATTTTTCTCGAAAAGAAGTTTTGGGAACGGTGTGGCCCCTGACAAAAAAATACCTATGGTTTTTTATTGGGGTCATGATTTTTCAGCAGATATTTGTACAGATCCCAACATTGCTGACCGCACTCGTTCAGACGGCACTGAACGTGCCCAATGACGAACCGATATCAAGCACGGCAAACTTTATTGTTTCATTTGTTTTGGGCATCATCATTCAGTCTGGATTTATCGCTCTGGCGCTTCACGCGATTGATGGGGCACTACCGCGGTTTTCCGATTTATTTTCGCAATTTTCAGTATTTTGGCGATACGTTGGTGCGTCTATCCTCTATGGTCTTTTGCTTTTTGTCGGATTTCTCCTATTGATTGTGCCGGGCATCTACTGGATGATAACGTACGCGTTTTGGCCCTATTTTTTGGTCGACAAGAAGGTGTCGATAATTGAGTCGTTTAAGATGAGCGCGCAGGCAACAAAAGGGCATAAGTGGTCATTGCTTCTTTTGTATGTATTTATTATTGCGTTGAATATACTCGGACTCTGTGTGTTTTTTGTCGGGGTTTTGGTTACCGCTCCGATGACAGCATTGATGCTCGCATACGCATATCGCAAACTAACGAATTCGTTGAAAATCGTTTCGTCAAGCTCGGCAGTATAATTGTTACGCACAGACAAGAAGATCGATCTTTCTATGAAACTGATTCGGAGACTTTTTATATTGTTTTCAATCCTACTTTTTGTGGGCGTGATTGGTGTTGGAGTCGCGGTGTATAGGGGTGCAAAGATTGACGCACTTGATGCTATTATGCGCAGTGTTACTTCATCCCAGCGAACATTCCACGACACAGAATTTGGTATTTCTTTTCGCTATCCGCGAGGGTGGGAACAACAGTATGTTTCTCCAAACATCATTCTCTTTTCAACAGAAGGGGCAGGACCGACAATGACACTCGTGCTGACAAAAAGAAAAGAAGCGGAGACGCTTCAGCAGTTTCGTGAAAAGAATGTGCAAGAAATTCAAGAATCTGCGAGTAGCGCCGGTAGGAAGATTGAAGTAGAGCCAGTTCAGGAGAAGATGCTTGGCAAGCTCTCCGCAGAACAGTTTATGTACCACATTCAAGAAAGCGGTGTTTCTATCGACGGTATACAGGTGTTTGCAGTGAATGACAAAAAGGAATATATTTTGACGTTTGCCGCTCGTCATGACACATTTCCAGCGGCTGTACAGGAGTTCGATTCTGTGCTTAAATCAGTGCGTATTAACTAGGACTTACGCTGTTGGCGCATTTCGTTGTTGCCAGTTCCGGTGCTCGACAACGTATGCAGTATACGTTTTACTCCGCTCCTCGCTGGCGCCTAGAACTGCGCGCAACTTCGTCAGTCCTATAAAGTAATGAGATTTTAACGTATGCAGGCAGTAATTTTAGCGGCAGGAGAAGGCAAACGACTACGGCCACTGACTGAAGATCGGCCCAAACCCATGGTGCTTGTCGGCGGTAAACCGATTTTACAGCATACGCTTGATTTGTTGCCACCGGAAATTGACGAGATTATTCTTATTGTCGGCTATAAGCAAGAGAGAATAAAAGAGCACTTCGGTAATTCGTGGAAGGGGCGAAAAATTATTTATGTAGATCAACCTGAACCGAAAGGGACGGGTGAGGCAGTGGATCGAGCGCGCCCGTTTTTGAGAGAGGGATTATTTATGGTTGGATTTGCTGATGATCTGTTTAACCCGCTTGATATCCAGGATTGCGTGCGTGATGGAGGTATGGTCGTGCTTGCAAAAGAGGCTCAGCACCCTGAGCGCATGGGCATCTGTCTCGTCGACGAGAACGACTATCTGCAAGAGCTCCTTGAAAAGCCAGAGGTGCCGCCGAGCAACCTTGCAAATACCGCCTGTTGCTGCATATTGGGGCATGAGATTTTTGACATGCCCAAAATATTCGACCAGAAGGGCGAGCACATTCTTCCTCCGCAAATTGGAATACTCGCAAAACAGATTCCCGTTAAGGTGATCAGAGCTCGTTTTTGGCACCCAATAGGGTATCCTGAGGATGTTGAAGCGGCCGAAAAGTATATGGGTATCCCCCCCGAGCAACGGAGTAATTAATATTGCCACACTATTATGGCAGAGGTAAAAGAAAAACCACAATTAGAAAACGAACAATTCGTATTCGAGAAAGAACGAGAACAAGTGAAAACAGCAGATACGTTTGAGCTGCTGAAAGTTACACTTGAGCAGATCCATACGATTGAAACAAGTATTTCAGTCACGGAAAAACTTTTTGAAGAAATCCGTCATCGCCAGGAAGAGTTTCCCGAGGTGGCAGAAACACTGAAAGGAATTCAGGATGTGCTGGGTGTCGCGCTGAGCCATGAAACACTGTCTCTTGTTGAAAGGAATGCCGAAGAAAGCTCTCTGCGGAGTGTCGATCTGCTTCTTGGCCGCATGCGAGCCCGCAAGGAGTATCTTGAAAAGCGTCGCGCGGAATTAGAAGCCGGGGAAAAATCAGACACTGGGAAAAACGAGGTCGTAACCATTGATGCAAATCTGGATACCCTGGCAGAGCAAGAAAAGATAAAAGATCTTTCATGGAAGACGGCATACGAAGACGGTGTGTATCGTATTAAAACGGCCGTGGTGTCGATGTCGGGTGAAAAAGATCAAGAACGCAAAGAAGTCCACCTTGTTCTCATCGAGAATACGGCAAACATGAAGGACGATGTGGTCCTGGCGTTGGAAAAACAACCTCGCGCAGACATGCTCAGTATTCCCGAGGTGTTCGAGGAGTTGGAAAAAATGGGGACATCAAAGAAGAGAAATGTCGTTGAAATTGATGCTGATCGAAGAAAATTTTACGAAGATCTGATTCGTGCGGATCTCCTACGCGGTTCAATACATGAAGGACCGAATGGCTCACTGCGTTTGACTATTCGTGAACAAGCCGTGCCGTGGTCGTTTTTACCGCCCGACGAATTTGTCGCGATGGGAAAAATAAACGCGAAGAAATATGATGGGAGCATGGATACGATAAAAGATATTCATGGTCAGAGCGTTCCCAAGGAGGTGTTTGTGGACGAGACGACATTGCAGGCATACCTGAAAGGCGGCAGTGCGTGGGAGGAACACAAGCGCGAGAGCAAGGCGCGCACCTATACAACAAAATACGGCGAGCAAGCAAGCCAGGATAAACAATAATAAAGCATGTATGCCAGAAAGAACACTAGAACGTGGACAGCGTCAATCACCCGAAGAGCGTATTCGAGCCGCAAAAGAGGAACTGAAGAAATTGCGGACGGTGCATATTACTCCGGATGTGGCGGCAGAACCAGGGAGAGCCGCACAAACGAGAGCAGACGGGGAAGCAGAATATGAACGATGTCGCGAGGTGATTGCGCAAGGGTATCGTGAGGTGCTTGGTCTGGAACACGACCCTGATTTTATTGTTGTTATTCCGGGTGGTGTCGCGGGGCGGAAGGTTACAAAAACAGATGCAGTGGGGAATGAATCGACTAGATATAAGTGGACACTGACATCATGGCAGGACGATGAGCCAAATCTTCCACCGAAAAGTCAAACAAGTGGCGAGTATGGAAAATATAAGCCGGGTTATGCAGCGAAGATTAAGGATAGTGGTAATATTGTGTTTACGGCAGGCGGAGGAAAGGCACGCGCAATCGCCGGCGCAGAGCTATATTCCGCGTTTCACGAGCCCATTCTAACGTTGAGTAATTTTCCGTATGTGAAACCAGAAGAAGAGCGAGATCTTGGGTTTGAGCTACCCAAAGATTTCTGGAGGCAATACAAAGATTACCTAACCAAAGTACAAAAAATTCCCAAGGAAATGCTTTTGTCAGAAAAGGAATCAACCGATACATTTCAAGGTCTTGTTGAGGTTGTCAAAGTCGCCATTGAACATGGATGGAAAACGCCGGTGATTATTAGTAATGACTATCACATGGCGCGCACCAAAAAAATGTGGGAGTATTTATCGACACGCGATACGGCAGGAACAAAACTGAGATTTGTGCTTGCCCGCATGCCGCAATCATTGAAAGATGTTATGGGAAGTCGAGTGTCCGGTTATGTCCCGGATCCTGATGGCGGCGAGGATATGCCGGTCATTGAATTTAATTCGAACGATTTTTTTGACGACGTGAATAAGCTCCGCCCGGTTTTTATAGCGGCGGAAGATATCCTTGCTTTGCGTGATCCGCGATTTGCTTCTCTCTTTGAGGAAGTTAAAAAAACTGATTGGTATCAACGAAGGGTTGCCTCTGAACAATGGGGATCGGGTCGTCTTGAAAAGAAAATATATAAATAATCATCTATGGATTTAGCAGGAAAAAAAGTATTGGTAACAGGTGCGGGAGGATTTATTGCATCACACTTGTGTGAAGAGCTTGTACGAAAAGGCGCGAAGGTCAAGGCATTCATACGGTATAACTCTCGTAATGACTGGGGAAAGCTTGAGGAATTGCCAAAAGACATTCTCTCTCACATAGAGGTGGTTGTGGGTGATATTCAGGATCCGTTTTTTGTTGACGGGGCAGTGAAGGGGAGTGATGTCGTATTTCATCTCGCCGCGTGTATTCATGTTGCCTATTCGTATGTCGCCCCATCGCTGTTTGTTTCGACCAATATTGGCGGAACCCTGAATGTGCTTGAAGCGGTGAAGCGTCACGGTGTGTCAAAAATGGTGCATACATCGACATCGGAAAATTATGGTACGGCACAGTATGCGCCGATAGATGAGAAGCACCCACTCCACGGGCAGTCGCCCTATTCGGCGACAAAGATAGGAGCAGACAAACTTGCGGAAAGCTACTATTGTTCGTTTGGCGTGCCGGTCGCGACCATTCGTCCCTTTAATACCTTCGGTCCTCGACAGTCGCTTCGCGCGGTATTGCCGACCATCATGGGTCAAGTAGTGTCTGGCGCAAAAGAGATAAAGCTGGGGTCTCTGGGGCCGGTGCGCGATTGGACGTTTGTGAAGGACACCGTGAAGGGTTTTCTGTGTATTGCCGAGTCAGACGCAAGCATAGGCGAGGTGATCAATATCGGCATGAACGAAGGACATTCCGTAAAAGAAGCACTTGATACCATTCAAAAAATTGCCGGTACACAGTTGCCTGTTGTTTTTGAGGATGAGCGGAAGCGTCCCGAGAAAAGCGAGGTCTATGAGCTGATTTGCAATAATGAAAAGGCGAGAATATTGACGGGATGGCACCCCTCGTATACATTCGAAGAGGGATTGAAAGAATCGCTTGATTATTTCCGTGAAAATATCGGAAGGTATAAACCGAATTTGTATAATTTATGAGACGACAAGCAGTTATTCTTTGCGGCGGTGTAGGAGCGCGCCTACAGCCATACACGACCGTATTGCCAAAACCGCTTATGCCAATCGGCAATGAGGCGATCGTAAGTATTCTCATTCGCCAGCTCAAGCGAGACGGATACGAACATATCATTATTGCAAGCGGATATTTGGGGGAACTTATGGAAAGCTATCTTGGTAACGGAAGTCGGTATGGTCTGACCATTGAATATTCGCGCGAGGATAAGCCGCTGGGCACCGCCGGTCCGCTTACATTGATCGGCAATCTTGAAGATACGTTTCTCATGGTAAACGGTGACACGCTGTGCACGCTTGATTTTGATGCATTTTATACCGCGCATCAGAAGGCGGGGAGCGCGGCAACGATTGGTACGTATAAAAAATTTGTAAAGATTGATCTGGGCGTTCTTCATTTTTCTGACGATCTCCTCCTGAAAGAATATGTTGAAAAACCCGAATACACATTTGATATCAGTATGGGGATTTATGTGCTCAACCGCGATGTTATTCAATACATTCCAAAAGACGAACGCTTTGATCTTCCCGATCTTATGCGTACGCTCGTCGGGAAAAATATTCCCGTAAGAGGATATCGGCTCGAAGGAACGTGGTACGACATTGGTCGGGTTGAGGACTACACAACGGCGCAGGAAGCATACGAGAAAAATCCCGATTATTTTTTATCTAAGTCTTCTTGATATGAAGCAAAAGATCCTTCTTTTGGGTGCGGGTGGATTTCTTGGCCGCCATCTGTGTAATTATCTTCTTTCAAAGGAGGGGGCGTACGACGTCGTCGAAATAGGTTCCCAGCTCGATTCATTCCCTCCGGACAGAACCATGTATATTGATACAGTCGAGCAGGATATTGTTCGGATGATCAAGCAATTTGCACCCACGGTCATCGTGAATGCTATTGGTTCATTCTCTCGCTCGCCGCAGGAGTGCTTCAATGTGAATGCTTTTTTCCCCCGCGCGCTCATGCATGCTGTCAAAGATACTGACATTCAGCTTTTGCTTATTGGCAGTGCCGCGGAATACGGCATGGCACCCACAGATGCGATGCCGCTTTCCGAAGAGTACTCGCTCAAGCCGGTGTCTGATTACGGAATGAGCAAGGTAGTCCAACATTTTTATATGGATTCATTTGTCGCAAGTAATGGAAGTGATATCCGACTTGCCCGTGTCTTTAATCTGATTGGCTCTGGACTTTCGACAAAGCTTGCGCCGGGCGGCTTTGCTGAGCGCATTGCAAAAATTCAAAAAGAGGGGGGCACCAGCATGCATGTTGGCAATCTTAAGCAAAAGAGAGATTATCTCGGAGTGAGTAGCGCCTGTCGTATGCTTGAGGCGATTATGAATAGAGGAAAGGCGGGAGAGACATATCATGTATGTTCCGGATATTCAGTTCCCATGGAGTCTCTCGTTACCGATATGCTGAAACTTGCGGGGATGTCGGATGTGGTGCTTGAGGTGGACCCGGCATTTCTAAAAGGATTTGATGTTCCGGATATTTATGGAAGCACGCAGAAAATAGAAGCCCTGCTTCCCGCGGCTCGAGAAGAGCTCGAAGAGTCATATAAAAAGGATCTGCGCGCATTGCTTGTCGGCGCCGGAGTGATACTGGAGAATGCATAACATGAAACGTATTCAATGGAAAAGGATTCGTACGCGGGTTGCCTATAAGAATAAATGGGTAACCCTTTTGGAGGATGACATTCGTATGCCTGACGGCTCGCAGGATGTCTATGCGTATATCGATGGCGCGACAAGCATTTTGTCTGTTGCTATTGATGAGCGCGGTCGAATGCTTATGGTGCGCCATCATCGATATCCGACTAATACGAACGAGTGGGAATTTCCGGGCGGCGGAGCAGACGGGCAGCAGACGCTTCTCGCCGCAAAAAGAGAACTTTTGGAAGAAACCGGCTATGTCGCGCGTTCGTGGAAGAAAATTGGAACAGTGAATAGCTGGGCATTTCGAACCAATGAGGCAATCGTGGTATATGGTGCACGGGGTCTTTCTCACAAGGAAATTCCGAAGAATGACGATGAGCCAATCGATGCCATGGAGTGGTTCGCCTCTGATGAAATTGTTCGATTGATACTATCGGGAAAGATTCGCAATGCGCAAATAATTTCAGCATTTTTTTATGCGCGTCATTTTTTGAACGAACTATGAAAATTTTAATGATTGCAAGTCTCTATCGACCCTATTCTCGCGGCGGAGCGGAGGTTGTTTTTAATAGCATCGTCGATGAATTGAAAAAGAGCCACGATGTTTCAGTTGTGAGTATCAC
>CAYJLM010000041.1:0-10555 GCA_964370875.1 uncultured Gammaproteobacteria bacterium | reverse complement strand
TACGACGGTTGACAGTGCCAACGACACTGCCAGGAACGTCAGTACCGCGTAGCCGACTTGGAACCAGGCCGATGCCGGGTTGGTCGGCGGAGTATCCGTGCCCAGGGTGGTCAATACTACCAGTGCCCATCTAATGCCCCGACCGAAGCCTGTCCCCGGCTCGGTCATCGTATAACCCAGCGCTCCCAGCGCTAGGTACGCAGCGAACATGGCCGCCGCCGCCAGCGCTGTCTTGCGCATCTTGTCCTCTTTCCAACCCTGCCCCCTGCAAGGTTGTGGATATCCTGACCCCGAACAGTTATTTGTCAATAACGTATACAGAAATTACGTTTTTTCACTCTCAGATATTAAAACAAAAGCATTTTATATAATTTAAGTTGTCAGAATAGTTGACATAATCTTCGGTGTCAATAAAAAAACGTGGGCCTTCCACGTTCTTTTACGATTATTGATGATGGGTCTTATTATGCTCGCATCTTTTCACTTATCTTTAGTACATTGGCAAAATCCCAGAGCATGACGGCGGTATAGACAAACCAGATACCCGCAACAATGATTGTTGGAAAGGTTGAAAGCTCGATGGAAATAATGATCTGGATAATCGAGAACATGGCGCCAATGGGTAGGAGGAGAAAACCGGTTGTCAGATGGATGAGCAGGCGCTGAGAAGTACGCAGTGCGTCAAAGTCAGAATATGAAAGCGAGAAGAAGCCGAACATCGCCGCAAGGGCAATGATACTTGCGGCAAACATAACATCTCCCAGCACATCGACAGTTGCGCTTCTTAGAAACGTATCGATCGGTTCATGGATAAGGATAATGCCAATAATTACAACGATATTTTTAATAACGTTTTCCTGGACAATTCGCGATGTATTGATTGTCGATGTTTGAAAAAATAAGCGCAGTACCTTTGCCGCGCGAAGGATTCGCAACGCTCGCGCAAATCGCGCCAGACGAATCACTCGAATACCGCCGAGATTCTGTCCGGTAAAGAAGATTGGAAGAATGGCCAGGAGATCGATAGTGTTGTAAAAATTGACGATAAAGCGGCCGCGCGATGGCGATGCCCACAGACGCGCAAGGTATTCAAACGAAAAGACGCTTACGACGAATACCTCCATTCCGTAGAGTATATTGGCATGTCGTTCGGCTATTTGCGGGTACAGAAACTCTACACCAACCGATATGCTTGAGAATACGATAAGAACGACCGTGAACGCGCGGAATAGCCACGAAAGTAATGATGAAGGGTGTTCGAAAAAAGCGTGCACTCGTTCTTGAAATATTGAAGATGTATTACCCATATATTTTTACCAGGTATCATTCTGCTCGCGAGTAGAATAGATGTCAACAATATATTCATATTCATACAATTTCAGTGAATAATTATTTGTAGTATACGATAATCAGAAATCTTTTTTGTCAAAAAAGTTGACATTAATATCATTTTTTGTACACTATTGATTATGGATCTTGTCAAAAATCTTCATCGACTCGGACTATCTGAAAACCAGGCGAGAGTATATCTTTCCTGCTTACAGCTTGGCACCGGTTCTGTTTTGGAAATAGCAAAAGGCGCGGGACTCAAACGCCCAACAGTGTACCTTCTCTTAGACGAACTTGAGTCGAAGGGGCTTGTCATACGGATTTGTCATGGCAAGAGGGCGGTCTATCGTGCGGAATCACCTGAGCACATCACGACCGACCTTGAAGACAAGCTCGCACTGTGCACGGAAATTTTGCCATCCCTCAAGGCAATTCACAATTTTGACCCCGAAAAACCCACGATCAGGATAGCAGAGGGTGTGCAAGAGGTTCGCGAAACGTACAACACGCTTTTTACCTACTTGAAGCACCATCCAGGGGAAGAGCTTCTGATCTTTGGTTCGCTGAAAGATGCAGTTGAAAATTTCAGAACGTCCGTTATTGACTACTTCTATGAAGTAATGAGTAAGTCACAAAATCCGATTCGGGAAATCGGCAATGATGATATCGAGACGAGACACTATTATCGTAGGTCGGCGCGATTAAATCCCCACCATCAGCTTCGCGTGATTCGAAACGACGGTAGATTTTCCCAGGCCGATAATATGCTCTATGGAAATACGATCATCACGTTCTCTTTTAAAAGGGAGATATTTGCGGTCACTATGGAGTCGGCCGGTATAGCGGAAACGTATCGGACGTTTTTTAATATGGCGTGGCACGCCGGAAAGGTGGTATGATTACTGTATATGAATATTATTAAGGATTTTATCATTCGCTTTGGTATTTTTTCACTCCTTTTCTTCTTTATCGTTTTGGTGGTGAGCTTTGGTTTTCCTTGGCTGTTTGACTTTATTGAGAACGCCACCTCACAGCCGCTTCCGTTTGAGGGGGCGTTGCGGATCGCTATTCTAGGAATTCACGCGTTACTACTGCTTTTGTCGGGCGCATGGGCGCTCCTTCGCGGAAAGCGCGTTCACATGCTGATATGGTGGGCATTTTTTGCATCGTTTCTGGTATTAGCGGGGATTTTTTTTGGAGACAGGACTCATCGTTTGCTTGAGGAGTTTTCGTGGATTCGGTATAGCACATCGGCTTTTCTCATTCTCGCTTCTCTGTGCGCGCTTGGAGTATATGTCCGGACGACGAGGAGAAGCGGTTTTTTGCGGGCGGCGTTTTGGCTCGTGCTTGCTGTCGGGTTTTTGTATGGCGGGCTTGATGAAGTGATGGAAATCCACGAAGCAATCGGACGATTATTTCAGAAAACATTTTCGTATTCAGGAGAAGTGACTGACTATGTGACTATCGGATACGCGTTTGGCGCTCTCGGCGCGATTCTTTTGCTCATTCGAGCGCGGATTGGCGATTTTTTTCTTCGGTATCGCATGTCGGCGTACTTGTTTTTGAGCGGAGCGGGTGTATATGTGTTCTCAACCCTTTTCGATACATTTGATGTTTTTGTCCATGCAAAATTGCGCTCGCTCGCGTATGTGCTTACCACCAATCCGGGATTTGTTATGTCCGATGCATGGTACCTGCTTTGGTCGGTAAAAAACTCCCTCAACGGATTGGAGGAGGTTTTTGAACATACTGCCGCGCTTCTATTTTTGATTGCCCTTATTACGATTCTCTTCGATGAGACATGTGCGCGCGCGCCTCTTCACCCTTTTCGTGCCTGGAGAAGAAGAGCGGCGGCGGGAGCAGTTGTCACGAGCTCGCTTGCGGTGACCGCGCTCATAGCGCTATCTGTACCGCTCACATTTCCCTCCCTACCTGTTACAACGCCCGGTGTTGGCGTAACACAGATTGCAAGCCGCGCGGAAGGATTGTCTCATACCGACGACCTCGCGTTCCACCCATTACAAGGAATCGTTATCGCAAATGAAGGGGGCGGGTCGCTCTATCGGTTGAAAAATGATCGGCTTATGCGAATTTCAGATTCAAAAAAAATAATTCAAGATTCCGACAGTGTTGCGGCGACCGGAGAAGGGGTGTTTGTCTCGGATGGAAACGCGGGAAATATTGTACGTTTTGATCAGGGCGGTGGACATATTGTTGCCGCCCGTTCCGATGGGCTTGTTCATCCGGAAGGGATTACGGTCGTCGATGCGGACATATATATCCTAGACGAGTCACAAAAAACACTCTCGCGCTACCGCCCCGGAAAAGAGATTGAGAACTGGAAACCTTCACATCCGGAATGGCAAACACCCGAAGGCATTACATATGATCGTGTCAGTGACAGCATCTACATAACTGACGACACGACCGGTGCGGTGTTTCGCGTTATTTTTGGGAAGAGTATTGAAAAGATTGCCCGACTGAGCGCTCCGGAAGACATTGAGGCGCTTGCTGACGGAAGCATGCTCGTGACAGACACGGCATGGGGCGCAGTATTTCGCATATTTCCCGACGGAAGAAAGGAAAAGATTATCCAGCTTGCTCGCATGTATCGCGACACCCAGGGCGTCACTGTCGACGAAAACGGCTCGGTGTACCTCGTGACAGCAGATGGCTTTGCCAGTACCAGCTTTATGCCGAGTTTTCTCTTTCGTATTGATGATATTGGGCTATGAGTAAAAAAATAGTGGCATGGAGTGTCGCGGCAATTGCCGGTTTTGTTCTCTTGCACGTTACACTTGGAGCGAAATTTGATCTTTTTAATCTTGATCGCGAGCGGACTCCCGCCGCTATTTTTTCTTCACTGCAATTTATCGCGAGCGGATACGCGCTCGCAGTGATTTTTTTCTCACACAGCGCGCGGACTAAAAAAATGGTATGGGGATCGTTTATGGTACTGTTTGTGCTCCTTGGCCTTGATGAAATATCCGAGCTCCATGAAAACGCGGTGTACTACCTCGTGAAGTATGTCCCCCCATTCCCGTTTTTCCATTCGGGAACTCCTATGTGGACAGTATTTATGAGCCCCATTATTCTTGGAGTGGCACTTCTTTTTATTGCCGCGCTCCGAGAGATATACGCCAAAAATCGTCGTGCCGGCCGCATACTTATCGCGGGAGGCATCCTTGTTGTTGTCGCGCTTTCTTTAGAGTTTATGGGCGGCGTGACCACGCTGCAGCCGCTGCTCCCCTTCTTTATCCCGCTCGAAGAAAGTGCAGAGCTCTTGGCGGGGGCTTTATTTTTATGGGGATTTTCACTGTATGCCCAAGAGAAGTTTTTTGCGGCGTATAAGAAAAGAGAATAGATGTGGACGGATGGTCGGATGATTTTAGAATACCCCGTGGACTTGCCACGGGGTTTGAATGGACTGTACTATACTGGTCCGATGGCCTTCGGACCACCTTATGCAAAAAACCGCTAGAGACTACCCTGCGGCTAGAAGCCTGGCAGGGTCGGGTTCATTACAAAAACGGAATACATGAAGAACTCCGTTTTTGTGTATATAATAGTGACCTACTTTTTATCTTTTGGTGTTGCGTTTGCCGCATCATCGGCCGCTTCAAGAGCCTTGCGATGAAGACCGATGCTTGCATTTTGTTTTGCTATCATGGCATCGAGGGCAGGCCCCTTGTTCACCAAATCAATTTTATAAAACCGTTTCGGTCGCTCCGCCTCGAGTAAATTCAGCCCGGGTGTTCCCTCGAAGCTTGTGCTTGCTTTCCCAAATTTATAGTCAACATGCAGTGAATCCCCCTCGATGTTCAAATTTGCCATATCCTTGAGAGTACCTATTTGAATTTCAATAGGGATGTAGATGTCGTTGCTTTGTTTTTCTGTTGCTCGTTTCCAGAATTTCCTTTTGTTTCGGTCGGAGCTATAGAGGCGCGCAAGAACAGGATCAATTTCAGATTGACAAGCAACGGAGAAGCTTGGGTGCCAGTCGATAACTAGTTTTTCCATTCCGAATTTTGATGATCGCCCTTTGTTTGTATCTTTTACTACCGGATCGTTCGGATCGCGTCGAAGAAGATGGCGCTCATGTTCACTGATAGTGATACCACTTCGTTCAAAAAAATGAAGAAGTCGTTTAATGAATGTATGTAATTCGCTTGTTCGGTGATCGACGAAGAATGTCATACCCAGGACATCGCGTATGCCAGATATTGAAGTGCCCTTTTCTACCGATTTTAAAAATGCAGAGTACGGATCCTTGGGTCGACCAAGGAGGAGAACGCGAACATTGTCGCCATTAGGAAAAGGACAGGTGCGATAAGTGACCGGGACAAAATTTTCTTCCCGACTCAGTCTCGTTGGTTTTTTTTCATGGCGTGGAGAGCGAATGTCAATTGCCGATATGCCGCCCTCTTTATTTTTTGCGACCTTATGATAGAAGGTGCCGTCTTCAAGGTGCAGGATCGGGAATAGAAGCCCATCTATAAAAATAAGGAAGTCGTGAAGTGCCTGTTGCAATTCTCCTTGAGTGCCGAATGTTTGTTCGTATTCGTATAGCATCGCACCGGTATGAAGAAGTTGGCGGATTTCAAATCGGGCGCGAGCATCTTTCATTGTCCGCAACATATCAAGCTGTTCGACGGGGTCAACGGTCGTTGCTATTTCGAGTTGGTTTCCCATGCGTTGATACATATCTTTTACGTGCAGACGCTCAACATTTCCCTGTAAACCGGTCTGAGCACGTCCGATATTGTGGGCATACCGTTCATACCGCCGCAATTTTTCTCTATCAGTTTCGCCGCTCGCAAGTCCACAATAGTCATCAAGAAAGTCCACAACATCTGATTTGACCTCATCATCAGATTTTGAGGAATCAAGCGCCTTGTAGATATGCTGTAGCCCATCCATGTTTTCGAAAAGATATGTTCCATATAACACGTCTTTTCCTGCACGTTCTATGGGGCTTGACTCAAGACCGGCTCGCGGTCGTATATCTTCTCTCGTTTTTGGCATTCCTTCTGGAGTCATATCTCGTCACAGTTTATTTAATACTTACTAGTAAAACACGAAAAGGGCAGAGTGGTCAATATTTTAGCTTCCTTGCCTTTCAATGACGCGCAATGATATACTTATTCAAGAATATATTTTGAAATTATGAAATCAGTCTGGGTATTTATCGCGGCGCTTAATGAAGAGCAGGCAATTGGTAGCGTTATTGATGACGTGCAGAATGTGACGCGGAATATTGTTGTTGTTGATGATTGCTCGCAGGATAGGACGGGCGATATCGCGCGGGCGAAAGGCGCTCATGTGTTGCGCCACTGCATCAACCGTGGAAAGGGGGCGGCTATTCGGACCGGTACGGCTTACGCGCTTGCGCGTGGCGCTGATATTATTGTTCATTTCGATGCAGACGGACAGCATCATGCATTTGATATTCCAAAGTTAGTCCAGCCACTGCTCGACGGGAAGGCAGATGTCGTGCTGGGGTCCCGCTTTCTGAAGGAATCCCAAACTAATGCCTCGACTATGCGCAAGATCGTTCTTCACCTGGGTCTCTATTTCACCTGGTTTTTTTCAGGTATCCGTCTGACTGATGCGCATAATGGTATGAGGGCGTTCTCATCTCGCGCCGCCAATGCTATAGTACTCACTGAAGATCGCATGGCGTATGCATCCGAACTGATTGATGAGATTCGGCGTCTTAAGCTGAAGTTTTGTGAGGTGCCGGTCACAATCAGCTATACGGACTATTCGCGTGGCAAGGGTCAGCGCTCTCTCAACGCTCTATCAATCGGGTTTAAAATGATTTGGAAGAAATTATTTTTAGGATAACGATGTGACAATCCAAATTCTTATTACAGTCGCAAGTGTCATTATCATCGGCAAGGCGATCGGCAAACTGAGAAAGCGCGAAGTCCATATCCAGACGCTGATGGCGTGGATCCTTTTTTGGGTTCTGGCTATTGCACTTGTATGGCAGCCGAACTTGACCGACTACCTTGCGCATTTTCTCCAAGTGACCCGAGGCGCCGACGCGGTGTTCTATCTTTCATTGATAGCGATTTTCTACTTGTTGTTCCGTATCTTTATCCGTCTCGAGCGAATGGAGCAGGACGTGACAACGATTGTTCGAGAAATGGCCCTGCTTAGAGCCGAAAAAAGAGCATCAGAGGATCTTGATAAATCATAACTTACCGACTATGCCAAAAAAAGTAGAGAAAAAATTTGACATCATCTCAATTGGCGATACATCACTTGACGTTTTTTTAAGAGTGCACGACGCGTCGCTCATGTGTTCGCTTGATAAAGAGAACTGTTGGTTCTGCCTCAATTACGCTGAAAAGATACCGGTTAGAAATATTCATTTTTCGCCAGGGGGAAATGCCTGTAATAACGCGGTCGGATCGGCGCGGCTGGGATTGAAAACAGCGTTGTATACATTTCTTGGCGACGATGATAGCGGCAGGCGCATTATGGAGCATATTAGAAAAGAAAACGTATCACCTGATTACATCAAGGTTGAAAAGGGGAATCCAACGAATTATTCGACTGTGCTTGTCTATAAAACAGATCGAACAATCCTGGTGTATCACGATGCGCGTCCCTATAATCTTCCCGATCTCGCACCAAGTTCATGGATCTATCTCACGTCGATGGGAAAGGGATTTCAAAAAGTTCACAAGAAATTAATCGCGTATCTGGATAGGGACGGCGTGAAGCTTGCGTTCAATCCCGGAACGCATCAGCTTTTGGCGGGACGCAGAGTGCTTGATCCGATATTCAAGCGCTGTACAGTGTTGATTTTAAATAAGGAGGAGGCGCAAAGCGTATTGGGGAGCCATGAAGGAAAGTCATCGATACGGGATATGTTGCGCGGTCTTCATCGCCTGGGTCCGGCTACCGTTGTGATTACCGATGGATCAAAAGGAGCGTTTGGATACTACGGTAATCGTATGTATGAAATGCCTCCCCTGCCGGCAAAGATTGTTGAGCGTACCGGGGCGGGCGATGCGTTTTCGACGGGTCTCCTTGCGGCACTTGCTCGAGGACTTCAACTGCGCGACGCATTGATGTGGGGATCGGCAAACTCCGCATCGGTTATTGAGCATATCGGGCCCCAGGCAGGATTGCTTACCATTGAACAGATGCAGAAGCGCTGTAAGGCATGTAAGAAGGTGTGTAAAGCGGTATAACTCCTATGCTTGTTTCACTGAAAGAAATATTGAAGGATGCGCAAAAGAAAAAATACGCCGTGCCGGCATTTAATGTTGATAATCTCGAGATGGTGCAGGCGGTCACACTCGCCGCCCATGAGACGCGGGCGCGTGCTATTATTGCAACAAGCGAAAGTTCGCTCGCGTATGCGGGCTTTCAAAATCTTCGAGCGCTGGTCTATCTGGCTGCGGAGCAAAACAGCATTCTTGCGCTTCACCTCGATCACGGCAAAGACATGGGAACGATAAAAAAATGTATTGAAGGTGGGTGGACATCGGTTATGTTTGATGGGTCCGCGCTTCCCTATAAGGAAAATGTTGCGAAAACAAAACAGGTTGTTGCATGGGCGCGCAAGCGTGGTGTTTCAGTGGAGGCGGAGCTCGGTGCCCTGAGAACGGACGAAGATTTGACACGAGAAGGTGCACGCGAGGCGCTCTTTACTGATCCGGATCGGGCTGAGAAATTTGTGAAAGAAACTGGCATTGATGCTCTTGCAATCTCAATTGGAACCGCGCACGGCCCTTTTAAATTTGAAGGAAAGACCGTGCTTGATTTTAAGCGGCTTTCCGAAATTGAAGAACGTGTATCAATCCCGCTCGTACTGCATGGCGCAAGCGGGATTCCAAAAAAGATTCTGTCCATCGCGCATAATCAGTGCGCGCATTTGCATGATTGCGTCCGGCTCGAGGGTGCGCACGGCGTGTCCGATTTTGCAATCCGAAAGGCTATTGCTCTTGGCATTCGCAAAATAAATATTGGAACGGATTTGCGTATTGCGTTTACCGCCGGTTTGCGCCGCGCACTTATGGAGCATGTTACCGCATCAGACGAAAGGGAGTTATTAAAAGACGCGCGGGAGCTGGTAAAGGATGTTGTTTTACAAAAAATTAAGCTATTTAAAAACGCATAGCATATATGAAAGTTTTTATCACCCGCCCGATTCCAAAGATAGCGGTCGATATGCTCAAGAAAAAGGGACATACAGTAACGCTCCAACGCGAGCGCAGGAATCTTTCAAAGACGGAGCTCATTAAGAAAGTATACGGAAAGAAATACGACGCCCTCCTGTGCCTTTTAACAAATACTATTGACGGGGCGGTAATCGAGGCGTGCGGTGCGCAGATAAAAATCATTTCTAATTATGCGGTTGGGTTTGATAATATCGACCTTGCAGTCGCGCGGAAAAAGGGAATTGTCGTGACAAATACTCCCGCGCTTGAGGTGAGCACTTCGGTTGCTGAACATACCTTTGCGCTGATTTTGTCGTTGTCGCGTCGCATCGTCGAGGCGGACAGATTTTCTCGAACGGGAAAGTATCATGGATGGGATCCTGATTTGCTTGTTGGTAGCGATCTTCATGACAGGGTATTGGGGTTGGTAGGCATGGGGCGTATTGGGAGGGAGGTCGCAAAGTATGCGCACAACGGTTTTGGCATGAGTGTTCAGTATTACGACAAACACCGTGACATGGATTTCGAAAAGACCTATCAGGCGCGGTATGTATCGTTTGAGAGATTACTTAAAACCGCCGATATTGTGAGTTTGCACGTTCCGCTTTTGCCATCAACCAAGCATTTGATCAACACAAAGACACTGCGTCTCATGAAGAAGACAGCGCTGCTCGTCAATACGGCTCGCGGACCTATTGTCGACGAAAGAGCCGCCCTGAAAGCGCTCTACGCCAAGAGGCTTGGCGGATTTGCACTGGATGTTTTTGAGTGCGAGCCAAACAATGACTGTGATCCGAACGATCAGATGGCGTTAAAATCGCTTTCAAATGTCATTATGACACCCCATATTGCCTCTGCGACCGTAAATGCACGAAATGCCATGGCGCGGATCGCTGCCCAGAATATTCTCGATGTTTTTACCGGAAAAAAACCCGAACATATCGCAAAATAAAGGAAAATAAGATCTTTGAGGACTTTTTAGCTTTTGGCTCTGTCCCACGGAAATGATAACTTCCTAGTTGAGGGAAATAGAAACTTCCTACCCC
>CAYJLM010000040.1:2672-10644 GCA_964370875.1 uncultured Gammaproteobacteria bacterium | reverse complement strand
ACTATCGTATGAGTGCCTATCGTTGCCGACTTGCTTCTCTTGAATGCGATAAGTGATCCATGAGCGGCTGTCGTTGACCATGTATTTAATGAAGTTCCACCATAATTCGCCGTGGTATTCGTTTCTAGTAATTGTCCTGATGTTCCATACGCCGTATTCGTCGTACCACCTATCGTGACTACGCCAGAGTTTAGGATTGCCATGCGCTGAACAAGCGTAAATGAACCATCGGGAGTTGTTGCAAACATCAAACGACCTGGCATGTCATTTATTCCAGGAGTTCCATCTACTTCAACATTTATCCTTGCGGCATCGCGAAAAACATTCGTATCAGAAGCTCTAAAGTTTATTGATCCAACAGCATCACCGCTTGCAACAGCGGTATATGTCCCAAGACTCGCGGATTTACTTCGGTTAAAGTCTAATACTGGTGCATCTGCGGCAGTAGTTGACCAAGTGTTTAGTGCCTGCCCTCCATAAGTAGCGGAAGTGTTGATCTCAAGAAGTTGTCCGACGCGTCCATACGCCGTATTCGTCGTACCTCCGATAGTGACTACACCAGAGTTGAGGATTGCCATGCGCTGAGTCGAAGCCGAAGCACCGTCCAGTGTCGTTTTGAAAACTAATCTCCCTGGCATATCAGTCAGCCCGGGCGTGCCATCAATTTGTGCCTGAATATCAGCCGCGAGGATAAGTGCATTTCCATCCGAACCAAGGAATTGAAGCGCTGCAATCGTATCGCCGCTCGATAGAATACCCTGAGAATCAACCGTTGCACCTCTACTCTTCTTAAATCTAACCAGTCCGCCGCTAGAGTTTGCCGCATAATATCCAACGGAGGATAGTGTTTGGGATGTAGAGGCTACCTCAAGTACGTGTCCTGGCGTCGTCGTCCCAATACCCACCTTCCCGTCATACGTCACCTCAAACAATTCTACGGGAGTGCCTGAATTCCATATACCGTCAGTCGTCTGCATGATGCGAAGCGCATGACCTGCCGTCGCACCGTCGTCAATCGCAATGCCGAGTCCGTTTGCCGACGCATCTCCAAACGGCGTGTCTATAAGCATCTGGTAGTTTGATGAAACCGCTGTTCCAATATGGAGCCGTGCGGCTGTTGGGACTGTTTTTCCGATGCCCACCCTTCCATTATAGAGTATACGCACGGCTTCGGTCGCGCCGTTGTTGCCGACGCCGAAAATAATGTCAGAGCCGGACGTGCCAACACCCGATGTCGCCTTGAGCGTGAGGTCGTCTGTTGTTCCGCTTCCGCCGGTGAGCGTCATGCCGCCCGAAATGCCGGTTGCCGGATCCCAGCCGTCGAGCAAGTCCGAATTATATGAATAGGGAACCCCGCCCAGCTGCTTGCGCGGAGCCAGCTTTTGATACGTAGAGCATCCTCCTCCCGCTGACGTACAAATCCACACCTCCAAGAAGTATGTCCCGCTCTGAAGCGCGGCGGTAAACTCGGGATTTGCGCTTGTCCCGTCGCCGAGGAGTTTTGTAAAAAGTCCGCGGCTCACTGACGCTGTCACGGCGCTTATTGGCGGCTCGAATGTAGCACCGTTTCTATTTTCACAATTTGTCGATCCACCGCTATCGCCCGTCATCCATTGACACCCTGTTGTCGCCGCCAAGGAGTCATAGATTGCAAACTTCATGTTGTAGTCGCCGTCCGCGACTGTCGCGTAGTTTGAGTCCATGAGCCGGCCCTGATACGGAATCGGCATGCTGGCGCGCTGAGTGGCGGAGGCGGTCATAAATACGCCACCGAGAAAAACAATAAAAACCACCGCCATCACCTCGTCGCGGTATTTTTTTGAGAAGAATAGCGCGAAATCACGCTTGCCTCCCGGGCGCACGAATCGATTCTTTTTTTCACCTTCCTCGCAATACGAAGCGGTTATTTGGTGTTCTTTTCTGAGCCGCTTATAAAAGGAAAAAGGCGTCTCTCTTTTTTTGAGATGAAATGTGTTTCTTGTGATTTTTTTAATTCCTCGTCCGACTGAGAAAATCATACGTGCTGATACTGGATCCCGGATCGGGGCCCGGGATGACAAACTAAAAAGTTCCCGCGACAACAATGGTTATTGCTTGACTGTATTGCCCCGCGGATGTCGTTGTTGACGGCGCCGCCTTGAATGTAATGACCGTTGCCGACGCGCTTACATTCCCATCGCTTGCGGCAAGTGTTTTTGGCGACACCCCGATGCCTGTGTCTGTCGAGTTGTATTGGCCGTCATTTCCCGATGTGCGGATGCCATACTTTCCTGATCCGGCCGAGATCGTATCGCTGGCCGATGCGTCGGTCAGAGCGGATCCACCCGATGTGCGAAACGTGCCATCGGTTAGAATATCGGCATTGTATCCCCCGTTCGCATTGGTGCTCACCGTTAAGGTGATAGGTGATGTTGCGACACTCGATGATGATAGCGTTCCAAAGGCGAGGGTATTTCCGGAAAGAACAACGGTGATAAATGGCTGATCTTTTGTTGCCTGGAAGCCGGTGTCCAGGGCGTAGGCGGCGCTGGTTTGCGCGCCGGCCGCATTTTCACACAAACTATCAAAGAGCACATAGCCGGCCGACGTACTCTTTCCCCCCCCGCAATTTGATGTGTCGTTGAGAATGACGTAGTTTGTGGATGTCATGCTTGCCGCATACGCAAAATCGGCCGCACATACTATAAGAATGCAGACGAAGATAATAAAAAATTTCTTACCCAGAAAGGAAAGACTCATGGGCCTCATAAATTATGAACATAATGAGGCGTTCATACTTTAATTATAGCATTTTTTATCACCCCTCTCAATGCGAAGGCTGTGCACAACGCGGATTTCGACGCCGGCAAGCATGACGTCCACAAAGAGAGTCGCGTTCATTCTTGACACCAGAGAGGAGGTAAGGTATAATATATATTAGTAAAGTATAAAAAATACAAATAATTAACATTAAAAATGGATAAAAATATTCTTCAGCTGGTCGCTCTCGATCAGCGCGAGTCATTTGAAAAAAAAGAATCATTCATGGCGCGCGATGTTGACCGCGCAACCATTGATTCAAAACAAATCACCGTTATTAGCGGCATTCGGCGGAGCGGAAAGTCAACATTATTGAAACAAATATCGGCAAGCGTTCAAGGGTATTATTATTGTAATTTTGAGGATGAGCGCCTTCTTGATTTTACGCATCTCGATTTCCAGCCGCTTTATGAAGTTTTTCTTGAAACATTCGGCGAGCAAAAAGTTTTTTTCTTTGATGAAATTCAAAATATTGCCGGGTGGGAGCGGTTTGTGAGGCGTCTGTTCGACGAAGGATATAAAATTTTTGTTACGGGAAGCAACGCAAAATTATTAAGTTCTGAATTGGCAACATCGCTTACGGGCAGATATCTTAAACTTGAGCTCTACCCATTTAGTTTTAAAGAGTTCTTATCTTTTCGTCAGATTCCCATTTCTCGGCATTGGACAACCCGCGAAAAGAGTATGCTCGCGCGGCAGTTTCAGGATTATTGCGCGTTGGGCGGTTTCCCCGGGGTAATAAAAAGCGGGAACAAGGATGAGTTGATTCAGCTCTATCAAGACATACTCATAAAGGATCTGCTTGTCCGTTTTAAAATCCGCGAAGTAAAGGCATTTCGAGAGCTTGCCTTTTATTTGATTTCCAATATAGCGGCGCCCATGAGCTTTAACAATCTAAAAAAACTGCTCGGCTTTAAAAGCGTGATGACAGTGAAAAATTATAGTGATTTTTTGGAAGAGGCATATATTTTTTTTAGCGTTTCAAAATTCGACTATTCCGTCAAAAAACAAATTATCAATGATCGAAAAATATATTGCATTGATACGGGGCTCAGTGGCGCGGTGGGTTTTTCGTTTTCTGAAAATCGAGGCCGAGTATTGGAAAATATTGTCTTTCTCGAGCTGAAGAGGCGCGGCAAAGAGGTTTATTACTATCATGGAAACGGGGAATGTGATTTCCTTCTCCGTCACGGGAGCGTCATCACGACCGCCATTCAGGTAACAGATGGATTATCACAAGAGAATGAAAAGCGGGAAGTAGCGGGAGTGCTCGAAGCCATGGATAGTCACGCGTTAAAAAAAGGGCTTATTTTAACGCTCAACCAGGAAAGAGATATCGTGGTTGGTAAGAGCACTGTCGAGGTTCGTCCCCTATTGAAATGGCTCCTTGAATGACGAAGTTGCAAAAGGGTCTTTTTTGTTCCTAATTTTTCGGGATCCCGGCACTTCGTTCGGGATGACAGCGGAGGTGTTACGAAATTTTTTTCTTGCGGTGGCGGAGTGTGTAAAAAAGCCCCCCTCCCAGGACAAGGATACCGAGGCCGGCGCCGCTCCCCACCGTAAGTTGTTCGACCGGATCCATTTTTTCAAAGAAATTTTTCTCTCGCTTTGGTTTTGAGTTCTCCGGTGTCGGCAGAACTGTTGCGCTTACCGACGCGCTCTGCGGACCGGCGGCGTTGCTTCCCGAAGGAAGGAGAAAAAAACAGGCGGCTATTATGATCAAGAGTCCGATAAAATGTTTGAGCAATTTTTTTTGAAAAGTCATAGGGATTTATTGTATGTGTTATGAGTGTAGTATGAGATCAGTATAGGGAAAAAAGAATAAAACGTGAAGAACTATCTGTTTTGGATTACAATACTGCCAATAATGTTTCGCGCGTCATCCCCGCAAGGGCAGGGATCCAGAAAGAATATGTCCTTTCCGGGTTGGCTGGATCCCGGGTCAAGCCCGGGATGACATCAAAAAAAGAGTTTCGTAATTCAAAGTATTTACATTTTTCCTTTCCTTGCGTAAGATAATCATGTAGAGAGCATTGCAAATGCCAGTTTATTTTTTAATCAATGCGCTTTTGGCATTTATAACATATGAGGAAAAAGGTTCTTTTAAGCGGATTACATAAATTTGCAATTTTTAGCGTCGTTGCCATGACATTTTTGCCGTCCATGGCACGGGTGGCAAGCGCGGCGGAATTTACCAGCGCAAAACTTGGACTCTCGCGTGTCCAGGCATCCATAACAGCAGTGACAAATACATGGACGCTTGTGATGCCATCTGCCGTTGACTGGGATGGCGATGCCGGTGCGCTTGATGAAATTGTTCTTGACTATCCTGCAAGTAGTGTGACGTTTGATGTCGCGGCTGACTGGGGAACAACCGATTTTACGATTACCGATAATGGCACCGGATCGAATAGCGTGACGGTGTTCAGCGTTACCGCAAACGCTACAACCTTTACCTATGGGACGTGCGCCGGTGCGGGCACGAACGATGCGGTTATTGCCGTTGACGTGGATGATCTGCGCATTGGATTGAAGCGATGTTCAGATACATTCGCCACGAACGGAAACGGATCGACTGTTACGATTACGATTGCAAATGAAATAAATAACGGTACGGCGGCGACGTACGTTATACCCGTCGCCCATGATGAAAGTTGTGGAACGAGCGATACGGCCGGTTGTGGCGCCGCGGCGACTGACAATAGCATCAGTACCGCCATCGATATTATTTCCGACGATCAAATTGCGACAAGCGCGAGCGTGGATCCGACAATCGATTTTGAGTTAAGCGTTGAAGGGGCGTTGTGTGATGCGTCAACAGCGCTGGCAACCGCCGGCACGCTTGCGCTTGGCACGCTTTCGTCCGCTTCTATCGATAGAAATGGCTATGTATGCACGCGGCTTGATACGAACGCGACCGACGGGGCAAGCGTGTATGTTACCTCCGGCGGCGCACTGATATCCGCAAGCGAAACGGACGACAAGATTCCGGACGCGGTCGATGCCGCACTGTCTGAAGTGACTATTTCCGCCGGAAGCGAGGAATACGGCCTGTGTGTTGAGAGTACTGGTAGCGGTACCGGGGCGGGGTCGGGCGCAATGCCAACCGCGGACGGTGATTTTGACGGTGATGCAACGTGTACAACGGCTGCCGGAACGATAGTCGGCGAGCTCACGACCGCAACAGAGCAGGTATGGAGCGTGAATGGGCCGACGGTAAACGCATTTGCAAATCTTGTTATCGATGCCGCAGTGTCCACGCTCACCGAAGCCCACACGGACTACGGCGACACGCTCACATTTACCGTTGCCTCAACTTTTTAACATAATAAATGGCTGGATCCCGGATCTGTATCCGGGATGACAGAGTATAATCCATGCTTTACTCTATGAAGAAAACATTTTTTGTCATCGCCGCCTTACTGTCACTCGGATTGTTTGGTGCTCATCACGCATACGCGCTGAAGGTAGACCCCGCACTCGTCTCCGTTTCTCTCAGTCCGGGCGAATCAAAGGTGCTGAGCGTAACACTGACGAACGACGCGAAGGCATCCGTTGCAATCCAGCCAAAAATGTTTGCGGCGACTGCCGGAAATAATGAAGCGGGCTTTCCTGCGTATACACCGGCAAACCAGGAAGATACACTTGCAAACTGGATAACGATAAATGGCACGGCACAGACCACATTGCAGGCAGATGAAGCAAAAAAAGTTGATATTACCCTTTCGCTCCCGCAAGACGCGGCACCCGGCGGACACTATGCCGCAATCGGCTGGGGTGTTCTTTCCGCTGATCCATCAGCAGATGGCGCGGTGTCCGTGCAGGGACAGATTATGACAAATATCGCGCTTGATGTTCCGGGTGAGGTTTTTGAAAAAGGCGGGATTGCAAGCCTTTCAACGAAAGACAAGCTGACAAAGTATGACCGCCTTCCGATTGATTTTAGCGTTCGTGTTATCAATGAGGGCAATCGGCATTTTAAGCCAACCGGAAATGTGGTGATCAGGGATATGTTTGGGCGGGTCGCCGCCACCTTGCCGGTCAACGATGGTATTGGCGGCGGAAATGTATTGCCGCAGAGCACGCGCGAGTTTAAGGCATCGTGGAAAGAGGGCTTCGCTCTAGGAAAGTATACGGCGACCGCGGATCTCCTCCTTGGCGGAGCGGGAAGCGCATCGGAAGCCTATACCTTCTGGGTATTGCCGATCATGTTGCTCGCTATTTGGGGTATCGCGGCTCTCATAATCATCGTGATTCTTGTTATGATTGTTTTGAAAGTGGTTCGGTCGAAGAAGAAATAGTAATATCTGTCAATCCTGGATCCCGCATCAAGTGCGGGATGACAAGAAGGTCTGGGGCTAGCGCCCTAGACCTTTTCTTTTTGGCGCAGAAGCGCGAGATATACAACCACCGATACGCAGTTGGCGATAAGGGCAAATATCTGGAATATGCCCGGAGTGAAAAGCTGAAGTATGGCGCTTGCCGAGAAGCTCACTATGAGCAGAAAGAGAGAAATTCTTGTTAGCGTTTTCTTGGTGATGATCAACGGTTTGCGCCTGCGGCGAAATCCAATGAATGCGAGTAGTACCGAAGTGACATGATCGATATATGGTCCGATATGGACAACCTGCGCCGCAAGGGCGTGGTTGACTGCCGTGACAAGGGGAATCGTTGCGACGGTGATCGCCTGAAGGACGGGCGCGGCAGAAGCAATGGTTGTCCGGATCACTTCAGTTGTTGTTGGGGGTGCTTGTTTAATCTGTTGAATTTGCGCTTGTGAGGGTGGCGCCGTCTGCCGCGCAACAACCGTTATGGACGCACGCACTGTTTCTTGCGCGTCATCCGCGTAAAGGATTTTTAGTACCATCGAATAACCACCTAAGACACCGGGGCTTTCCAGGATGGTTGCGTAGCACGAGGTTATCGCATCGTAGGATAAAAGATAGAGCGATGAATCCAAAGTCATAACAATCGATCTAACTGGATAGCGAACGGCGGCGCCATCAAGACACACGCGCAATGTTGTTGATGGAAAAACTTCAAAGATGTCATCGACGGATGAGAGCTGTTTTTCAAGAACCGCATCAGTTATCTTTAGAGAGCTTGCTGTAATGTCGGATGTGCGGGGGTGTGCTTCCTGCGATAGCGTGACGCGAAAAGGAATGAATTGTTC
>CAYJLM010000040.1:0-2662 GCA_964370875.1 uncultured Gammaproteobacteria bacterium | reverse complement strand
CGCGAAGAGAGAAGAAGGTAAAATGAGACACTTGAACAGTCACAGTGTTTTTTCCGTCATCAAGCACGCTGTTTGATTCCGGGATCCATTGTGACAAACTTGCATCCCAATGAAATGCTCTAATGCTTTTTTCTTCCACGTACCGTGCTTGCGCGTCGGTATATCGGAACGCAAGTGTAAGCGGACTATCAAAGCCCGTCAGAATAGTAGCGCCTTGCCTTGCGATAACACGATAAAGAATGCCGCCAACCATTTCATCGTCAATAGACGAGGGGGCGAGATCGGGTATCCATTCGCTGGCTTGCTGGATACTGAATGGCTGTACGACGAACTCGATCGGTTGATCAGCAGATATCTTTGGGACAATCACGGTAAGACCGCTTCCGTCGCTATTTGTTGTGGATATGACGGTTTGCAGTTGCTGTGATGAAGAAATCCCGGAGACAGACGCATCAAGCGTCACCGCGCTCGGTACTTGGGTTGGTGACGGAGGTAGTTGCTCCGTTTGCGATACTGGCTGAGGGGGCGGCGGCTCTTCTGTCGGCAGTAGTCGTGGCACTGTTATCGCGGCGAGTGATCCTGAGGATGCAATGGAGGATGTGTTCACCGCGAATACCGAGTAGTAGTATGTTTTTCCAGGCACTAGTCCCGTGTCGGTAAATCGCGCCATGAGCCCACGCGCTATTGTTATGCCGTCAAATAATGATACCGGAAAGCCCGTCTCTTTTCGTTGGATTTGAATGAATGCGAGTGCAGGGTCTTGCGGATTGATCCATGAAAGCTCCACGGTTCCGCTGTGTTCGCGCGCGATAAGATTGAGCACGTTCGCGGGCGCTGGCAGCGTGGCTGGTGTTTCTGTTATAGTGATCGGCTGGGTTGGTGGAGCCTGTTCAGACGTGCTGGCAGTCGGGCTCACCGGTGTCGGTGAAGGAATAAGAACGGTGCCCATGACGGGGGTGGTTTGGGGTGGGGATACGGGCTGCGACCCCGTCACGCCTATTGAGCTGTTTGCTGGCAGTACCACACCAACCCTTCCAATGTCAGCGCCTGCCGTAATTCCAATCACAAGATTATTCCCCGGCACGCCCGCATTGATTATTTGTGCATTTCCTGTTGTTTGATTGGTTGCGTTTAGGCCTATTTTTATCACGACCCTTTCGTTGGTATTTATTGCCGTGCCGCCGGAAGTCGGAAATACGAGAGTTACGGTTTTTGCCGCATTGCTTATGGTCGCCCCCCACACCCCCGCGCCGGCAACCGCACCCAATTGCGCAGAGACTTCGGTGCCGGCCGGTCCATAGGACAGATCGATGTCAGTATAATCAACAGCCCCCATACTGCCCGCGACATTGCTGAAATCCAGCGCAATTGTTCCCGCCGCAATTCCACTGGTCGAACGAAAAGTAATCTGGTGGTTTGACGCAGTGCCGATTTTCTGCGAGCTCATCTGGTCGCTTATCGTAAAGATACTTGCGGCCAATGAGAACTTTGGCGCAAGGCCGATGCACACCAGGAAAATGAAAGCAAAAATTTTTAAAAAGAAAAACATGCCGAAGTTGCTCATGAACTCTATGGAGTAACAATACCACACATTCATCTGCTCGAGAATGATTTGTTGTATAATCACGCCAAAAAACAGGATTTTAGGCGATTTTTTCAAAAATGCGCCTGTGCATATCTTGGGGACATAAAAACCCTTGACAAAAAAACCTCCCTGGCTTATTATAATCAAGCTGTAATTTATCAACAAAACAGCCTTCAAAAACCCTCATCTTTACATATCAATCGTGTGAGATAAAAGAGTGAGGTCGTCCGAGTTCTTGGATGGCTTCTCTCTTTTTTCTACCATTTTGCAAGGGTGCGAAAAAAGATGTTCTTTAACAGTGAAAAGGCGATAAAACCAAAAAACGGTGTAGTATAACGGCCTTTTGGTCGGAATACTGCAAAGTTTGTGTATATGTCAATTTTTTTTAGAGCTATTTCAACACTCTACTTTTAGTAAGAGTTTGATCCTGGCTCAGGATGAACGCTGGCGGCGTGTCTAAGGCATGCAAGTCGAACGGGTGTTTTTCGGTAGCAATACTGGAAAATGCTAGTGGCAAACGGGAGAGTAACACATTGGTAACCTGCCTCCGAAATGGGAACAACTCGCCGAAAGGCAAGCTAATTCCCAATGGCCACGAGGGGTCACAAGACATTCTCGTGTAAAGGAGTAATCCGTTCGGAGAGGGGCCTATGGCTCATCAGCTAGTTGGTAGGGTAACGGCCTACCAAGGCAACGACGAGTAGCGGTTGTGGGAGCATGACCCGCCTCATGGGAACTGAGACACTGTCCCAACACCTACGGGTGGCTGCAGTCGAGAATCTTCCCCAATGGACGAAAGTCTGAGGGAGCGACGCCGCGTGCAGGAAGAAGCTCTTCGGGGCGTAAACTGCTTTTGCATAAGAACAAGTTCTGAGTGTATTATGCGAATAAGGACCTGCTAAACTCGTGCCAGCAGCAGCGGTAATACGAGTGGTCCAAGCGTTATCCGGAATTATTGGGCGTAAAGGATGTGTAGGTGGTCGTATTAGTCTGGTGTCCAACCTCTGAGCTCAACTTGGAGACAGCATTGGAAACGGTACGGCTAGAGTATGTTAGGGGTAAGCGGAACTCATAGTG
>CAYJLM010000039.1:9884-10656 GCA_964370875.1 uncultured Gammaproteobacteria bacterium | reverse complement strand
CCTTAAAGAGGACCGATGCGATTCGTGGCTCAATATCTCGATTATATATCTTCATAATAGGAGTATAACAAATTGCTACTAAACAAGCAAATTGTCAAGACAAGCAGATATTCCTTATGAAAAGGTGCTATTTCGTGTATTCAAAACGACCGTCTCGTGTCACCGCACCCCCATCCACCGCCAGAGGATACGCATAGAATCTCCATCCACCGCGAGAAGTTGGCAGGTGGCCCAAGGAGAGGTGGCGTAAAATAAAAAAACTGAATCGCATTGCTTCTTTCGGTACATACAACGCGCGCTTGCCGTACGCTTTCACGATATCTGCCGCTTTCATGAACGTTGGCGGGGCAACATTGAACACAGCATAAGCAGAACAATTGTTTGTCCCTAGTCCATCGGGATTCCTCTCTCCGCTCGGAATGACAGGCGCGTCAACACTACTCTCAATAATACGCAACAGATCGGATTCCTGTACAAACTGTCTCCCCCATTCCGGATTTGCTATTGGAATAAAAGGAATGCGCGCAAGGATGTTTTGCAGGGTAAATCCCCGCTTGGCTTGTGCATATCGCGTTCCGGTGACCGATGATACGCGCAGTACCGTCACGTCAGGGCACGTATCCCGAGCACTGTCGCACGCATGCGCATACTGCTTTTCCAGCTCCTGCTCTGACCGCTTTTTCTGAACGCCATACAGATACTCATCCTCTCTCAGTGGGTCACTCTCGACAAAAGGCCGCTCGACTGAGTTGTCGGGGTATGCTCCGTAAGC
>CAYJLM010000039.1:0-9874 GCA_964370875.1 uncultured Gammaproteobacteria bacterium | reverse complement strand
AGATAAATAAGCTTTTTGATGCTTGGCGTATCAAAAACAAAACGGAACACGTTGGTTGTCCCGTCGAGATTCCATTTCTTGTGAAGATTTTTCCTGAAATAAAACTCGCGGATTTGCCACGCGCAGTGTATCACGACATCGGGCTTGCGTGATGCAATGAGTTCCTGCCAGCTCTCATCGGAGGTGTTGGCGCGAATCCACAGAACTTTCGAATTGCCCCTGTACCGCGCAGGCATCGGATTCTTATCGAGACAGATTAGCTCCTGGACATCGTCTCTGACTGCATAGCGATCGGCAAGCATCCCGCCGATATATCCGGACGTGCCGGTGATAAATATCTTCATACATCTATTCTGTCAGAATATAATACGCTCCTCGTCCAGCCCCTTGTTTCTCAATAAGTCCCAGCTCAATCAGCTTTCTGAAGTCAAGATGTCGCGTCGGGCGCGCACGCTCGGTAAGGCGAGCATAATCACTGTCACGTATATACCCATTTTTCCTTATAAAATCCAAAAGCGCGCGATGGTATGGCTCGAGTTGCATTTCCGGACGTGGGGTCGTTTTATTGAGTTCACCCCACACACGTATCAGTTCGTCAATAATTCCATCGGTAAAATATTCAAGCCACCCCGTAAAATCTATTGTCTTTTCGAGATCATAATAGTTACCAACCAAACCAACGGCCTGAAAATATTTTGACACTGAATTATTGTAATAGTTTTCAAAACTAAAAAGATTGAAGGTGTTAAGGCCCATTCGGGCAAGCAACACCTTGGTAGCGAGCCGTGTCGTACGGCCATTGCCATCGACAAAAGGGTGAATGATTACAAATTGACGATGAAAAATGCCCGCAATGATCAGCGGATCGACGTTTTTCTTCTGTGCATCCACATAGCGTAACAGGTCATTTACAAGACGAGGAACATCCTGATGATCCGGTGGAAAGTAAATCGGCTGTCGAGTCTGCGGATTATTAACAAATACCGGCTCTTTACGAAGCTTTCCGGAACGAAATTCATGAATAAGCCCCTTTGTGACAACCTTTTGAATGGACAGAATTTGTTTTACATCAACAGCGACAGCGCCGCGCTCAACCAATGCATTGAGACGAACGAGCGCCCGATTATAGTTGAGCACTTCCCTCTCGCTGTCTCTGACATGCTCAGGGGCGCGCTTAATAATCCTTTTCACTTCTGTAAGCGGTAAAGGGTTTCCCTCGATACCGGTTGAAGAATGAGCTGAAATCTCTCGAGCCTTTTGTTCAAAATCCCGAAGTATTATTTTGGAGAAATGCCTACTGTTGAGTCCCGTGACAAGCTCGGTGATGCGCTTTATATTAGCAAGCAATTTTGAAGTAATAGTGAAATGAGGATCGAACATAGTGTGTTACTTTGTGAAAAACAGGGCAACTCGAATATAGACAAAGTATAGACAATTATTAGACAATTGTCAAGCATACACATCTGCGGTCTTCTCCCGTGCCGCAACAGAAACAGTTCTGTTGCTTGCCGCCAATTTTCACTTCGTTCAATGGGCATTACAGGACTCGAACCTGTGACCTCACCGATGTGAACGGTGCGCTCTAACCAGCTGAGCTAAATGCCCTCTTGTCTCACTCTCAAAGGTATAGTATACTGTCTGACAGTGAGCTGTCAACATAAATCATACCACGGTTATGTGCATTTATACGCCTCGTGTTGGTATGATATTTTGTTTTTATGCACAAACTACACATTAATCTTCTCAAGGACGACGCGGCTATCCCGGCATATCAAACATACCGATCACCCGGAATTCCCCTCCTTGTCTCACTCTGTGTTTTCTTCCTTCTCTTGGGTGGCACGGCTGCTTTTTCCTATCAAAACGCGAAGGACTCCGACTCCCCCCTTGCAAAAACATGGAATTCAATCATGAGCGTACCCCCGCTCAGAGGATTTGCCGAAAATGCCAATGCGGGAGCCATGACGTCAGAGGACGATCGCATCAATATTCTTCTGATGGGCATTGGCGGAGGCACTCATGAAGGCGCGGAACTGACCGACACTATTATTCTTGCCAGCATCAAACCATCAGCGGGCAAGGTGGCTCTTTTCTCCATTCCCCGCGATCTTCTTGTCAATATTGACGGGTATGGCTGGAGAAAGGTCAACAACGCCAATGCGTTTGGCGAACTCTCAAACCCCGGTAGTGGCTCCGATCTTGCGGGCAGGACATTATCGGAAACATTTAATGCCCCAATCCACTATTACGTCCGTGTCGATTTCCAGGCATTTGTCGATCTTGTCAACATCCTTGGCGGAGTAACCGTAACTGTTGATAAGCCCTTTACCGACTATACCTATCCGACACTCAACAAGAAAGTGCAAACTGTTTCTTTTGAGGCGGGAAAGCAGACAATGGACGGCGAGCGAGCGCTCATCTTCTCCCGTTCGCGGCACAGCATGAACAACAATGAGGGGTCTGACTTTGCGCGAAGTCATCGCCAGCAAAAGATTCTTTTTGCGTTAAAAGATAAGCTTTTTTCCTCCACGCTGCTTTTCCGTCCACAAAAAATCGGCGAAATTGTTTCATCGCTCAAACAAAACATCTCAACAAATCTTCAAACATGGCAAATCCTCACGCTGGGAAACGCGCTAAAAAAAGTTGATTCCTCCTCGATTGTCAATACGGTTTTCGACGATGGCGTGAGCGGATATCTTGTTTCCGGAACAACCCCTGACGGTGCGTATGTTCTCCAGCCGCGCAGCGGATCATACCTTACCATGCAGGAAAAAATCAAAAATATCTTTGATGAAATGCCAAAAGAGACCGACCACATGATTGGCGCTAATGCGAAAGTGGTTATAAAAAACGGGACACTTGTTGACGGAATGGCCGGAAAGGCGGCATCACTTCTGAAGGACTATGCGTTTGTTATCAATGAGGTTGGCAATGCCCGCAATCGCGACTATCAGAAAACCGTTATCTACGACCTAACGGACGGCAAGAACAAAAAGGCGCTTGAATTTCTCAAGGAGACATTCAACGCGGAAAGCGTGTACGACCCCTACTCGGAAGAGCTTACCACCCTGCAAAAGGACGCTGACTTCCTTGTTTTGCTCGGCGCTCAACTACCGGCATCTCTGACTACGGATTCTACTTCACCAACGGAAACAACTCCTCCTGCTCAATAAGCGGCAAAGAATACACGCCGCTCTTCCCCTCTCGCGACCCAACGACAATCAGGGTCGTTTCTTTTGGGTCTAGAAACACCTCGCTTACGGAATCAAAAGACGCGAGAAGCGTTTCGGCAGATGACTCATCCCGCGCGCGAAGATCCCGAACGCGAATGTCTGTATCATTCGACACGGTGATAAGTGCCGGGAACGTCGACAGGGGAAGAACATGGGACACTCTTTCACTCTGCCGCGTAATAAGCGAGCGCGTGTAGGCGTCATTGGAAAAATTATGGCTCCAAATCTCAAAATCATTATAGGTAAAAAAATGATCCGCGGCAGAGAAAACAATATCTTGCGCGTCGGACACATACTGAAAAACCGGCCGGTCCGCCTTTCGGTCAAAAAGATAAAATGATCCGCTCGCATTCTTCAGTACCAGGTAACCGCCTTCACCACCCCAGATATTCGTGACACGCGGGCCAAAAGAAAGATCGCGAAGTCGCTCCCCTGACTTTACATCAAAAAAGGCAATGGATGACTGTTCACCGTCTCGCAACACAACTATCTCATTGTCGATAAAGAAATCAGCGATGTGGGGCTGAGTGACGAGAACGTCAAAGGTCTTTGTATCCCGATCAAACACCGCGATCCCTCTATCATCACGCAAGTAAAGCATATCAGCACCTTGAGCCCACCGTAATTCTACCGGCTGCTTCTTCATCTCTTTTACTGTCGCGGCCACTCGCCCCTGCTCGATTATGCGCCATCCATCGGTATTCTTCACGGCAAAACGAGTTCCGGAAGAGGCAACCTTCAGATCGAGAATAGGCGCCGGGGATGAATAGAGCGTCGATACGTTTTGCGTGCGGGCATTGAAAAAATAGATGGCGGCCCCATCATCGAACACAATGCCGTCAGAAACCGCGTGCGATACTCGAATATGATCGTTCGCGCTCACGAGTATCGGCGAGGCATTGCGGAGGAGAAAAATATCGTTTTTGATTGTTGTTCGCCCCGGATACACCGTAACCATCCCATTCCAGTCATGAAATCCTTGCCGCGATACGCCAAGACGGTACTCTCCGGCAAAAAGATAGGGAACCGTTGAGGGGGTCGTCAATGATTCGTGCGACCATTGGCGAAGCGCAGGAGATCCATTGAGCGATATGTGAGCTCCTTTCGGCTCCGACCCTACCAAGAGCTGTCCTGTTTTCTCAATACCCTTCTTACCGATGTTATACCGATACCCATTGGCGTAGATAAGTAGTACCGCGGCTGATACGAAGAAAAAAAGGACAAAAAAGATAAAAATAATACGGCGAATGGTTTTATTCATATATTCGAACTATTCCTGGCGCAATTGTTGCTTAATGTGGTTTTTTGCGATGTGCGTTTTGGCAAACTTCAGCCAATCGATGCTCGGCCTCTTCCGATTCTTTTCAATTAATATCTCAACAACATCCCCGCTTTTGAGAGACGTGTCAAGGGACATCATGACATCATTTACTTTTACTCCGGAACATTTTCGTCCGACATCACTATGGATTTGATAGGCAAAATCAACCGGCGTCGCGTCCTCGGGCAGATTGATAACATCCCCTTTTGGCGTGAATACAAAAATTCGATTTCTAAAAATATCAAGCCGCAGGGCACTGAGGTATTCTTCGTCACTTCCCTCAATAGTTGACTGCAATTTTAAAATTTCCTGCACCCAATCCAAGTCTTTTGCGGTCGCGTGTCGTGCCTGTTTGCCCGACTCGGTATAGTGCCAATGTGCCGCGATACCGGCTTCAGCCTCGTATTGCATCTCCGGGGTGCGTATCTGAAATTCAACAATATTACCGTCCTCGCAGAATACGGTCGTGTGTAAAGAGCGATAATTATTCAGCTTTGGCTGGGCAATGTAGTCCTTAATTCTGCCCGGCAGCGGATGCCAGTACTGATGAATGACACCCAGTGCGGCATAGCAATCGGCAATACTGGATACAATAACACGCATGGCGACAATATCATAAATACCGTCGATTGATTCATACCCGTGCGCAATCATCTTCTGGTAGGTGCTGTAAAAACGCTTGACGCGACTCGAAATGGATTGCGCCGGAACACGCGCCTCTTGCAGATGATCTTTCAACAAGTCCCCAATACGCACAAGGTACTGCTCCTTTTGTTCGAGATACGGATCAAGTTCTTCGCGCAGCTTTTTATATTCATCCGGATAGACATACGGGAACGCCCTATCCTCAAGCTCGCCACGCAAGTACGCGATTCCAAGACGGTCTGCAATCGGCGAATAGATTTCAAGCACTTCCCGCGCAATCCTCTGTTGCTTTTCCGGCGGTAAAATATACAGCGTCTCGAGATTGTGTATACGGCCGGCAAATTTTATCAGAATAATGCGTACATCCTGAGCGATACTGACAAACATTTTACGCAGATTCTCCACGTACCGATCAACCCCCCGATACTTCACGTGGCCAAGCTTACTCACTCCTTCGGTCAGCATGGCGACATCCTGTCCAAAGTTTTTGCCAATCTCTTCAAATGACATACCGGTCATATCTGGCACCTCATGGAGAAGCGCGGCAATAATCGTCGGCTCGTCTACTTTCAGATTTGCAAGATAATACGCGGTTCTCAGAGGATGCATGATGTAATCCTCACCGGTCTTGCGTTTTTGCCCCCGGTGCGCGTTTTCCGCAAAATCATAAGCTAGCCGGATCAAATCGATGTCGGCAGTTGGATTATACTGCTGAACTGCTTTTTCGAGCTCTTCAATCGTCATTGCAATCCCCTCCCTCCATAGGCAGAATACTACCAGAAACGAACTCATTTGTCACCCTTATCCTCTTGACGCTTGGGTCGCATCCACGATACACTGTACGTACTTACTTATGGATAAGGTGCTATGAAAAAATACCTCTGCCCCCCGTGTGGCTATATCTACGACGAAGAGAAAGGCGATCCTGACGAGGGACTCGCACCGGGAACACGATTCGAAGACATCCCCGAAGACTGGGTATGCCCTCTGTGTGGTGCTACCAAGGCGATTTTTGAGCTTTACGTGGAAAGCTAGGGTATAAGACATATTCTCGACTATAAGTTCACAACGACTTGGGCAGCTGAGTGCAGTTCGAGGCGCCAGCGAAGCGCGGAGTAAGCTGTACTTCCCGTACAGCGTCGAGCACTGGAGCGGGCAACGAAGAAATGTGCCAGCTGAGCAAGTTGTTTAAATTATTAACTCATTTAGAGATGCAACATATGACATCCAACAATGAAGGAGTGTTCCCAGTGATCGGCCAGCCGGTCCCCGACCTTGCGTTTGAGGTCTTTGTAAACGAAGAGATAAAAAAAGTGAAACTATCCGACTACGAAGGAAAGTGGCTGGTGTTGTTTTTTTACCCTGCCGACTTTACGTTCATTTGCCCGACAGAGCTTGAGGAGCTTGCGGACACCTACGCTGAATTTGCCGGACTGAACACTGAAGTTGTCAGCGTCAGCACTGATACGGCTTTTGTCCATAAGGCGTGGCACGACAATTCACCGGCGATTAAAAAGATTACCTTTCCGATGGCTGCCGATCCGACCGGAGCACTGTCCAAAATATTTGGTACGTATATCCCCCACGAAGGTCTTTCCTTGCGCGGGACATTTATCATCAATCCTGACGGTGTTCTGAAGGCCTACGAGGTGCATGATAACAGCATTGGTAGAAGCGCGAAGGAGCTGGTGAGGAAAATCAAAGCCGCGCAATATGTCGCGCAAAACCCCGGACAGGTGTGTCCCGCCTCATGGGAACCGGGAAAGGCCACATTGACCCCGGGACTTGATCTGGTTGGTAAAATTTAACCAAACACATATGTATACGGCAAAAAACTTCGACCATCTCCTCGGCACGCCGGGATTTTCCGACACGCTCCTGAAAAATCACTTCACCCTGTATGAGGGGTATGTGAAAAATTGCAATCTCATTCACGATGCATTTGGGGAATTCAAAAAAAATGATAAAGTCGGCTCCATTGAATGGGCTGAGATTAAACGTCGCTCGGCATGGGAGTATAATGGCATGCGCCTTCACGAATTGTATTTTGGCAATATGAAGAATGGCGGTGCGCCATTGAGCGAGAATTCAAATCTCCACGCTCAGCTTATTGAGAAATATGGCAGTATCGAAGCATGGGAAAAAGACTTCAGAGCAACCAGCGCAATGCGCGGTATCGGATGGGTTGTCTTGATGAGAGATAACGAAACCCAGGCCTTCCGTAATGCCTGGGTCAATGAGCACGATGTTGGTCTGTGTGCCGGCATGACAAACCTTCTCATCATGGATGTCTTTGAGCACGCCTATATCACCGACTACGGCATCAAACGCGCTGATTACATTGACGCGTTTATGAAGGCGATAGATTGGTCTGTTGTTGAATCCCGCTTCACAAAATAACACTGTTATCCACATCAGTTCTTGGGCACTGCTTAGAATTCAGCTATAGTAAACAGGTGCTTGTAGAGCGTCAGTCCTATTCGGCTAATACATAAGCCGAAGGCAGGCACACAAAAATACCGCTTTAGAGCGGTTTTTTTGTTTTTCTATTGACTACGATATTCTCCGGCAGTATACTACCCATTGATTAACTCTGATTAATACTAATCAATATCAATATGGCGCATGGCACGCAACTCCACTCAATTCCGATTACTCATGCTCGCATAAATCTTGGCGGTGTTGTCAGGCAAGCATATCTGCAAAAAAAAACTTTTATACTTGAAAAGGATGGCATTCCTGTTGCTGGCATTCTTGGGATTGAAGACTTTGAGGACTGGCTTGAAATGAGCGATCCACAACTCAAGAGGGACATCAAAAAAGGATACAAGGAATACATGACAGGAAAGACAAAGTCGCTTGATTTACTTCTCGCGAAACTCACTTAGCACAATACGGCATGCCACGTCACTATTCGCTTCAGACTACTTCACTCTTTTTGAGGGATGTTAAAAAATGTACAAAGAAGGAACCAAGAACAAGAGAAATCATTGAACGCGCACAGAACATTCTTGAGTCAGATCCATACAATACCGCGAAAGAACACGACATCAAAAAACTTGAGGGTCTTAAAAATGGCGAGGGTATCTTTAGACTACGAATCCGTGATTATCGCATTCGCTATGATGTTTTAAATTCGGATATCGTTCTTCACTCATTCCGAAACAGAAAAGATGCGTATCGATAAACACGCACAAAAGAACCCCGTACCTTCCGGGTTCTTTTCATTTCTTCCGAGCAAGGTACTGAACGAACAAACTTTTTGTTTTCGGCTCTTCTGAAAAATCGTGATAGATGCGCTCGATTATAAAATCCTTGCTTAGAATATCGATCATGTCGTTTTGATAGATAGGAAACACATCGCACTTGCACCATTGTTTTGATTCCTTATCGTAGAAATGGAGGACTACCAGTGTATCACTGATATATGCGGGAAACATAACAACACGGTCACCAAATCCGTGATAGTATACACTGTAATCAAACGTAAAATTTTCTAGAATCTTTTCCTTTGGCAGATTAACTAACGAACGGATGTAGTCGTAGTTTCGCGAATCGATAAAGAGATAGCCGCCGGGTTTAATAAGCTGTGCGAATTTGCTTACGATACTTTGCTGTGCTCGTTTCGTATATTCCCGAGTGCCGCCGCCAATTAGCGTTAATGAATTTCCTGTTAGAAAAGAAAAATCAAAAAAAGCGTCATAATCCGGAGTTGCGCTTGGAAGATCAAGCCAATTTGCCTTATGGATAATAACGTTCTGCTTCTTTGCGGCAAATAGATTGTGGGCACGGAGAATATAATCCTCTTGTACTTCATTCGCCTCAATACGCTCATACGCATACCCATCTCTCGCCAGCATCTCAATAATACCGCTCAGCTCAATACCTCCACCAACGCCAAAATCAAGAATTTTTTTGAGTTTCCTCTTCTCAATCAAATCGACAAAAAAACGCGTCTCTGATTCCTTTGTCTCGCCCTTGACCAGCGGGTAAATATCCTTTTCATAACTCACGCATTGAAAATCTCCAAACTCTTCAATCGGATTGCTGATGTAGGGCAATGTATTGACGAAGGACATAGAATATTAAACAACCTCCTTTTGATAACATGACTCACAATACACTATTTCCGGACGGTCAGGGGCATAGTTCGTCTCAAATCCGTTTATACACTTACCCGCATGATCATGTTCAGTGCTTTCACACATACACGATCTCTCCCACAGCCGTAGCGGGCCTCGCTTGGCGTATAAATCGGCAGTTCTGCAAAAGAAGCAAGCGTGAGGGATGGGGATACCGTTCATCCTATAAAACCGTAGTTCCCGATCAATTATTTTGTAGTTACGATTACATCGTTCGCATGCCAATATCTCATTTGTAAAAGAATCGGGAATATTGTGAACACTGTCCGGTATATCCTTTATGGTTTCTTTTCCTGAAGTCACAGGAATGTTGTCTTGCCATGTGTACCCTTTCGAATATGCTTCATCTCTCGTAAGAGGGAACTCATCTTGCGCGAGGGTCTCATTATAGCAAAAGGGCGAACACTCGACTGGAAAAAATTCTCCCCATTCCTTTGTCCCTATCATGTGATCCACGATTTTTCTCCGCAATGAAAAATACTCGTCTTTACTGTATTGCTTATTGAAAATGCAGTATTGTGCGCTCTTAAGAC
>CAYJLM010000038.1:2855-11247 GCA_964370875.1 uncultured Gammaproteobacteria bacterium | reverse complement strand
GGCCACTCATGCCCATGATGGCCATGCTTGCGTGGATCGCGCTGACAGCCGCCTCTCTTCCCGACAACTCACAGTGGTCTCTTGTTTCTTTTGTAAGGAGCTCTGACAGGGTTCAATATTGTTGGAAATATATTCTTTCTTTTTCTCACGCTCTTTTTTTACGCAAGCACACATCAATCCCTCTTGCTTCTTTTTCAGGTGCTGCCGCAGGACTCATTCTCAATCCATACTTTCCAACCAATATACACTTCTATTGGGTACAAACGATAAAAATAGCCGTACTGAATATCATCTCAGATATTCCTGTTGGATCAGAGTGGTATCCACCAGGCATGTCATTCATTCCGGCGCACGGTCCCACCTTGATGGTACTTGTTTTTGCGTTGTGTATATTCTTGTTACCAGACCTTTTTTCTTCTTATCTCAAAATATCCTTGCCAAAGCGCACATGGCAGGATTGGCTCCTCTGCATGCTTTCAGTTGCGTTTGCTGTTCTTACATTGAAATCGCGCAGGTATGGGGAATATTTCGCGCCGCTGGCAACGCTTTTTTGCGCATATGTTCTTTCTCCTGTTCTGGCTGAAGGACAATGGGTGCGATTTTTGCACTTTCTCAAGAAAAACATCTCCGTGATCTATACCCCCCAAGGGCTTGCAACTGCCTATTTAATAGTCATGATTCCGGCAATCATCGCAACAAACATCCTTCAGCTCATATCTATCTTCAAGGGAGGATACGGCTTTGGCCAATATGTGCATGGCATGGAATGGCTCATGCAACACACACCGGACAACTCCCTTGTATTCCATAATCGCTGGGATGACTTTCCCGCATTTTTTTATCACAACCGGCACAACCGATATATTTCCGGTCTTGACGCACGGTTTTTACTCGAAACCAATAGACCGCTTGCGGAAAACTATGCGACCATGGAGCAGGGACGTGACCTGGCCGACCTCTACGGATATCGCTCGATCTGTCTTGCATCTGAGCAGGCGGCACGCGGTGACAAAAAGACAGAGGACGACATCTCGCTTCCTGAAAATTGTATCCCGCCTCAAGAACAGCAAAAACTCGCCGCGGCGATTCAGTCCTTCGGCTCTGATATTATCGTTCTCACCCACCTTAAAGATGCGCCAACAAAAAAAATCCGGGAGCTACCCGGACTGAAAGAACTCTATCACGACGATGAGATAGCTATCCTTTCTCTTCCTCGCTAGTAAGTGACGACCCTTGAGTGCAAAACTTGTGTTTAGGTGTTCCTCCGCAGGGGCATCCGCAGGGCGACGGCCCGAGGCTAAGGAATTTTTTAGCAAAAAAATATCCGGCCGCGAGGAAGGAATACCAAAACATAAGTTCAGTATCTTAAAACAGCGGCTACTTCAACACCGCACGTGTGAGCTGTTCCAATACAAAGTAGGTCAGCGTCCATGAAGCAAGAATAATGATAAGGCCAACAAATGACTGAAATAACAACGTCGTAGCTTTTTTTGTTTTATCTTCCTCGCCTCCGGCGGTCAACCACAGAAATCCAGAATACATCACCATGACAACGGCAAGCGTTCCCAGGAGGCCAAAAAATATTGCGGTAAGACGCTGGACAAGCGTGCCCGGCTGAATAACACCTCCGTAATTAGTAACCCCAAACCCACGAGTCAGCCAATTGAACTGCGTTAAGTTCCCGTGAGTAAGGTTGCCAATATCAACGGGTTCGCGATCCGCGTATACCGGAAGCCCTGCAAAAAGCATGCTCACCGCGCCAAGAAAAAAAGCCATGACAAGAAACAATGTTAGTGTGTTTTTTTTCATACAACCTATTTTATAACCGCACTGCCAAGCTGAACAAGAACAAAGTACGTCACTGTATACGCCGCAAACACGATAACCGCGCCGACAGCCGCCTGGAACAGAATCGTGGTACCCTTCTTCGCCTTGTCCTCCTCACCCCCGGCAGTAATCCACAAAAACCCGCCATACATCATCATGACAACACACAAGACACCAAGAAATCCTAAAACAATGGCGATAATATTGTACACCAGAGTTCCTGGCGCTACTATTTCTGTATACCCTCCCGGCTCAAATAGATTAAAAAGTGTCTTGGTTTCCGACCCTGGTCCAAGAATCGCATTATTTATTGGCGTCTCTCCCGCAAAGACCGGCACCGTAATGAAAAACGCGAGCATGCTAAGCAGTCCCACTATCGAAACACACCGTTTTAGTCTTGACATAGTATTCATATTCTTACGGTGTTGGCGTTGCGGTCACCGCTCCGATAAGCTTCTGCAAAACGAAATAAGTAAGGGTATAAGCCGCAATCACGATAAGCGCGCCGATAATGGCATTAAAAATAAGTCCGGTACCTTTCTTTGCCTTTTCTTCCTCACCCGCACTCGTAAGCCACAAGAACCCTCCGTATATCAATAGTACAGTAAAAATAACACCGAGCAACCCAAGTACCGCAAAAATAATATTACCAACGACGGTGGCAATGCTTGTCTGGGCGCCAGTACCCCACGCGGGCAAGCTGGCGTTGTTAAGATTTTCAAGGACTGGCGCTGTTAGCGCAAAGGTATTAAGCCCGGCGATACAGATACCTAGTACAAACACACCTATTCCCAATGCGAGCGCAAGAAAACCGGCGCCTTTCCCAATCCTGTGATGGGCGTCCATGCTATACTCCTGCCTTGAGCGCGCTGATAACGAAGTACGAGATGGCATATGCGGCCAATACAATAATAAGTCCGATAATCGAATTGGTGATGAGGCCCAGCGCCTCCTTTGTCTTTTGCTCTTCACCCTGCGCGAGCATCCACTTGAAGCCCGCATACACGATCAGGATGATAAACACCACCCCGAGGATGCTAATGGCGGCCAAGATAACATTCCCAACCGCCTCGGGAAGCGACTTATCAGCATACCCGCTTAGATTACGCGTTTCGTTCAGGGTATTTTGAATAATTTGCTGATTGACCGTTGGCATACGCTACTGTATGGATTGTGTAGTCAAAATATTGACAACAAAGTTCGTTATTGCGTAGGCAGAAAATACCAAGATCAGCCCTATGATGGCGTGAAAAATAAATCCACGCGCCTTTCCCACCTTATTCTCATCGCCCTCTGCCAACATCCATTGTATCCCGCCGTATACGATGAGAATAAGGAATATCACGCCAATGATCCCCAAAATCGCACTGATAATAGCGCCAACATACTGCGGAACTGTCTGGCCAACCTTTAGTGTTGCCTGTCTCGCTGTCGCCTCCAGGCCAGTCCCTGCCGACGTCAACGCACTTGCTTGTGATGCAAGAAAAGTGAATGCGAGAATTGCGACATAAGAAAATTTCTTATCCGTAGAAAAAATTCTGGGAACCATGTTCGTCAAAGATGTTCTCATCCTCGCCCCTGTACCGCGCCGACAACCTGGTCGATGACATAGTAGGCGATCATCCATGCGGCGACAATGAGTACCAAGCCGATTGCTCCCTGGATAAGGCGCTGCTGTGCTTCTTTGACTTTTTCTTCTTCTCCACCGGCGGTCATCCACTGGAATCCCGCAAAGAGAACAATGACAACGGCAATGATACCCAGGAATCCTAAAATGATATTAATAATGTTTCGCGCAAGTTCACGCGGATCTTTATATGATCCAACATCAAGCGTATTAAAGGTTGCGTTTTTTTCCTGTCCGAAATACTGTCCAATGTTGTTGTATCCAAAATCGGAAGGATTTACCGGTGACTGCGCGCCAACCAAAACCGGTGCACCCAGCGCGCCAAGCATCATGCAGGCAAAGATGCCTACTGTTGCTGCTTTTCTTTTCATATTCTCAATCATAGTATTTCTCCCGTGATGATTCTTTCCCCCTAAATCGGGGCCAGAAAATATCACTATTAATTTATAATATTAAAATAAGATCATCCTCGCCCTTGTACTGCGCCGACAACCTGGTCGATGACGTAGTAGGCAATCATCCATGCGGCGACAATGAGTACCAAGCCGATTGCTCCCTGGATAAGGCGCTGCTGTGCTTCTTTGACTTTTTCTTCTTCTCCACCGGCGGTCATCCACTGGAATCCCGCAAAGAGAACAATGACAACGGCAATGATACCCAGGAATCCTAAAATGATATTAATAATGTTTCGCGCAAGTTCACGCGGATCTTTATATGATCCAACATCAAGCGTATTAAAGGTTGCGTTTTTTTCCTGTCCGAAATACTGTCCAATGTTGTTGTATCCAAAATCGGAAGGATTTACCGGTGACTGTGCACTTGTCATGAGCGGCGCGCCCAATGCGCCGAGCATCATAAAGGCAACGATGCCTACTGTTGCCGCTTTTCTTTTCATATTCTCAATCATAGTATTTCTCCTGTGATGTGCGGCACAAGCAAAAAGCTTTGAGCGCAGTATCACTTAATTTATAGGGTGCTTATTCACATAGTTATTATACAATGTCCTTGTTTTCAGTGTCAAATTTGTAGAACCTGCGCGGTTGGCACGTTTCGTTGTTGCTCGACTGTGGTACTCGACGGCGTATTTCATATACGCCTTACTCCGTTCCTCGCCGGCGCCTAGAACCGTACTCAACCGCGCAGGTTCTACTTAGCTGCCCAGGATGGCCTTCAGGATAAAATCAACCGCGATATAACTGCCAAATATCACCGCCAGACCCATCCCCGCCCAGATCATCGTATCCCATCCTTTTTTTATCTTGCCCTCCTCGCCGAATGCCGTCATCCACAAAAAACCACCAAAAATAAACATAATCAACGCTATGGTCCCAATAATACCGAAGAGACCCTTTATGACATTACCGATAAGAGTGGGGATCTCTTTCGGGTCGTTAAACCCTGACCCGAGAGGGTTGCACAAATCGGTACTGCCTGGTAAACAAGCAGCTGGGGGTTGCCCCGCAGGTACTGCCACTATTTTGTCCTTACAACAGCAATGCGCAATTCGCCCGTCGGGGATTTGATATCCATCTTTATTCCACAGGGGTGTTCCGTAGCCATTGGCCGTGCACTGACTAGCGCATTGTGCACTTTTGTCTGGGTTAGACGGGTCGGCAACTGGAGCAAAGAGCGGCAATCCATTTGTACATGTTGCCAGGTCTGGTCCTGCCATTTCTGCTTGCGAAGGCATGAAATAAACTGCCGCAATAAAAACGATAAAAATTATCGAAATAGTATCAAGCCTAATTTTTCTTATTTTCTTCCCCGTCATACCGCTATGATCCTAATAATGTCCTAAGAAGGAACTGCACCGCGACGTAGCTGCCAAATATAATGACGAGGCCAAGCCCGGCCCAGATCATGGTATCCAATCCCTTTTTAATTTTAGTATCATCCCCCATCGCCACCATCCACTGAATACCGCCATAGAGAAAGATAACCAGCGCAACCGATCCGATGATGCCGAGTACGGCCTTGATGACATTCCCGGCGATTAGGCGAAGGTCTAACTCAGCTCCTAGCGGATTATCGAATTTGACCGTACCGGGCGGACCCACCAGTGATGCCTCGCCCGGCGTCATCGCTTTAGACCCTGGTTTTGACGAGGTTGTTCCGCCCGTCGACTTGCAACAACACACACGAGTGCTTCCTTCATCAGCTACTACCGGACCTGCTGTGCCGCCTTGTTCTGGACAAATCGTCGCACATATTCGCGTAAGACCCCTCTCTTTTATTTGAAAAATTCCGTTGGCATCAGGTGTTGCCGACGTGTTGGGACATGTTGCGGAAAATACAGCCGTCGACGAAACCAAAGAAAAAAGAACAAAAAAAATCATGGAAATCTTTTGCACCGCGATAGATGTATGTTTTTTATTTTTCATACGCCGCCCTATATTACAACATTCTCACTCAAGACAATAAATCTCGACCACATTATTTCCTTTTTCTTATTTGTTTTTGCATATAACATTTGGAAGGTTGTTTTTCAGATCCTCGCTGGATGGTTTTTTCCATTTAGATCCACTAGTAAGGGGGGATCCTGAAAAAGTTTTTTCTTCACCGCATGCTCTTGCCGTTACTCCCTCGCCGCTACAAAAACGCTTATCCCAATACGAGTCTTTGCCGCCCGCAGGACTTCTTGTTCCACAGTCCGTTTCAGAGATGGGCGACTCCACGGTTGCTTTCCATGTATGATAGAGGTCCGCAATTCCGCTTTTTCGCAAAAAATTATAACAGCACACGCCCACCGTGGCGCTCTCTGGCGGTGTGCCGCATTTTGGCGGACTACTGGACTGATTACAATCCCCCGTATTACACTCCTCGTCTTCTTTGCACTCAATGCCATCATCTTTCTTTTTCTTACACTTTTGCGGGTTGGTCTGATCACAGTATTGATCCCACCCACAACCAGGCGTGCCCCCTCCGATACCGCCAAGGATCGGAACGGTCGCTGCGGCTGGGGCGTTCAGACCACACCCATCACCCACATTTCTCACTGAAAGCTGACAACAACACCCTTTTTCAATTGAACCCGTCATTGCCCTCATATCAACCGCCCCATCAACTGCTATTCCGGGCCCCTTTCCTTTTGCCGATTCAAGGCAAACACTACTACAGGTTTCCCCTGCTCCTGCCTGCCTGGTCATTACTCCGTATGGTAAATCCGAACACTTTGTTGGTTCCCAGCCACCTCCGGGCGTAAGAGTTGCTGTACTGCTTGGTGCAACACCCGGTGGCGGTGGCACATACCCCCTCGCCAGATTGGCACTGTCGATGCATACGGTATTTTTCTCGGTCGCGATAGTTGCCCAGTCCGCACGGTCAAAAAGCTTGGCGGCTGTAAATGTCCCCGGGGGGCTTACCAAAAACAAAATGACAGTATTGATAATCACCCAACTGCCAAGAATAATAGCAATGCCAATCGTTGCGTTGATAAAGGTGTCCCACCCCGCTTTTACCCGCGACTCTTCCCCTGCTGCTGTGAGCCATTGAAATCCACCCCAAACAAACATAAGGAGCGCCAAGCTTCCGGTTATTCCCCAGATGAGCTTCATGATGTTTGAGGCAAGCAAAACGAAAGCACCCAGGCCGTATGTTTGCCCGCCCGCCCAGTTACATTGCGGAATAATGCCTCCTGATGGTATCTGTGCGCTGACGCTGTCGGGAAAGAAAAAACTTGCGACCAAAAGAAGGACGCCCCCGCCCAAAAGCGTGAGAAAAAATACTGCTTGGCGTTGTTTTACTCTTGACATCTGTATTCTTGCCCTGTATTATTAAGGTATCACTACGAAAAAGCTCCCATGTGCGTTCCGTCGCGCAGCGGGGCTTTTTCATTTTAGTCATCATTTCTCTTATGTTCGAGTCGGCCTTTTAGCCGCTCAAGAAAAATGATAGCGTCTGAAGATTCTCGACGAAGCAACGCCGAGGCCTTCTTATGATTTGGGCATACCACCGCCTTAAGACGCCCTTTCTCTTTTAAAAAATGAACGAGGCATGCAAAGTCGCCGTCTCCGCTTACAATCACGCTTTTATCATAGCACCTTTCGTACATATCGGACACCGCCTGCAAGACAAGTTCCGAATCACAATTCCCCTTGATTTCTCCGTGTCCGTTCGGAAGAGTTGGTTTAAAGATTAGAGTATACCCACAATTTTGCAGGTCGCGATAGAGATGGGTGTTTACAGCAATAAATCCAATAAAAAGAAATGCGTTTTTAATGCCGTATTTTTCAAGAAGAAACGTTCGAAAGCGCCTATAATCAATGGTCCACCCGAGTTCTTTAATACCCTTGTGGAGATTGGCCCCGTCAATATATGCGAAATTATTTTCTTTTTGTTGCATGTTTTAAAACCTACCATCCGTTTTGGATTACTTGCTGTGCTTTTTCCATTGCCGTTGTAAGCTTCGCGCGTTCCTCATCGACTGCTGCGCCTTTTGCCCCTAGAGCATCGGTAATCATATCTAGAAATGCCTGTTCCATCGATGTTGGATTTTTCCCGTGATACCAGCTGCGCGCAAATAGGAGCTGGGACGCGAATGGTTCGAGGTCAGGATCTGTCTTTTGTTCTTCAATCAGCGCTTTCAGGGCTGTTGGACGCTTTGCCGCAGTCAAATAATTTTTCAAATTTTGAGCTTCGGTTGAAAAGCGCAAGAAGTCCCATGCGTAGTCGCTGTTTTGCGACTTCTTTGACACGCCAAACACCCAATAGTTTGCCATGACCGCCGGCCGAATCGGATTGATTTGCGGAACAGGAACAATGCCATACTTCAGCTGTGGCGCACGAGCGCGAAGCTGCTGCGCGTGATATGAATAGCCAAAAAACATCGCGGTTCTTCCTTGAGCGAATGCCTCCAAGCTGTCGGGCATATCCTCGCTCCAGGTATACACTTCTTTTACGGGCGACGCGAAGTCTGTATAGAACCGAAGTGCGTCGACC
>CAYJLM010000038.1:0-2845 GCA_964370875.1 uncultured Gammaproteobacteria bacterium | reverse complement strand
CTCGTTGGGGGCATAGTCAAAATTAACCGTGCCGTTCGCATTCATCTGCGCGCCGTTCTGCATCATGAGCGTTGCTACGAGATCGGGTGCGCGCTGAATGTTTTTTGCCGCGCCAAAGGCGGCGCCCGACTGAATAATCTGTGTTGTATTAGGATCGACAATCGTCAACCGATCACTCTGTACCTGAGATACGAAATCTTGAAACAGCGCTTTCTTCTGTGGGCCTTCCGGATCATCATCACTCACCGCCCAGTACTTTGGCGGACCGATAATCACGCCCGTATTGCGGAGGAGTGTTTTATTATAAAACAATGCAAGCGTATCGACGGAAAACGGCAAAGCAAGAATTGCCTCTTTTTCATTGACGGGACGGATAACATCCTCGCCGACGGTATCCAAAAATGCGGCGCGAACATCTTGAGGCGCGTATCCGGGAATCTGTCGAATCTCGGATTCGGTTACTTTTTTAATGGTGCCTTTTGTTACCTGAAACCCAATGCGCATCACGGGTGGCATGGGAAGCAGCTTATTAACATACCGGTCAACCCACGTATTGGGAAGCGAAATAATGTCCGGCCCTCTGTCCTCGGCAAGCGCCTGAATGATTTCATTTTCATATTCCTCAAGCCGAAACTTTCGATACGATATCGAAACGTTGGGATGCTGAGCGCGGTAGGCCCCTATAAGAGAGTCAAATGAACCCTCGTCGTCAAACACACCCCATATTGTCACGGCGATGGGGCGCCCCGCCTCCTGCGCCGCTTCCTTCGGCTGAAAGAGCGTGCACGAAAATCCTGTTGTTGAAAATATGAGCGCCAAGAAAAAAGGAATAATGAATTTTCTGAGTCGGTGTGCCATGTGTGTATGTCCTATGTAAAAAAATATCCTATTTGAATACCCGCAAGCGTGCCAATCGTTAACAGCGGCAGTGCGGGAAGAGGTCGCCGCGAAAGCGTAAGGAATAAATGATTTATAAAGAGTCCGACGAGCGTGCCCGCCATGCCATAGAGCGCTACTGTCATGCTTGTCCGGGCAACGGTTGAGAGAGCTATAAGCGGCAACACCACATCCCCTCCGCCAACAATAAGAAATCCTGCCCCGGGCACAACTGATGCGATATTCGCACCAAAATCTCTTATTCGCTCCGGAATAAATAGTGCGAAGCTTGCTTGGTGACGGATCATCTCATGGGCAAGCGTCATCATGTGCCGCGTTACAAACACTGCTATTATATCATACACCGAAAGAATAATAAGCAACAAGGTTGCTGTGTGCTCTGAAAATTGACTGCTCAACACGGGAGCTAACCCGGCGGAAACAAGAATTACGATGAGGTCGTGTGTCCACACGGCGGGTACAAGAAAGAATCCCACTAAAAAAATTAGTGCCAGCACACTACTAAACCCAAAAGGAAACACGAGCTCAAAAAGCTTGATCAATCCCAACACGACAAGAAGGGTGAAGACCACTCTGTAGACGCCCCCTTTTTTTGTTATATAAAACAGCAAAAGAAAAAATACCGTCGCGCTGAAAAAAAGAAGGAGAAAAAGCACCAACGACCAATTCGCCTCTTGAGCTGTGCGCACTAAAACGGGGGCGACAGAGGTCATTTGCGCGGTCGCAAAAATACCCAACAAATACGTACACAAAAAAACCAGTGCCGTGAAGAAAAAAAGCTTTGATTTCATGATATCGTTCAATTACCTTTCTACCACAACCCTCCCCCACGCACTTGCGTTCAGATGGTCGTGATATCCCCATGAGCCGACTTCATCAAAAGTAAATGACCACGAGCTCCCCGTACCGTATCCTTTACACGCATCAAACGTACTCCCAAGACACCCGCCCTTTGTAGGGTACGCGGTGTGTGTCGGATGCATTGCCGATGCAACCCACATCGGATTCTTCCCATTGTTCACGAACGTAACCGTCTCGCCTTTTTTGACGGTTAGCATGTTAGGAGAAAATGCCGCCCCATCGTATTGAACAACACGCTGGCTTACCGGCACTGTCTCGGTCGGACCCCCGGCAGAGACAGGAACGGGCGCGGCTGAGGGCTCTGCAAGCTCTTTTACGCTTTCTTTTTCGTCGACCGGAGCAGTTGCGGGAACCGGCTGTTCTGATGTTACCGGCACTGGAGGAACGCTCACAACCTCACCACCGCCTCCGGGTTCTGCCTGCACTGGTTGAGGCGTGCTTGGCTCTGCAACTGGTTGCGCCTGCTGGCTTATATCAGCTACGGGCGTTTGCGACGGTTGCACGGCGAGCCATGCGCCCACGCCGACAATCGCTAATACTAAAACAACAAAAAGCGGAACAAATTTTTTCCACATAAAAAAATAATAATTTCTTATACCCCAAGTATACACCATTTTATTAAATGGCTGAACCCCATTGAATGACTGAGGATAATATGATACGTTGTATAAGATAAAATAAGCTTCGTATATCGAACAAAACGACAAAATTACTTTGAATTGCGAAACTCCTGTTTGGGTGTTTCTCCGCAGGGGCATACGCAGTCCGACGGGACGAGTTTAAGGAATTTTTCAGCAGAAAAATATCCGGCCGCGAGGAAGAAATACCCGAACAGAACAGGTTTCGTAATTCATGAGAATCATATGAATACAAAAAACTTTTTCGCACTTCTTGTTATCATGGGAGCTCTTTTATTTACGAACGGGCCAACACACCACGCAGCAGCTGCCGTGCAAGGAGTCGATATTGATGAATTTACATTCTCCTCTCCTGCGGCTGATCATGTCTCAGTCGACACTATCAATCCCGACGATTCGATAACACTGTTTTGGAAAACAACTACCGCGAGCAGATGTGAGTCCTACGC
>CAYJLM010000037.1:6464-11629 GCA_964370875.1 uncultured Gammaproteobacteria bacterium | reverse complement strand
GGGATAATCCGAACAGGGCGTCGTTTCCGTATACGGGAATTGTGGATGCATCGGGAAACTCGCTTGACGGCGGCGGCGTAAACGGTGCAGCGCGTAACGGAAAGAGCGATGGGGCCGAGAAAGATGATTTTTATTGGAATTTCACAAGCACGGCGGAAAAGGAGACCACCCCGCCGGCTGTTCTTTCTATTCAGCCGGGACGGGATGCAAGTGGCGTGAGTTTAACTGCGCCGGTTGATGTTGTATTTTCAAAATTAATGGACTTAACGACGTTGAATGTATCTACAATCGGATTTAGTCAGGAGTTGAATTATTGGTTGTCCAGCAAACATTCGTTTACCGACAAACAGACACGCGCGCAGCTCCTTCATGAACCCTTCAAGACTTCCGCGACGTATACACCGGTCGTGAAATCTCCGGTTTCGGATGTGTACCAAAATTGTTATAATCCCTGCAATGGGCCCGGCGTTACCTATTCACCAAAAAAATAGCAATGACAAGATTTGCAATACATCAAAGAATGATCGCGTATGGGCTCTGCATCGGCGTGGCGGCATTCTTTTTCGTTGCCTTTTCTGTCGTACACGCGCAGCAAAGTACACAAGCGCCCGCAGGGAGCTTCGTGTCCACGATTGAGCGGAGCATTCCTCAGTCGGGTGGCCGTGGCCAATACGTGACGATCACCGGAAACCGATTGGGTACCGTACCCGGGACAGTGAGTTTTGTTCAAGGAGGACAGGAAGTGAAGGCGGATACACAGTTTTTACCACAGTGCCAAAAGGCATGGTGGCGCGATTCGTCGATTATCATTAAAGTTCCGGCGGGCGCAAAAAATGGGTTGAATAAATTGAAAATAAAAGCTGCCGATGGAGCACCAATAAAGGATCTGGATTTTACCATAACCACTGCTGTCGCGCCGCCGGGAATCTGTGCGATGACCCCCGATAACGGACCGACTGGCATTGCTGTCCATATTTATGGTGAACGATTTGGCTCTGCAAAGGGGCGCGTTACGTTTGGCACCACCGATGCCGTGGTTGAGGAAAACGGTTGGCATGATAATGAGATTGTTATCTCATCGGTGCCGTCCTTTTCAGGAATACAGAGCACAATCCGTGTCATTCGTGCGGACAATACATTGACGAATCCGGCGGTTTTTACGCAAGGAGCATGCAAGGCAAATCAATGCGGAGATGGCAATAGCTGTTGTGCAGACGGTTCATGTCGGCCGACAGGATCATGCGAACAGACGGTCGCGCAGTGCACCTATTCATGGAGTTTTTCGACGGGGCTTCGCAAGGGGACTGGCGCGGCATGCAAAAACAATAACGAATGTTTTTCAGGTGCGTGCGGGGCCGATGGTCGGTGTGCGCAAGGAACGGCCGCTATCGGACAGGCATGCACCTTTGACCAGCAGTGTGTCGCCAACGCGCTGTGCATCAATGGCGTGTGTTCGCCAACACTGAAACGGATTGGCGCCACGTGCGCCGCTAACACCGAGTGTCAGTCAAACAGATGCGCGAACGGCATCTGTATACCGGGAACGAAGCAATTAGGCGAATCGTGTGCAAACGGGGATGAGTGTGCGACACTGCGGTGTGTCGCGGGTCAATGTGCGCAGCAGCCGCGCTGTCTCGTGGTTGAAAGGATCGAACCACAGGGAAGTGCGATTCGTCAGAATTCTATTTTCTCCGTGACATTCAATCAGCTGGTTGACCAGGAGTCGGTACGAAAAAATTTCAATCTCGCTCCGGCGGTGGAGGGAACATATGCATTTGAAACGATAGGAAAGGGGAATGCCGCAAAAACTCTTGCGCATTTTAGTCCAACATCCCTGCTTTCGATGCAGAAAAAATACGCGATCAGTATTGGTAAGGATATTAAGTCAGCATCGAGCGACAATACTATTGGAAAGTGCGTCGATGACGGCGGTGCGATATGCACGCTTCCCGGTGAAATTTGCACTGCGCCTGGCGCTGTGTGCACGAATGGTGCGAAATGCACGGGACCGAATTCAACATGTAGCGGTGCAGGGACGCAATGCACGGGCTCTGACTCAACGTGCGCAGATGGCGCAGATTGTTCCAAGAAAAATCGCAAGATAGAACAATGTAAAATCACGCAATCCCAGCAAACAATACAGCATCTACTTTCGTTTGCTTCTCAGTCAAAAAAATGGATTTCCTCCGTGTGGCAGGACACGAGCGCGACATTTGCCGATCTGTTCCGGTTGGGCGCCTATAACGCGTACGCGATATCGACGGGTGTGAAACCAATCAATCTGCACGCAGGATCATCGGGCAGCAGCGCAACAGTTGACTGGGAGTATACCGACCCCGATCAGTATGACGGATTTGAAACGTATCGGGCAAAAGAGTTTGTGGTGAACGGTGGCTTTGAAAGCGGGGTGAATTCATTCAATGCTATCGCACCGCAGTGTGCTGTGGTGACGCTGGATACCAGCATAACACATGGCGGAAGCTCATCAGGAAAAGTAGTGATACAGGGGCCGATTGCTGAGAAGGACGCAACGGATACGACCGGGTCATGTGTGCAAAGCGGGTGGAATGTTATAAATGCTAATCATTTTTACGGAATTGCTGCAAACATCAATACGGGGATCCCTGTCGGTGGAAAAACAGTCGCCGGCTCAGTATGGGTAAAAGCCGGTACTGGAAAAAGGGCAACGCTTTTGCTGCATGTAGATGGTCCAGAAAACCATGAATGGGATGCAAATACCACCAGTTCAAGCACAATTACCGCGAATGGAGAATGGCAGCAGATATCAGTATTATGGAGTATTCCGGCAACTCTTTTGGGGAATACTATTCATTCGCGACTTTCATATGAGCAACAAGGCATAACGGGTGATACGGTATATTGGGATGATGTTCGCCTGCATGAGGATTTTCCCTATATTGGCGACTCGCCAAAAGCTCCAAAGAGCTATGCGGATCAGGGCCTTGATCCGGGATCGTATTATTATAAGGTTCGTGCATTTCAGGGAGTATGTACGACTGGCGCAACATGCAATTCAGGTGTCTGCAATGCAGGCATATGCACGCAGCCAAGAGTTCCAACCGCACCGACGGGGCTTACCATTGGTACAGTAGCGACGAATCAGATTAATATTTCCTGGACGCATAGCGCAGATGATGAAACAGGGTTTATTCTTGAGCGTTCCACAAACGGCAGAACTTTCATACAGCTTCTCGGAGATATTAGCGCAGATGATGAAGTTGAGGTCGCGGATACGCCATTGAACGCATTTACGCGATACTGGTATCGGGTACGGGCGATAAATGATATCGGACCCTCTGGGTATTCAAATGTCGTTAACGCAACAACATTAGATGAAAATTTTTGTACCGACACCGCCTCGGTCGGTAAGCCGACGGACGTATCTGCGGTAACACAAACAGCTGACGCGATCACTGTCGGTTGGAAGCGGGCCGGAACGAACGAAACCGCGTTTGAGCTTCAGCGCGCAACTGGAACCAGCACAACTTTTGGGAAGGTGATCGGTATACCCGCAGTTGTCGGTACCGACACATATTCGTATCGCGATTTGACTTTGTCCCCAGGGACAGCATATAGGTATCGCATTATTGCCTCAAATTGTAAGGATGAATCTTTGCCTAGCGAAACTGCGAGCGCAACAACATCAAGACAGGCACCGATTGGCGGGTCGTGTACAAATGACGATCAGTGTTTGTCTGGAAACTGTGTCGGAGGAATATGTGTCATATCTGATGGAATCCCTCCTCACTGCGGAGACGGTACCCTCCAAGAAGATGAAGGCGAGAAGTGTGACAACGGTACCCAGAATGGCACAGGAACATGTACTGCCCGCTGTACCCTGGCAGGCGTGGGCACGCGTCCCGGCACTCCATCGGACCTGACCGCTTCGGCATCCTCATCGTCCGAAATATCCCTCACCTGGACACTGCATTCAACCAATGAGAGAAATGTGTATGTGTATCGCTCGGAAAACGGTATCGACTTTACCAATATCAAAACACTCGATCCCGGCTCTGACAACTATTTCGACCAAGGTCTGAGCCGATCCAAAAAGTATTACTACAAAGTCGCCGCAATCAACGCTGTTGGACTTTCCGACTTTTCAGAAGTCGCCAACGCAACAACACAGCTTGTGACCTGGTGTCTCTTTGTTCCCAGACCAAGCAGCCCTGTCATGACTGAGGCAACCACACTGTCCGACAGCGCCATTCATCTGAAGTGGAATGATACCTCAAACAACGAAACCGCATTCTATGTTCAGCGCATGGCGTCCGACGGTACCTACATCGGCATCGCATCCCTTATCGCCGGAGAGCTGGAGCACACCAATGGCAACCTTTCTGCCGGCACCACGTATTCGTACCAAATTGTCGCGCACAACTGTGCCGGTGATTCCGCCCCCAGCAATGTCATGTCCGCAAAGACTGCCGGCAGTGGCGGTGGCGGCGAGGTTGTTGTCGCTCCTCGCTGTGGCGACGGCACTATCCAGCTTGACCGCAACGAAGAATGTGATGATGGCACGAAGAACGGTACTGCCGGTTCGTTATGTACAAGCTCCTGTACTCTTCCCTCGTGTGGCGCGAATGGGGAATGTCCTACCGGCGCAAAGTGTGATTTCAAAGAAAACAAATGTCATTCCAGATGTGATTCTAATGCCGACTGCAAGGATCCGCTCATCTGCGACCTTGTTGAGCATATTTGCAGAGAACCCGCCAATCCGGTCTGCGTATCGGCAAACCAATGTACGATCAATGATGATTGTAAGATTTGCGTACCCGCGTGCAGTGCCAACCCGCGCTGTAAGACCACCCCAACAGAGGATTGCAAGGCAAAAGGTCTTCTGACCTGTCAAAAGCCGGACAACACTCTCTACTGCGCGCAATCATGTGGAGGCGGCGCTACCGTTGTCTGCAGTGCCGACGTCGGCTGTTCACTCACCGATGACTGTAAACTCTGTAGTCAGTGTGCCAGTGCCGCGCGCTGTACCGTGTCGCCGAAGAATTGCAAAGCGCAAGGAAAATATGAATGTCAGGACGCAGCCGGCGTTACCTTCTGTAGTGCTGATGCGAATTGTGGAATCATACCAATCCACTGCGGAGACGGTACCCTCCAAGAAGATGAAGGCGAGAAGTGTGACAACGGTA
>CAYJLM010000037.1:0-6364 GCA_964370875.1 uncultured Gammaproteobacteria bacterium | reverse complement strand
GTGATTCCGCCCCCAGCAATGTCATGTCCGCAAAGACTGCCGGCAGTGGCGGTGGAGGTGGCGGTGGCGGTGGCGGTGGCGTAACCCCTCCCGGGGGTTCATGTACGTTAAATACCCAATGCACTTCTGGGATATGTACGAATGGAATATGTCAAGAACAGGATTCTGACCATGACGGCATTCCGGACAGCAAAGATCCAGATCCTAATGATCCCGATACCGATAACGATGGCCTCCTCGACGGACAGGAAGACAGAAACCGCAATGGTCGAGTCGATGACGACGAGACCGATCCCACAAATCCAGACACCGACCACGACGGCCTTCTGGACGGTCAGGAGGATAGAAACAAGAATGGCATAGTTGATGTTGGCGAAACAAATCCGCTTAATCCAAATACCGACGGTGATTGTTTACTCGATGGCATCGATCCATATCCACTTGATTCGTCGCGACCGGATTGTTCCAATGCACGTGATAATGATAAAGACGGCGTGTATAACGATATCGAAACAAAATCGGGGTGCATGAATCTAAATAATCCTGACACCGATGGAGACGGTTTGCTTGATGGGCAAGAAGATAAAAATCACAACGGAAAAGTTGATTCTGGGGAAACAAATCCATGCAAAGCCGACACGGATGGTAACGGTGCCAATGACGGCGATCAGTGCTCAGCCACAAAAAAAGCAGAAGCATCATCAACGTCAGTCATTGCTCGTTCCTCGCCGAATTTTTTTGACTGGTTCATGCATTTCATTTCCGGAATCGTAACGACAGTGTATGCCGATATTGCCGGGCGAACATACAGCGAATATTCCGACCCTTCCAATCCGGTTACCATACAGGAACCCCCCGTCGTCTTGAATGCGCCGGCTAATCTTTCCGCGGGTCCGATTTCTGGCGCTACAAACCCAAGAATGCGCATCACGTGGACAGATACGAACAGTGGAAAGGGTGCGACCTATTCTATCTCTCGGAAAAGAGTCAATGATACTGATACTTCGTACGGACCTCTTAGTGTTGCGACATCCCCACATGATGACCCCAGTACGGATGTAGCAGGACTGGATTGGGGTACGTCGTATACGTATAAGGTGTGTGCGGTGAAAAGCGGTTTGACATCACAGTGCGCAACCGCTCTGGGTAGCACATTGGAAGACCCAGATCCAGTGCAGCCAATTACAACACTGAGCATAGCTCACACTTCTGATCTGACGAAAAGTATTGCGTCCGATGTTTTCTTCTGTCTTCGCAATGATTGTCGTGGTGACATTAAGCCGGGTGTGACGGACGAAACAAAGGGTAATCAGCATCAATATCAGGTAGCTATAAAGGACAGCAGCGGGGCATCGGTTGCTTTGACTGGCGTAGCCGTGACATGGAAGCTTGAAAAAGGGCAAACCGTAGCTGTTGACGGTTCATTGACTGCTGACGGCGGGACATCACAGGAGGTAACTGCAAAGACTACAGGTAGCGGCGCCGCACTCGTCGTCACGGCAGTACAATCAGACGGCACAAAAACAATCGCAACCCTGACTCAGCGCATCCCTATTTCTGTCGAGGCCTGCGACTATACCTGGCCCGTAGGCATGCAGACGAGTGACGCACCCTTCATCAACAAGCAACTTGATTTTAGGATGTGGTATTGTAGGGGTGCTGGCGCCGAGAGTACGGTTCTTCCGCTCTTGGGTCAGCCAATTCCGTTGGCGCATCGTCAGGAAAATCTCAATTTTGATTATGAATATATTATCCCAATCGATTCATCGAGTACCGCTAATCTTGGCAGTGAGAAGGATAACAAGGATATTAAGTCAGATGTTATCGTGATGCGCGTTGCACGCGTCGTTAATACGTTTTCCATCACCAAGTGGTATCAGGAGACGTTCCGTGCGATTCCTTCGCTTCGCGGTCCGGTCAATGGATACCCCGCAGTACAGGATGCAAACGGCGTCTACGTCCTTGCGTACGACACCAATACTGCGAGGGATGAAGACAACACTGTAATGAAATTAAATAATGTATTGAGGGGAATCAGTGAAAATGATACCTTTGGACCCACAGCCTACTATTTTACAACCAACACAAATGCCCAGCCGGCGACGCAGCAGATTTTGAGTCGACTTCTGGATAATATTGTTTTTTCGCAAGCGATTGCATTTGACCCATCAGAATCAGGTACTGGCTCGCTGGGCCGTCAGCTCCGACGCGATTTTCAGAGGATGATTGACATGGAAAGAATGAGCAGTGCACTGAGCACTGTTGCATCACTTCCGCGAATCGACGCGGGATCATTTGTAAAGAATCAAACTATCTCCGCATGGCAGACATCGTGGCGCGATTTGGGTGGTGCGCTCAATTTTTCGCCTCTTCCCGATGACCCCTCACTCAGTGCGACAGTGGATCATTTCACCGGGGTGAGTCAGTGTGATCCTGGTACCGAGAGTAACCCAACGGGTTATGAACCGTCAACATGCTGGAATGCCACATCGAAACGTTTTGGTGCGACAACAGGTTTTAATAATGACGTTGAAAAAGCAGTGAACACGACCGGCACTACTGGCGTGCATGCCTATAGCTATAAATTCTTTCCGCCAGCCAATGTGAGCGCGCTGATCAGGGCAAAGTTTTGTTCTCACTTGGAATTGTTGAAAGTGTCGCCTATCGCCGGCCTTGAGAATTTATTATGTGCTATTCACCAGCGCAATCAGGATAATTCAAAGCTGAAAGCCGCGGGCGGATCATGCACGTCACCCAATGAGTGTGAGTCCGCATCGTGTATAAACCGAAAATGTGCAAGTAGTCTGCCGCAGGCGACAGTCAGTCTTGTGCCTCGAATTACTGCCGTGGAGCATTTTGAAGGTAGTGGGGTGGATGATGAAGGTAGCCCAGTGAATGGCGATCTTGAAGGGCAGGTGTTTAAGGAAAATTGGGATCCGAATCAAAATAAAGCGATAACCGTTAGGGCTGATGACCCCGACGGGACATTGGTGAGCTTGATAAGCACAATAGGAGACTTTAGCGGCTCAGGTGTTTCATTTGATCTTGATATTAATAGCCTGTGGGTTGGAGAAAATACGCTCACTGTTGCTGCCGTGGATAACTATGGCCAGCGTACCGTACAGGAGATTCATTTCACAGTGAATGCCAAAACAGTCAATAGGGATCCATCCATTACAATTAATAGTCCAACCGCCACAAGTCCCACAACGTATGATCCTACCGGCAAAAAGATTGTTCGGGAGGCGACCGACGTAAATCTTAATCTTAGTTTTACTGCGAGCGATCTCGATGCAGACCCAAGTTATACTGCGGATACGAGCATCACAAACCGTGATGCGATAAGATTGATTGAATATACTTTGAAGAAGGATGGCTCATCGCCAGAGGAGAAGGTGGTTGGTGCTATTTCTACAGCACCCTATACGGCGACCATTTCACTCAAAGACCTTTTAGATGGAACCTACACGCTGACAGCGACAGCACATGATAAACGTGGCGGATCTAAAACAGAGAAAATAGAAGGTATTTCACTCCGCACAAACACCTCGCCAGTGTTTGATCAGGCGCAGCCGTCGGCTATCAACCGCGGATCAACTGGAATCATTAGCGGTACAGCGACAGATGTGGACGGCGTTTCCTGGGTGAAACTATACAAAGTTGAGTCTGGCGCAGAAACATTAATAGAAACGAAAAACAATCCGGGAACATCCACTGGTCGTTTTGATTATTCCTTTTCGTTGTCGAATCTCGCCGTTGGGGATTATGTATATAAGCTCACAGCTGCTGATCGGCGTGGCAAGGAAATTAGAAGCGGTGAACTTTCATTCAAAGTTTATCAGAATGGCGGCTGGTCTGTATGGAGTGCATGCTCGCAGGTATGCGGTGCCGGGACAAAAGCACGAACATGTGATAATCCCGCGCCGGCGAACGGTGGTTCGGAGTGTTTGAAGTCTGATAATGTAACGCGCGCATTAAGTGAGACGGTTCCTTGTGACAATGGTCCTTGTCCATCGTGGTCTGCGGATTGGACTGAATGCTCGCTGGATTGCGGTGTAGGCGGGACCCAAACAAAAACATGTATTGATCCCAATCCTGCTGATAGTGCGACCGGACGGTGCAGTAGTCCTGACACCGCGATAGGGGGCACAAAATCCCAATCCTGCACAAAGGGCGCCTGTCCTATTTGGCCAACAAGTTGGGGTACATGCTCTAAACCCTGTGGACCGACAGGAATACAAACCAAAATGTGCACTGATCCAGACACTACAGACACCGCAACCGGACGCTGTATCAGTCCGGATAAAGCGATTGGAGAGTCAATATCCCAATCGTGCAATACAAGCATTTCATGTGTTTCGGCATACTGGTCAGCATGGAGTCCAGCAAACTGTCCGTCATGCGGAGCAAGTAATGTTATCCAGAACCGATCGTGTATACTTGGCAATGACGGAACTACATGCAGTGGCTCAGCGACAAATGATTGCCATACGCCCGCATGTGTTTCGGCATACTGGTCAGCATGGAATCCGCCAAGCTGTCCGATATGCGGTGCAAGCAACGTTACGCAAACACGATCGTGTATACTGGGAAATGATGGCTCTACTTGTGGTGGAGGAGCAACGTCGAATAGCTGCGGAACACCTGTGTGTCCAACGGCAGATTTTAATCTTTCCGTTACGCCGGATTTAAATAATGCCTCATCTGGGAAAATTTCCTACACAGCCAAGGTGGGCAATGTGGTATCCAGTGCAATATTATATAGATGTAATGCGGTTTTTGATAGCTGTTCACAGGTTAATTCCGTGATCGCAGGATCCCATACATTCACCGGTTTGTCAGCAGAGTATTACAAAATTGTTACCTCAAACACGAGTGGATCATCGTATGAGGCGAAATTTTGGCTCGGACTAATACTCACATACGGCCGAAACGAAACGTGCGCAAATAGACTAAGTGATGGAAATTGTACATTTGATGATTCGCACCTCTGTAGAAATAATAATGGTAGTGATAACTATTACGGCACTTGTAATATTATTTATCGAGCCGCCTACAGATCGTGGGGGTGTCCTTTGAATGACACGGCCGATTATATGAAAGTGAACTGCTCATCAAACTTTAAAGCATATTGAAAGAGTGCTTAACAAGATTAATGGCGTATGAATAAAAAAGTTATTATAGGCGGATTTGTATTATTGGGTATTGTTCTTGTAGTTGCCGTAGTAGTAGTTCTGACATTCCAGCGAAAGCAGGCTACGGCCACACCCCAGAAGCTTTCCGTCCAGGCAAATACAATTTCCTTTTATGACGGTGTGTTTTTATCATCCGAGAATAATATAATACACATTCGTCTCAGTAGCAGTGGAGCTGCTTCTGATTTCTATATTAATGAATCAACGCAGGTCATGCGACAGCAGGCACAAGGAGTCGAAGAGAAGAAAAAAATAACGGATATTCCGCCAAACGCTCGCGTACAGGTGTCTGTGCAGGAAAACTCTCCTTCAAGCATGACTGCCGACAAGATCATATACCGAGATAGTAACCAATAATTTTAATGGCAGGCTTCGTGGGTGTTTATTAATTGTCAGTTGGGGTATATACTATAGATGTCCATAAAATTTATAATTTCTTAAATATGTTCGAAGAAAATCAACCAACGCAACCCGTCGCGCAACCCGCAGCAGCGCAACCATCAACGCCTCAGTCACTACCACAGGAGCCACCGGATATGTTCGCGCAGTCCGATTCGACTCAGTCAGGATTACCAAATATTAGTGGCGCGTCATCGTCGGAGCCATACATGTTTGAGGAAGAGCCCGATCAGAAGCCCTGGTTTCTGCACAAGAAGGTTATTTTTATTGTGCTTGGCGCGCTTCTACTCCTGATTATCATTATCTTTGGCGTGCAGTTTGCGTTGACGTATTTTAACGCGCAAACAGCACAACAGGCACCTCAAGCGCCAACCCAGCAACAGACAACACCGGAAATCCAGCAGCCCAATCAACAGTCCGCGCAAGAAGCGCCGCAACCACCAATTGGAACTGAGCCATCACTTGAGCAACAGGTGCCCACCGAAGTTCAAACCATTCCGCCACCGATAAATGGCGCACCTGCCGTATCCGGCACGCAGCAAGCCGCACCGTCTGCCGGTCTAGATACTGACGGTGATGGGCTTACCGACGGCGAGGAAACCGCACTTGGAACCGACCTTGCCGATACTGATACCGACAAGGACGGACTCACGGACAGAGAAGAGGTAAAAGTGTTTTTTACTGATCCGCGTAACCCCGATACTGACAGCGACGGCTATCTTGATGGACTCGAAGTAAAAAATGGATTTAACCCCTAGGGCGAGGGAAAA
>CAYJLM010000036.1:0-11657 GCA_964370875.1 uncultured Gammaproteobacteria bacterium | reverse complement strand
AAATAAGGCATTCATCCTTTTACCTTGCCTTGAGATGGACCCAAAATCAGATGAACTGTTTTTGGGAGGTAAAAGGGTTGAAAACAAGCATTTAATTTGATACCAGCACCCTATCAGGAATAATAAAAAAATGCAATACCCGCCCATACAACGAGTTCTTAGGGGTTGGGATCGGCACTCTTATTAGGAATACCGATCCGACACACATGCATTACCTGGGAGTCTCCGCCTCTCCTTCCTTATTGCCGAGCTCACCTCGAACTCGACGCTTGATTGCCGCTACGCGTTCTTCCGCGTTTTGGGTTATCTCCCGCATAACTTCTGCGGGGTCGTCATTGTCCTGGTTTGGCGGCGGAATGCGCATAGTAGGTCTCTCCTCCTCTCGCCAGACGTACACAAGGGATCATAGCAAGATGAATAGAGTGGCGCAATACATGATTTTGGCGGGACAGAGCGCTATCGCTCCCCCGTGATTCCAGTGGGAAGTAATGTCGAGATCATTTCCTTTGTTAAGCCCCCCACAAGATACAGGGCGCCACAATAGATTATACAGCTCCCGAGTATTTTAACGGCAAGGTTAAGCCCGGGAAAGGCATAGAGAAACACACCCATTACGCAAGCGGCGCTGAGTGTTTTTAGCGCATATCCCAGATGAGGAGCAATCCGCGTTTTTTTATAAAAGATGATAAATCCGATAATTGCAATCAATACTTCTGTCAGGATTGTAATACTCGCGGCCGCCCAATATCCGTATTGCGGGATAAAGATGAGATAGCAGACAACCGCCAGAACAGCAACGACAAAATATCCGGCGAGCATTTTTTTCTGTTCATTGATGATATTGATAAGGTGTCCGAAGAGGGACCCGAAAAATATCGCACCCGTTGCGACGATCAGCAATTTAAGCAGCTCCCCCGATTGAGTGAATGAAGACCCCGCAACGAGCACCATCACCGACGTGCCGGTGAAGAATGTTCCGACGATAAGCGGAAATGCGGTTAACGACATAAAGTCAAATGTTTTTTGGAAATACCGTTTAAAAAGCTGTGTATTTCCGGATGACCATGCACGGGCAAAGCTGGCAAGCGTGAGGCCGATGAACATGATGGGAAATGTCATAAGAACCTCAACCACGCGAAATGCCGCGCCGTAGATACCGACATCTTCCTGTGTTTTGATAAGGGACAAGATAAGCGTATCGGCACGAAGGTAGATGACATTGCAGAGGATAGAAAGTGCAATGGGCCATGTTCTGTCGTAGACGATGCGCCAAATATGCCAATCGAAGGATAGTTTCGGGAGTGCCCACTGTCGCGATGAGAAAAAAAGAATTCCCCACTGCACGGCGTTATTGAACAGAATGACAGTCAGTACGCCAACGAGCCCCCAATCCATATATGCGGCAAGCGCGATGCCGCCGATAAGAAATATCTTGCTGACGATATCTGCAATTGTCGGAACCATCATGGAAAGACGAACTTGATACACGACTGTCGACATCTGAATCATGGATGAAAGAAAAAACGAAGGAGCCATGACAAGAACGCCCAGTTTTATTGCCGGCGGGTAGGGGAATGCCAGAACGGCAAGCGGGGCAATGGCGTAAATAATGATTGCCGAGAAGAGGCGTATCGTGAAGATGTTGTTGTAATTTTTTGTGTGGTCGTGGCCGAGCTCGGAGATAAGCTGAATGGCGATAACGGAAAGCCCCATGTCGACGAGAATGCCAAAAAACTGCAAAAATGCCGTAATGGTCGTATAGGCACCGAAACCCTCCCGGTCGAGGTATCGAGTCATAAGGCCAAATGCAACAACAGCAAAGATCGTGCTTGCTATTTTTGCAATCGTCTGAAGGAGGGTGTTATATGCGATTTGTTTGCCGAGAGACATAAGTTGAGAGTGGTGAACTCAATTTGTGTTCAGGATTATTGAAGAGTGTCGAGTTTTGTGTTATACTTACTATATGTCTTGTTATTCCCTTTCAAAAGAATATAAGCGGTTTTTTTCTTTCGTACTAACGACGCCTATTATTGTTGGGGTATTTTTCTTGCTTCCTACTATAGCAGACGCGAGTGCCAAGAGCAATGAACCGTACGCCACGAAGCTTATTCAGAGCGCGCGCTCTCTAACGGTCGCGCCATACCAGGATGCGGTATTTGGCATTGGTTTTAAAAACATCAGCGGAAAAACATGGAAGGCATCCGACACAAACGCACTGACACTTCGTTCGGGCGCCAAGAACGAAAGCTATTTTTACGATTCGTCGTGGAAGGGAAAAAACGTGGTTATGACCCTACCGCACGACACCAAGCCCGGCGAACTCGTTTATTTTTGGTTTACCCTTGAGGCGCCAAAAAGCGAAGGTGTCTATACGGAGGAACTTTCATTATACAGGGGAGCGCAGAAACTTGCGGAGACTGCTACGCGTATTCCTATAACTATAACAAAACAGGCGCTCGCAAGTAAGGATAAGAAAAGCGATCCACAGCCGTCAGTAGTCCAGGTTGCCAGCGTCGCACAGCCCGTTGTCGAAAGCCAGCCGTCCGTCTTACTGCAATCGGCACCCTCCCCACAAGTGCCGCCCGTACAGCCCACTACCCTTGGAACAGTGAGCGCGTTTAAGCTTATCCAAAGCGCGTCGAGCGTTACCTTGAAGCAGGCAGAGAGAACAACGTTTAGCGTTGGGTTTAAAAATATCGGAACAGCCGTATGGAAAAGGGGTGACGTGGTGCCGCTTTCGTTGCGCTCAACGGCAAAAAAGGAAAGTTATTTTTATGATCCATCATGGAAGACACAAAATGTGGTCATGGACGTTCCGGCAGATGTGCAGCCGGGCGAGCTCGTCTATTTTTCTTTTACGCTCTATGCGCCGATTTTCCCCGGCACCTATACAGAAAAGCTTTTTCTTTCAAAAGGGGATGTAAAAATTGACGGAAGTGATGTCGGTATCCCCATTACTGTTGTGCCAACATCTTCGACAGTGCTTACGGGTTTGCCTCAATCAGGAAATGATTTAGGGGCTAAGCCGATTGAAACGGAATTACCCTCCTCATCACCGACAACAGACGTGTCGTCTGTCACGCCTCCTATTATTCCGTCAGTGGTCCAACCTCCACGAATCGGTATTATCGATGAGCGTACTGAACAGGAACCATTGATACGCGTTGGGTTATACTCAACAAAAGATCCGGTGCGCATTACGGCAAACAAAGACTATGAAATTCGCGATTCAGACGGCGCGCTTCTGACGATAGAGCAGGCAGGGAGTGTGAGCACGGTTCTTTTTGACTGGAATCTCAAGGCGTACACACTGACAACGCCAAAGGTTTCTTTGGGGACGAATAAATACTTGCGATTTGGCGCTGTGCAGCCGGATCGTCCTTTATCGCAAACAGCCATAACCCCCGTACCGGCACCGTCGGATGCGGTATCACAAACGACGCCTCCGCCATCCGCGCCGGCAGATCAAGATATAATTTTTGAAATACTCTCGTATACAAACCGTCCATCGTGGAGCTCGGCACTGAATGACAATACGTTTCGAACAATGCTTGAGGTGCGCTACGCGCCGCAGACAAATCGCCTCTGGGTAGTCAATGAATTAGGACTTGAGAATTATCTCAAAGGAATAGGGGAGACATCGAACAGCTCCCCCTACGAATATCAAAAGACTCTTATCACGGCCGCTCGCACCTACGCAAAGTATCATATCGACAGGAGTACGAAGCATGCCGCCGACGGGTTTACGGTAAGTCCAACCGAAGCGGATCAGGTCTACCGTGGGTACGGTGCCGAAAAGCGGCTTCCCAATGTAGCGCGCGCCGCCGACGAGACGCGCGGCGTGATTGTCACTTATGGTGGTAAGCTTGCAATAACACCCTATTATTCCCAAAGCGACGGTCGTACGCGTTCATGGGAAGAGGTGTGGGGTGGAGCGCCAAAACCATGGCTTGTAGGTAAACCTGATCCGTATTGCGATGGTCTTCCAATGTTGGGGCACGGCGTAGGGATGTCAGCGCGAGGTGCTATTGGTATGGCACTCGACCACAAGCCGTTTGAAGAGATTTTAAAATATTACTATACTGGGATAGAATTAAAACGAATCTACTAATCCTAACTACTAATCGTTAGCCACGAAATATGCATATTAACGACATCCTAGACGCAGCCATTAAAAAAGGTATCTCCGACATTCATCTTGCGGTACACAAGCGGCCAATTTTGAGGCATGATGGTGAGCTTATGGAACAAGCGGAATTTCCTGTCCTGGAATCGGCCGATCTTCAGCAGGTGATTTATGAGATTCTTTCCGATCATCAAAAACAGGAGCTTGAGACGGAGCGAGAGCTTGGGTTTATCTACACGCTGAACGATACGTATCGTTTTCGGGTAAATGTATTTTGGGAACAGGGATACCTAACGCTCGTCGCGCGCTTTATTCCGCACGAAATCCCGACAATGGAAGCAATTGCTCTGACACCGATTGCGTATGAATTTACAAAATGGCAGCAGGGGCTCGTATTGTTGACAGGTCAGACGGGAAATGGAAAGTCTACAACACTTGCTTCGATGATCGACCACATCAATCACGAACGAGCTGCAAATATTATTACCTTTGAAGATCCGATAGAGTTTGTGTTCAAGTCGGATAAATCCGTTGTGCGCCAGCGTGAATATGGGCACGACTTCAAATCATTTGAGAATAGTTTGAAGTTTGTTGTACGCCATGATCCAGACGTGATTATGGTTGGTGAGATGCGAGATCCCGAAACAATATCGACAACGCTTACGATTGCGGAAACCGGACACTTGGTATATTCGACGCTCCATACCTACGATGCGCCGCAGACCATCCACCGCATTATCGATTATTTTCCTGCCGACCAGCAGCAGCAGATTCGCCTCCAGCTTGCCATGACGCTTCGTGGCGTTATCTCTCAGCTCTTGGTGCCAAAAATAGGTGGTGGACGCGTCGCTGTTCGTGAGATTATGGTGCTGACGCCCGCGATTGCAAACTTGATTCGCGAGAATAAGATCGAACATATCAAATCAATGATTCAGACTGGGAGCGATCAGGGCATGATGACCATGGACCAGAGCATTCAGGACCTCTATCAAAAGAAATTGATAACGGAAGAAGTCGCCCGCGCGCACGTGCAAGACCCTCGGGTTCTTGGCTAGTGCGAGCCGCGCACCTTGTTTCTTCTCAGATAATACGCTACACTTGCCGTATATTTTTGCGTATGCGCCCATGGTGAAATGGATATCACAGCAGCCTTCGAAGCTGCTTTTGGGGGTTCGAATCCCTCTGGGCGCACCATCAGCATATGACCAACAGAATTCGCGCATTTGATATTGTACTGATGCCCTCGGGCTTTTTCACGCAAGCAAAATACGGCACGTGCCGCAAGCTTGTTAAGCGCTTTTATTTCCTCCCCTCATGATAAAAGACTTTGACATCTGGAATGAAGAGAAAAAAAGAATTCACGGCGAGGGAAGAGCTCCATTTTATCACGCCCGTGAAATATGGTGGTGTGCTCTTGGGATTAACATTGGATTCGAACAAGATGGTTCAGGAAGGGAACGCAACCGCCCCGTTTTGATTCTCAAGGGATTGAGCGCGGACACGTGTTTGATTGTACCACTGACGACATCGGCAAATAATCATACATGGAGACCGTCAGTTGGCGTCATTGAAGGACAAGATGCGCGAGCGATTATTTCGCAAATGCGGGTTATTGATGCCAAGCGCCTTCAGAGAAAGATAACCTATCTTAATAAAGAGATTTTCGAGCAGATACGAAAAACCGTCAAAGAAATGCTCTGACGGTTTTTATACTTTTGCCCCTTGCGGGGCGAGGCCGAAGCCACTTGTATCTATACAATAGCAGTTAGAAACAATATGTCAATAATTTTGCGAAGAATTCAGCGAGAGATAGTTGCGGCGATGATTTTTTCCAAAGACGGGAAGCTTTTTCAAGGGAAAAAGGATCCCGCGAAGGGCGGTGTCTATCCGGACGCATGGCATATTCCCGGTGGCGGCATTGAAGAGGGCGAAGATGAAATGGATGCGCTTGCGCGGGAAATGCAAGAAGAAACAGGTATTGATATCTCGCCATATCGCGCAGAGCTCATTGATGACGTTGGCCGTGGAGAGTCGGAAAAAACACTGAAAAGCGGCGAGCGCGTGATATGCGAGATGACTTTCAATGTGTATAGGGTTGTCATCGATGATAAAAACGCGGACGAGATTGCCGCGGTGCCAGGTGGCGACCTGGTTGAATGTATTTGGCGCGATGTGTCTGATCTGAAGAACACCGTTCTTACGCCACCCTCAAAGGAATTATTTACGCGTCTTGGATATTTCGAATAAAAACTTCATAGTCCGCTATGCCCGAAACCCGACAGTGTCAAAACTGCAAAAAGGATTTTACGATTGAATCGGAGGATTTTGTATTTTATAAAAAAATGGACGTTCCGCCGCCAACGTGGTGTCCCCAGTGCCGTCTTATTCGACGCATGGCAATGGATAATACGCGCACAATCTATCCAAGCCAATGCGCACGATGCTCAAAGCCGCAGATTTCAGGACTCCATCCCACGTCACCTCTCAGTGCGTATTGCAATGAGTGTTGGTGGGGTGATGGTTGGGAGGGGCTTGACTATGGTCGAGGAGTAGATTTTACTCGACCATTTCTTTCTCAGGTCAAAGAGCTTATGATGGCTGTTCCGTGGATGGCACGACCAGCCGATTCGCCCACAATCGTAAATAGCGAGTATTGCATGAGCGTTGGCAATCTGAAGAATTGTTATCTGTTATTTCACGCCGACTTCGATGAGAATTGCGCGTATTGTGACACCACGAACAACTCGAAAGATTGCTTTGATTGTAATATGCTCAACGAATGCGAGCTGTGTTATGAGTGCGTGAATATGCAGGTATGCTATAAGGCGTTTCATTGTGTTGATTGCGAACATTCAAACACTATCCTTTTCTGTCGCGATCTTTCCGGTTGCTCACATTGTTTTGGGTGCGTGGGTTTGCGCAAGAAGGAATATTGCTTTTTCAATGAACAGCTCACAAAAATCGAATACGAACAGCGCCTTGCGGATTTTCATCAGGGATCCTATCAGGCACAGCAGGCAATGATTGACCGCGCACACCGCGCGTGGCTGAAATTTCCTCGAAAATATGTGCACGGCAAGCAAAACGAAGACGTGGCCGGAGATTATATTGGACACTCAAAGAACACTCACCACTCGTTCCAGGTTCTACGGTGTGAAGACAGTAAATATATCTCTATCGTTGGGCTTGCTCCGGTCAAAGATTCCTACGACTATTATTCCTGGGGAGATGGCGCCTCTCGTATTTATGAGTGTACTGCCGTGGGAATGGGCGCGGATATGCTTAAGTTTAGCTATATGATCTGGCCGTCGTGCAATGAAATCGAATATTCGATGTATGCGATATCCTCTTCGAATTGTTTCGGGTGTATTGGCGTGCGGAAGAAACAATATTGTATTCTTAACAAGCAATACACGAAGGAGGAATACGAGGAGCTTGTTATAAAAATAAAACAGCACATGAACGAGATGCCATATGTCGATTCTGTTGGACGCACCTATCGCTATGGTGAATTTTTTCCGACAGAACTTTCCCCGTTTGCTTATAACGAGAGCCGCGTGCAGGAATATTTTTCCCTTGTAAAAGAAGGAGCCCTTGCTCAAGGGTATACATGGAGAGATAGGGAAGAGCGAAGCGTATCGCCGACAATAGAATCAGAGAATCTTCAGGACGATATTGGGGATGCTTCTGATGCAACTTCAAAAGAAATCATTGCATGTGAACACGCAGGACGGTGCCTTGATCAATGTACCGGTGGATTTAAAGTAATTGCTCAAGAATTCAGTTTTTATCAAAAAATGAATCTCCCACTTCCCCGATTATGCCCCTCGTGTCGGTATGCGAAGCGCGTTGAATATCGCAACCCCATGAAGTTATGGACCCGCCAGTGCCAGTGCGGGGGATCGAGTTCAACAGACGGCGTATACGCAAACAGTGCGACACATGCTCATGGCGAAGCACCATGCCCGACAACATTTCAAACAGCCTACTCTCCCGACAGGCCCGATATCATCTATTGCGCGGAGTGCTATCAAACAGAAGTCGTATGACAGAAATAAGAACTTGCCAAAACTGCAAAGTATTCTTCGTTATTGAACCGGAGGACTTTGTGTTTTACGAGAAAATAAAAGTCCCCCCGCCGACGTGGTGCCCGGAGTGTCGGCTTGTGCGGCGTTTGTCGTTCATGAATGAACGCACGCTGTATAACCGCACGTGTGATTTGTGTCAAAAGAAGATGGTCGCCGTTTTTCCCGCAGAGACATCGTATATTGTATATTGCGCTGAGTGCTGGCACTCGGACAAATGGGATCCGATGGACTACGGCATGGATGTGGATTTTTCCAAACCATTTTTTGAACAGCTTCAGAGCCTTTTTGAAAAAACACCCCAGATGGGTCAGTCGGTGATTGCGCTAGAAAACAGTGATTTCTGCAATCTTAGCTCGCAGATGAAAAACTGTTATTTGGTTTTTAATTCCGACTACAGCGATAATTGCATGTACGGAACATTTTTGGAAGAAAGTAAGGATTCTGTCGATAATTACATCGCATTTTCATGCGAGCGCTGTTACGATTCGAGCAATCTCTATAAGGATTACAATGTTCGATATTCAAAGCGATGCAATGAGTGCACGAACGTGAGCTTTTCTCTCAATCTTCAAAATTGCAATGACTGTTTTGGGTGCGTGAACTTAAAAAATAAACAGTACCACATTTTCAACGCACCATACTCGAAGGAAGAGTATGATGTGAAGGTGCAGGAATTTAATTTTGGCTCTTTTGTGTTTGTTGAGGAAATGAAAAAGAAGATTTCCAGTATATTTTTGCGATTTCCAAGGCGTTGTGTCGAGGGGTTGAATAACGAAAATGTAGTCGGGGATTTCATCTTCCATTCAAAGAATTGTTTTTATTGTTGCGAGGTTCTCAGTGGTGAGAATTGTAAATATTGCCACTTTCTTTCTATCGCGCCAACAAAAGACTCGTATGATTATACTATGTGGGGTGCCGGTTCCGAATTGCTCTGTGAGTGTCTTGCGTCCGGTGATGGAGTGTATAATGTAAAATATTCTTTTAACACCTGGGGAGCTCAGAGCAACATTGAGTATTCAAAAGATATTATGAAGGGTGGAGACGATCTCTTTGGATGCGCCGCCTTGAAGAAAAAACAATATTGTATTTTGAATAAGCAATACACAAGAGATGAATACGAAGCACTTGTCGCAAAAATAAAAAAGCACATGAACGACATGCCATATGCGGATTCTGCGGGACGCGTATATCGGTACGGTGAATTTTTCCCTTTCGGACTTGCACAACACGCATACAACGAAACGCTCGCACAGGCGTTCTTTCCACTAAGCAAGGACGAGGCAGTGAAACGCGGGTATCAATGGCGTGACGCCGAGACGCGCAGCGTGACGTCAACCATGAAGAGCAATGATCTGCCCGACCACATCAAGGAGGTGCTTGATTCGATTACGACAGAAATCGTTGAGTGTCAGCACAAGGGGGACTGTCTCGAACAGTGTCCCGGAGCGTTTAAGATTACCGCGCAAGAGCTTGCGTTTTATCGAGAAATGAATATTCCTCTCCCACGCCTTTGCCATAATTGCCGGCACTATAGCCGTCTTTCTAGTCGCAATCCGATTTCTCGGCTGTGGACCCGTCAGTGCCAGTGCGGGGGAGGGAGGTCGGTGAATGGAATATACGCAAATAATGCACAGCATAGCCACGGCACATCGCCATGCGCCACAACGTTTCAAACCAGCTATGCACCCGACCGGCCTGAAATTGTATATTGCGCTGAATGCTATCAGCAAGAAGTTATATGATAGTCGAAACAAAAATCTGCCAAAATTGTAAAAAAGATTTTCCGATCGAATCGGAGGACTTCGTGTTTTATGAAAAAATAAAAGTCCCTCCGCCGACGTTTTGTCCTCAGTGTAGACTTGTACGTCGCCTCGCATGGTTCAAGGGATTTCGATTATATAAACGAAAGTGCGATCTCTGCAAGAAAGAGAAAATATCCATGTATCGGCCGGACGCACCGTACAGGATCTATTGCCATGAGTGTTGGTGGTCGGACAAATGGGATCCAGCCGACTATGCGCGCGATTACGATTTTTCTCAGCCATTTTTCAAACAATATAATGAGCTGTTGCGCGAGGTTCCGTTGCGTGGCGTTGCGATTGACACTATTACCGGTGAGATGTCGCCCTATACGAATCACGGGGGTTTTTTAAAAAATTGTTATTTGACATTTTATTCCGAATATAATGAGGATGCGTATCACGGCTTTTATCTCATGAGGAATAAATCACTTCTGGATTGCAGCGTGTTATGGGAATGTGAGAACTGCTACGACAGTATGAACGGATTTCGGAACTACCAGGTGCACGGATCCCGTGGAAATGTTCACAATTCAACCGATTGTTATTTTATTAAAGATAGCAAAAATGCCGAGCATTGCTTCGGATCGTCAAATCTGCGCAATAAAAGATTTGTCTTTTTTAATGAGCAGTTAACGGAGGAAGAATATAAAAAGCGAATGAGTGCGATTGATCTTGGATCGTACAAAATCTATCAAGAGATGAAAGCGCGCTCTGATGATGTTTGGAAAAAATCCATTCCTCATCCTTATTACGACTATTACTCGGAGAATTCAACGGGCAATTACATCATTTATTCGAAGAACTGCAAAGAATGCTACGACTCTGGCTACTGCGAGGACTCCAAATACATTTTGCTTATTAAAGCACCGAGCGTTAAGGACTGCTATGACTATGGGGATTGGGGAGAGGGGGCGGAACGGGTTTATGAGGGCATTACCGTCGGTGGCGGCGTCATGGATGTTCTGTTCAGTCAGGATGTTCATAATAGCCATAATGTAGAGTACTCAAAAAGTTGCATGTCGAGTCCTAATCTTTTTGGATGCGTGAGTCTCCGTAACAGGGAATATTATATTTTGAATAAAAAATATGACAAGGATGAGTTTGAAGAAATGAGAAAAAAAATCATTGGCCACATGATGAATGAGCCGTACGTCGATCCTGCGGGAAAGACATATCGGTATGGAGAATTTTTTCCTATCGAATTTTCACCTCACGAGTATAATGATACGTTTGCACACCTGTTTTGCCCACTTTCCAAAGAGGCGGCACTCGAGGCAGGCCTTGCATGGATTGATGATTTGGCAAGTGATTATATGACAACAAAAAAAGCAGGTGATTTGCCAGACAACATTCGCGATGTTGGCGACACCATTCTGCAAGATACAATTCAGTGTGAGACGTGTCCGCGCGGATATCGTATCGCAAGGCAGGAACTTAATTTTTTAAGAAAACATAAGCTTCCGCTTTCGCGCCGGTGCCCCTTTTGTCGAATAGAACAGAAAATAAAACGATGGGTCTGGCAGATGACGCTCGTTGGGCGGAAGTGCGGTCGTTGCGGGAAAGATTTTCGCACAAATTACAGAGAAGAGGATGCGCCGATCGTTTACTGTAAAGAGTGCTATTTGGAAGAGTGTATATGAT
>CAYJLM010000035.1:0-11946 GCA_964370875.1 uncultured Gammaproteobacteria bacterium | reverse complement strand
CTGAAAAATTCCTTAAACTCCTCCCGTCGGAGTCCGTATGCCCCTGTGGAGAAATACCCAAAACAAGGGTTTCATAATTCAAAGCAACTAATATATATGACTGCATACGACTTGCTCCTTCTTATCGCGACGTTGTGCCTTGTTTTTTTAACAGGATTTGCGTGCGCCGTCCTGTATTATCTCATACGAATATTGCAGGTTTGGAACAAATTTTCTCGAGAGACTGAACAACAGGTGCAAAGATGTGTTGATCGCTTTCAAGAAGCACTCCATTCCTTTGCGTCGTTTAAGAATATTGCCGAAATAGGACTTCAAACGTTAAAAACAGTCGGTGCGGCATACTCCGTATCACACAAGAAAAAGCAATCAAGAAAGAAGCAAGATCAATTTGAGGAAGAAGAGTAATGCCGGTACCATCTCGATTTGTCAATCTTCATACACACAGCCATTTTAGTCTTCTCGATGGACTTGCGCGTCTTGAGGGACTTGTTGATCGTGCAAAATCATTTGGCATGAATGCCCTGGCGTTAACAGACCATGGCGCGTTGTATGGTGCCATAGAGTTCTACAAAGCGTGTAAGAAGGGGGGGATTAAGCCGATTATCGGGGTTGAAACATATCTCACCGACACGAGTCGTCATGATAAGGGCGGGCGGGAGCATGATAAGCGCAATCACCTCATTTTACTCGTGAAGGACGAGCAGGGGTATAAGAATTTACTGAAGATGGTAACAAGCGCCTATCTTGAGGGGTTTTATTATCGTCCCAGAATTGATTTTGAACTTTTGGAAAAATATCATGATGGAATCATCGCGACATCAGCCTGTATTAATGGACCGCTTGGCCAGGCTATTCTCGAGGGGCGTGATCCCCGTCCGATCGCGCAACGATTTTTAGACATTTTTGGGAACGATTTTTATTTTGAGCTTCAGCACCACCCTCACCTGCCGGACCAGGATACAATAAATTCGGCATTAAAGAATCTTTCACGGGAGCTGAATGTAGGGCTCGTCGCGACCCTTGACTCACACTATCTTACGAGTGATGATGCCGACGCTCACGATGTACTGCTTTGTCTTCAAACCAAGAAGGAGAAGAGCGACACGAACAGAATGTGCATGCTCGGTGAAGATTTTTCATTTACTGATGGCGCCGCGCTTATTGAGGCATTTTCCGATGTCCCTTCAGCAATTGATAATACGACATATATAGCGGATCAATCCGATCTGCAGATTACGTTTGGAAAGACTATATTGCCTGAGTACGCACTGCCCGACAGTGTTACTCCCGAGCAAGAACTGCGGCGACTGTGTAATGAAGGCATTGCATACCGATATCCGACAGGCTCAACTCAAAAAATTGATGAGCGGCTCGCCTATGAGCTTGATGTTATTTTAAAGGCGGGATACGCGTGTTATTTTCTTATTGTTCAGGAATTTGTCAGCTGGGCAAAAGCGCAGGGAATCGTTGTTGGTCCGGGAAGGGGAAGCGCGGCGGGCAGTATTGTTGCTTTTTTGCTTAAGATCACCAATATCGATCCCCTTATTTATGACCTATACTTTGAGCGTTTTTTGAACCCTGAACGTGTTTCAATGCCTGATATCGATCTTGACTTTGCCGATACCCGACGCGATGAGGTGCTCAGATATGTTGAGGAAAAATACGGCAAGGATCATGTCGCGCAGATTATCACGTTTGGAACCATGGCTGCTCGCGTTTCAATCCGTGACGTTGGCCGCGTGCTCGGTGTGCAATATTCATTTTGCGATACGCTTGCAAAGATGATTCCCGCCCAGATGACACTATCAGAGGCTCGGGCTGCCGTGCCGGAACTCTCCGCGCTTGTGGCGAATAATCCGGATGCAAAGGCAATAATGGAGATCGCGGAAAAGCTTGAGGGAGTCGCGCGCCATACCTCGACGCACGCGTGTGGCGTCGTTGTCACGCCACAGCCACTTACCGAATATGTTCCCTGTCAATATGCATCTCCGGACGATAAAACCATTATCACACAGTACTCACTCCATTCAGTCGAGGATCTTGGGCTCCTGAAGATTGACTTTCTTGGGTTGAGCAATTTGACGATTTTGGAAAACGCTCAGACGATTGTGCGACAGACACGGGGGATTTCCGTCGTGTATGATGCAATGCCGCTTGATGACCCTGCCGCGTACCGTCTCCTGCAAGACGGAAGAACAACGGGGGTATTTCAGCTTGAGAGTGCCGGCATGAAGCGCTATCTCAAGGCGCTCCGACCGACCGAAATGGAAGATATTATCGCAATGGTTGCTCTCTATCGTCCCGGTCCAATGGATCTTATTCCTGAGTTTATTGCCGGGAAAAAGGGTGTAAAAAAACCGCACTATCTTCATCCGCTCCTTGAGCCGATTCTTGCAAAGACGTACGGTATTGCCGTGTATCAGGAACAGGTGATGCGTATTGTGCAGGACTTGGCGGGGTTCACTCTTGGTGAAGCAGATGTGCTTCGCAAGGCCGTGGGAAAGAAAATTGCAAAACTTCTTGCCGAGCAAAAAGAAAAGTTTATCTCCGGGTGCATTGGAAAGGGGATAAAGAAGGATTTGGCTATAAAAATATTTGAGTTTATCGAGCCGTTTGCCGGCTACGGCTTTAATAGAAGTCACGCGGCATGTTACGCCATGATTGCCTACCAAACCGCTTATATGAAGGCGCAATACCCGGCCGAGTTCATGGCGGCTTTACTGACTGCCGATCAGCATAATTCCGATCGTATCGCCATTGAAATTGAAGAATGTCGGCAAATGGGCATAACCGTTGAGCCGCCGGATGTTAATGAAAGCTATAAATCATTTACTGTTGTCAAAAATGCGGAAACCGGAGATTTTTCGATTATCCGTTTTGGTCTTTTGGCGATTAAAAATATCGGAGAGCATGTTGTGGATTCTATTGTTGCCGAAAGAAAAGAGCGCGGCCCCTATGCTTCTCTTGCCGATTTTCTTGAACGCGTTCCTGATAAGGATATTAATAGAAAATCCCTTGAGAGTCTTATTCGATGTGGCGCTCTTGATAGGTTTGGCGATCGGAACAAAATGTTCTATAATATAGAGAGACTCTTGGCGTATCACCGTACTGCAGTTGGAGTAACAGAAACTCGCCAGGCGTCGCTGTTTGGTTCTCTGCCGATACCCAAGCAAGCGTTAGCGCTGGAGGATGCGCCCCCTTTGGATGAAAGAGTTCGATTGCGTTGGGAGAAAGAGCTTTTGGGGCTCTACCTTACGGAGCACCCACTGAAGGCAATTGAGCCGCTTGTGCGCGCGTACGTTGCGCGGTGCGGTGAGCTTGCGGGCAAACCGGATGACGCGCTTGTTCGCGTGTGTGCGATTATCACCACGATGAAAAAGGTCGTGACAAAAAAGAATGAAACGATGCTTTTCGCGCAGGTTGAGGATTTGAGCGGGTCTATCGAAATTATCGTGTTCCCCGGGGTATATAAAGACACACAGGCGTTTTGGACTGATGAGGCTATTCTTGCAATTGAGGGTCGCGTTTCGCGAAAGGATAATGAGTTGAAAATATTGTGTTCTCGAGTGCGCTATGTCGATGACGCACTTCTCAGTCAATTGCGATCGCTTGCCGGAAATGCACCAGACCAAGCCGACCAGGAGGCGGAGGTGAATCTTCAGGACCATCACGATCCAATCGTAGGCGCTGTTTCAGAATAACCTAAGAGCCCATCCAAAAAATAAGTTTAACAATTTCATCTTATATTCACTCCAACAAAAAATTCATAATAGAGCAACACTATGTTTCTCAATCATTTTTTTAGAAAAAAGGATACGGCGCGCGCGGACGTGTATCGGAAAATAGCCATTTCGTTTTTTAGCATCTCAGTGTGTATCGCCATCGTTATTTTTGCGATTTCTTTTTCATGGGCCACGGTGACCATCACGCCGGTTGTAAAACAAATGACCGACACAGTCGCCGTAACGGTCCAGGAAGAGCCGATTTCTATCCCGGGGGCAGTATCGGGAAAGATTATCGTCCAGGAGCTTGAGGCGGCAGGCACGTTTACCCCAACTGCTATCAGCACTATCCAGGAGAAGGCACGAGGAACAATCACGGTTGTCAACTCGTCCGGCCGCGCGCAACCTTTGCGGGCGACAACTCGTTTTCTTTCGACGCAAAACGTACTCTTTCGATCTACCGAATTTGTGATTGTGCCCGCAGAAGGCCAGATCGACGTATCTGTCATTGCGGATGTGTCGGGTGACCCAGGTGATTTGCGCGCGGAGCGTTTCACTCTGCCAGGACTGAACCCCGACTCGCAAAAGCAGATTTATGGAATCTCATTTTCACCAGGTAGCGGTGGGGCGCGAGAGGTTCGCGCGGTGACGGATACGGACATTACGAACGCTGAAAGCGAAGTGCAAAAAAAACTTCAGGAAAAATTTGCGCTTATCCTGGACACGGAAAAAACAAAGGTAAGCGCGCCGGCAGTTGCGAGCGCGATTCAGTCTGAAATAGTTGGCAGGACGGTTGACCACGTGGTCGGAGAGCAGGCAAAGGAATTCACACTAAAACTTACCGTGCGCTTTACCGCCGTATTGTTTGATGAGCAGAAATTTATTTCGTCCCTCCATCAGTCACTCCTCCAAAACCTTTCTACCGGGTACCAGCTCATTGACCCGGCCGCTTCTGATATTCAGTCAACGATTACGCAGGTGGATCCCGCAACGCATTCCGCGATCATTTCATCAAGCGTGACAGCCGGTAAAATACGAACTGATGATTTGCAGCCGTATCACAAGAAAGATCTTGTCGGCCTTTCTCAGAACGACATCACAGCATATTTTCGGGGGTATGATGATATTTCCGATGTTTTGGTTGCTTTTTATCCGTTCTGGGTAAAGAGGGCCCCGTTGCTTCTTGACCATATTACGATTCAAATACAAAAAGGACAGTAGCCAGTAACACGAACCGTTCAGTTGGCACATTTCGTCGTTACCAGTTCCAGTGCTCGACGCTGTACTGACAGTACAGCTTACTGCGGCGCTTCACTGGCGCCTAGAACTGCGCTCAGCTGAACGGTTCGTTTGATTGGGGTAAACTACATTTATTCGGCTTTCGTAATGAGGGCCGGACTTGTTTTTTTTGTATAGATACGCTAATCTAGGCATATTGAATAGAGCTTAAATACACAAAAATATGGAAAAGGAATTACTTGCGCATCTACGGCATACGCTCGCTCACTTGCTTGCGGCTGCCGTTTTAAAGCACTACCCGGACGCAAAGCCGACAATTGGCCCGGCGATTGACAATGGGTTTTATTATGATTTTGATTTTTCCTCCCCATTGTCGTCTGACGATTTGAAAAAAATAGAACAGGAAATGAGGAGTATTCTGAAAACATGGAATTCTGTTTCTTCTCGGGTCGTGCCGGGTGATGAGGCGTTGAAAATTTTTGACGGCAATCCGTACAAACAGGAATTGATTCGAGAGATCGTTGCGCGAGGCGAAGAAGTCACGCTCTACACATGGGGAGAATTTCAGGATCTTTGTCGGGGCGGGCACGCGGATGATGCAACCGGGATTGATCCCCACTGTTTTGCACTTACGCATCTTGCAGGCGCATATTGGAAGGGGAGCGAAAAAAATGCAATGCTGACGCGTATCTATGGTCTTGCGTTCGCGACGAAAGAAGAGCTCGATGCGCACCGTACATTGTTGGCTGAAGCCGAAAAACGCGATCATAGGAAATTAGGGAGAGATCTTGATTTGTTTACCTTTTCGGAACTGGTTGGGCCAGGGCTTACGTTGTGGACACCAAAGGGAACACTTGTGCGAAATCTCCTTGATGAGTTTATCTGGAGCTTGCGGAGCGAGAAGGGATATCAGAGAGTCACGATTCCACACATCACAAAAAAGGCGCTCTATGAAACAAGTGGGCACTGGCAAAAATTTTCGAATGATCTCTTTAAGGTTCAAACTCGTGAGGGGCATGAGTTTGCACTAAAGCCAATGAGCTGTCCTCATCACACGCAAATTTTTGCGCGCAAGCCCCACAGCTATCGGGAAATGCCTCAGCGGTATGCTGAGACGACGATGGTTTACCGCGATGAACAAACAGGCGAGCTTCATGGCCTATCGCGCGTTCTCTGTATTACTCAGGATGATGCCCATGTTTTTAGTCGAATATCTCAGATGAAAGAGGAGATACTCATCGTTTGGGATATTGTTAATTCCTTTTATTCTACGGTTGGGTTTCAGCAGCTTAAGGTTCGTTTGTCATTACACGATTCGGCGAAGATGGAAAATTACTTGGGGTCTGAAGATACGTGGCAAAAGACCGAGGATTCATTAAGAGAAATTGCCAAGGATCGAGGTGTGGTTGCCAGTGAAGCTGTCGGAGAGGCTGCTTTTTATGGTCCAAAATTGGATTTTGTGGCAACCGATTCAATCGGTCGTAGTTGGCAAGTTGCAACGATCCAGGTTGATTTTAATCTTCCCGAACGATTTGATTTGAACTGTACGAACGAAGAAGGAAATCAAGAGCGAATCGTCATGATTCATGCCGCAATAATGGGGTCGCTGGAACGGTTTCTTTCTGTATATATCGAACATTGTGCCGGCGCATTTCCGGTGTGGCTTTCACCGGTGCAGGTGCAGATTATTCCCGTTGGCTTAGCGCATGCTGACGCATGTAAACAGCTTGCAGAGAAATTAGCCGAACGAGCCGTTCGAGCGGCAGTAGATGAATCAAACGAGAGTGTTGGTAAAAAAATCAGAAATTCGGAAATGCAAAAAGTTCCGTACATGATCGTAATTGGTGATAAGGAAAAAGACTTGGCAACGGTTTCTGTTCGAAAGCGCGGCGAGAAGGAAACTCACGAGCATGCGCTTGTCGATTTTATGATTCTGATCAGCGAAAAAATTGACAACAAATCACTTGATTTATAATTAAGGACATCATGCCGGGTACCTTTAAGATAGCAACACTTGGATGTCAAATGAACAAATCCGACTCAGAGCGGATTTCTTCATTATTGTCGTCTATTGGTCTTACTGAAAGTATGACGGAAGAAACGGCGGATGTTATCGTGTATAACACGTGCTCCGTGCGGCAAAAGTCAGAGGATCGCATTTACGGGATTCATCATACACTTACGCAGCTCAAAGAGAAAAACCCGGAATGTATTATCGCGGTGACAGGGTGCATGGCGGGGCGAGATCACGACGGTAAGATACGCCAGCGTTTGCCCGCGGTCGATTTATTTTTCCCCACCCAAGACATGATTCATTTGCCGAAATGGATCAGTGAGCTGAATCAGAATATCGTCGACCCCAATGCTGTAGCGGTGTCTGAGTATGAACATTATTTGAAAATAAAACCATCATATTCGAAGGATTTTCAAGGGTATGTGGCGATAAGCAATGGATGTAATAAGTTTTGCACCTATTGCGTTGTGCCGTATGCGCGGGGCCGTCAGAAGGATCGGCCGTCAGCTGACGTTCTTGCTGAGGTGCGCGAGTTAGCACGAAATGGTTGTCTTGAGATTACGCTTCTTGGCCAGACGGTGAATCTGTATAACCCGCCTGATAAGGATGCCGCATTCAGTTCTAACAATCCATATGAGCGCTCAAATAATTGTTTTGCCGCGCTTATGTGGGAACTCAATCAGATCGACGGTATCCGGCGTATTCATTTTACCGCGCCTCACCCTCAGTACATGGACGACCAGACTATTGCGGCACTTGCAATGCCCAAGAATGTGAATTATATTCATCTTCCCGTTCAGTCGGGCAGTAACGCCACGCTCAAACGCATGAACAGACCCTATACCCGGGAGCAGTATATTGATATAATTGAAAAGATAAAAGAGGCGCGGCCCGGCATTGCGCTTGGTACCGACATCATTGTTGGTTTTTGCGGGGAGAGCGACGAGGATTTTGAGCAGACGCTCGATATCTACCGCACTTGTAATTTTGATATCGCGTACAATGCGCAGTACTCAGTACGATCCGGTACCGCCGCGTCGCGTATGTATAAGGATGACGTATCGCGGAAGGTAAAGAAGGAGCGCTGGAATGCACTCCATCGTCTCATGGAAGAGACAGTACTGAGAAAAAATCAGGAGTATGTCGGTAGAAGCGTTTCGGTGCTTGTCGAGTCCTGTGAGAATGGCCAGTGCAGCGGTAATTCAGGCGAGATGAAGCGCGTTCTATTCCGCGGGGATGAGTCACTTGTCGGCACCATTCAGAATGTTAGAATAGAGCGCGCAGTCGAGTGGATATTATATGGTACGGCGAATTTATGAAAACAGCATTGAGATTTATTACAATAGTCATATCAGTTTTCTACATAATCGAGGGCGCACTTTTCTTATTTCTAGCGTTTCCTATTTATGTTGATATGGTTTGGCAGGTTCTCTATTTCTTCAATTTCTCAGTAGATTGGCTAGACGTTCTGAAATTGATTGGCATTACGCTCTTCCCATTCATGTCTATTTGTGCGTTTGCGCTCTTGGTCACGCGACTTTTTATTAGAAGACCCATTCGTTATCATGTTGCGCTATTCTTCCTGAGTTCAGCAATCTTTTTTATATCTTTCATATTACCGTCTCAGTACAACCTTAATTTAAATATACTTCGGTTCTCTCAGCCCCATCAAGATATCGAGAATAGCGAGCCGAAAGACGATCGAGAATTTATCATCTCAGTATACGAAGATTACGAAAAAAGCAATCCTGAAATACCGATTTCCGTTCGGGTAGAAACAACAGAAACCTATAGTGACTGTTCTATCGCAGGGCTTTCTGGCAATATGCAAAAATTTGGGAATACGATTGTCATTGATGTGGGAAACGTTGTTTTTCAAGAGCATGGTTGTTATTTTGAGTTGATCCCCGCGACGTATAGAACCCAAATTAGTGATGAGGATGGATTGTATGCTCTTGTTATAAGAAAAAGTGGCAGGGAAGATCGATATGCCTTCAGAATTACAGGGGGTGAAATAAACAGTTCCGAAATCTCAACAAGTTATACTCGTCTCAATTACAATAACAAAAGAGTATTTCGCCGTCCCGTTGTCTCAATAACGGCGGATTGCCGCAAGTATCTAGACAAACAGAATGCCAATCTTGAACCGTCATGCAACGTCTTCTTTGAAGCATTGCGGGGCATAGGCGCAAGAAAGTCGAAAGAGAAAAGCACGAGCATGGCTAATTTTACAATATCCGCAGACAATTATTCGCAAGAGATCAGGCATTTTGATTATGTATTTGATCTGGCAGACTTAAAAGAGGAGGTTGAATTGTATTGGATGAATGAGTCTTTACAGATTCTCATCTCAACAAGGGAAGGAGAGTATATCGCCGATAATTATTCAATGCGCGAAGAGTGGTGGAAGAAATATAGGGCTAGCGAAGCTTGGGCAGAAGCAAATTGCAAACCTCATAATTTGATTATAATAGACAATATTCCGAGGGAATGGTTAGAAAGATTAAGCGAATATCTAAAATCGCATAATCTTGTACCAACTGACTCTTCATTGGGTACGATTTTCAAAATGGGCAATGAGGTTAATACATATGCTGTTACAATTAAGGTTGAGAAAGGAAAGGCAGAATTTTGGGCTTCAGAAATGCGAGAAAATTTTTCAGCGCTCAAATCATCAATCAAGACAGCAAGTTCATGCGATTAGAATATTTTTCGCTACGCGCAGTCGAGTGGATACTTTATGGAAGTAAAACTATAGCGAACGATAAAAACAATTTAGGGACGAGCATTACGCGTCGTCCCTTAGGGTATGGAATTCGGCAGCATTGAGGCCGAATCCCTTGAGAACCGGAAGCGCTGTTTTCAGCACTTCAGTCCGGCTGACTCCTAGGGAGTCAGCGAGATTCTCGAGTCCAGCGAGAATCTCTTCTGGCGAATCGTCGCCGGAAAATTCAGCAACGCCCATTACAATGGCCTCCTTATGGAAAAAGCATACTCACTTCCAAAGATAATTGCAATAGTAGGTCCGACCGCATCGGGCAAGTCAGATCTTGCTATTTTGCTTGCGCGTAAGTTCGATGGCGAGATTGTGTCTGTCGATTCACGGCAAGTGTATCGCGGGATGGACCTCGGCAGTGGAAAGGTTACAAAGTCTGAACAGCGGATGGCGCCGCATCACATGCTTGATATTGTGAATCCCGGCAAGACGTATACGGTCGCGCAGTTCAAGAAACGCGCCGAACGTGAGATTGACGCAATTTTGAAAAGGGGACATGTGCCAATTCTTGTCGGCGGGAGTCATCTGTACATGCGAGCATTGCTGTACAACTACAGTATTCCATCAGTAAAACCTGACGCCAAATATCGCAAACTACTCGAATCGAAAACAACAAATCAGCTTCTCGCGCTCCTGAAAAAAGTCGATCCGCCGTACTATATGAAAGTTGATCGCCAAAACAGGCGACGGCTTATCAGGGCGCTGGAAGTATATCATGGCAGTGGCAAGCGCTTTTCATCTTTGACCGGTGAGGCGTCGCCAAAATATGTCGCACTGAAGATTGGAATTGAAGTTGAACGCGAAACACTCTATAGGAGAATTGATATGCGCGTTGATGTCCGTGTGGGCAAGGGAATGATACGAGAAGTGAAACACCTAATGGATTCGGGCGCCTCAAAGAGGTGGCTGAAGAGTATGGGGCTTGAGTATCGGTTCCTTACCGAATATCTGGAAGGTGCAAAAACAAAAAATCGCAGAGAGGATATACTCCAGCGTCTCAAATATGCGACACATGATTTTGCACGACGCCAGCTAGTGTGGTATCGCCGCGAGGATGATATTCGCTGGATAACAAAATCAAAAGAGGCGATTGATTTGGTTTCGCCGTTCCTACGCAGCTCTGAATTACTAAACACACAATAATACCTCCGTTGTCATCCCCGACTTGTTCGGGGATCCAGTAAGAGTCTCACAAATTTAGTCACCTGGATCCCGGGTCGAGCCCGGGATGACAGTTATGCAATTCGAGGATTGTGTTCTTAGAAGTGTAAGCGATTACGCTTCCAGGAGCTCAAAATATCGATACATTGGCGTCGGGTTATTCGGATCAATTATATCGGTTACATCTTTGACGGGTAGCTTTTCTTGCTCGCAGAGTTCGGTCCATTTTTTTATCCCCGTCGCATTGTCTTGTTGAACTGAAATGCGTAGATACTCCGCATCCCACGCTAGAAAACTCTTTAATCCAGCCATTTCCGCCAAAAAAAGTATTTTATTTTCTCGACTCATGGCACGAAGTTCGGCGTGCTCGAAGATTAATTTTTTTGGCTGTGACGGTTCTTGTGGCATAGCGTTAATTATACGACCTCCTCCTGGTAGCACTTCTCGCAATATACAATTTCGGGCCGTTCGGGTGCGAATGTTGTGTGAATCTCTTTAGAGCATTTCGAGCACGTGCGTTCAAAAAGTTTCATGGGTCCTCGACGGGCAATGCGGTCGATGTGCCTGCAGTTAAAGCAGTGGCGCGGTAAGGGAAGGTTCATACTTTTATAGAATGTAAGCTCCCTCGCTGTAATTTTATAATTTCTTGTGCAGGTTGCGCATGCTAAAATCTCTTTAGTAATTGTTGCCGGAACGTCATCAATGGCATCGGGTATATCTGCTACCAATATCGTTTCCTTCCCCGTCGTCATCGGTAAGTTGTCTTCCCAGCGATACCCTTGGGCAAGTGCCTGTTCCTTGGTAAGCGGAAAATAATCCTGAGCAATCGTTTCATTGTATGCAAACGGCGCAATGCGTGGTGGAAAAAACAAGCCGTAGTCACCGGAACCACTTAATTCCCGAATAATACGCTCGCGTAATTCAATGTAGCTCTTTTCATCATATTGTTTATTGAGAATGCAGTAGGATGATTTTTTAAGCCCATCACATCCGAAGCAAAAGTCAGATGCGAGAGTAAAAAAACAATATTCATC
>CAYJLM010000034.1:1900-12298 GCA_964370875.1 uncultured Gammaproteobacteria bacterium | reverse complement strand
GCGCAGAATGACGAAGAGATTTCCAATGAAATATATGACGCGATTGACGAGGCAACACCGAACGTGAAATACAAGGAGCTGTATATGGTCCCGCGCGCGCCACACAGAATCCTGCAGTATTTGGGCGAGCACCGTGAAGAATTTGCGCGCGTGTTTGAAAGGATCTATCATAGAGTCGTCACGCCACCAGGTATATGAAAACAAAAGAAAAACCAAAACCGATTTTATTTGCAACGCTTGGGTTCCCCGGTTCGGGGAAGACCTATTTTTCGCGGAAGTTTGCAAAGGAATTTCATATCTTGCATCTTAACAGTGATCGCATCCGAAAGGCGCTATTCAAAAAACCGCAATACAGCCAGTACGAGCATCATTTCGTGTTCACGACAATGGATACGATAGCCGAAGAAGCGCTTATGAATGGCATTAGTGTCATTTATGACGCGAATTCTAATTTGCGCGAATATCGAACGCGCATGATGGAGATGGTAAAAAAATACAACGCGCGGTTTTTTTTGCTAAGGTTTCAGACAAGTGAATCAGTGGCAAAAAAGCGTCTTGGTACCCGTAAACGATGCACACGGAAAGTGTGCCAGGACTACCACCCGCCCATTCCGATGAAGGAATTTTTCCGATTAAAAGACCAGATGGAAGAGCCGACAGCCGACGAGCCGACGATTTATATAAAAGGTACCGACACGTACGCGAAGCAGAGGAAGAGCGTTATTGAAAAAATAGATTTATTAAAAGAGATTCGGAAAGATGGTTTTGACAACCATTCTAATTTTCGTTAGTATAGCAGTATAAACCATGGAGTGAATTTCTATGTCCACCATCTCCTTGCAAAAAAAATATATTGACAAAAGCGGCGGGGTAGTTGTTTTGCCGCTTGATGAGTATCAGCGTCTTTTGGAGCACGCGACGCCAACCTATTATCTTTGTGAAAAGGATGCCGTGTCTTTGGATCGAGATATAAAACGCGCTCTCAGGGAGCATACAAGCGGACAAACAAAAATGATACGGTCACTTGCTGATATCAAATAAAACGCCGCGATATGATCATTCACGTTTCGCGTCAATTTGAGAACAGTATAAAAAATTTCCGCAAACAATCAAGCGGCAAGCTCAAATAAAAGAGGATATATTTCGAAATGATCCCTTTCATCAAATATTGAGAACCCATAAATTACAGGGTATAGAAAAGGAGGCATGGGCATTTTCGGTAACCTATGCGTATCGAATAAAGTTTATTTTTCTTGCGGAGAAGGAAGTACTATTTTTCGAAATTGGGACTCACGGTATTTATCGGTAAAAAACAAAAGCCCTGCCGATCGGAAAAATCCAACACGACAGAGCAATATAAAACGGCACCCTACCAGTCCCCCTTCATTTCAACCTTGCGAACCTTGACCACTCGCGGTTCGCCTCGTAGTGCAATTTCGCGCTTTCTTTTGTGCTCTCTGTCAAGAGCGATGAGGCGCGCTTCGTCTTCGGTCGAGGCTGAGATGTTGTGCGGAACCCGTAGAGTCCGAGGGGGCGTCGACGCGAGGTCAAGTGTTACCTCAACGTCGATGCTATATACCGTAACCCTTTTTGGCGTAAGGTGTTTAATCAATGCATTGAGCATTGCTTCTCCTCCTTGACCACGTAAGAGGGTTCGATATACTAATCCTACACGGTATTGTATAATGGTCAATCATCTATGACAGACAAACCAGCACATCCAAAATTTACCGTTCTTGAAGGCGGAAAGGGTTGTGCCAAGGGGATAGATGCGGTCCCAAACGCTGATCCGGTTATGAGTGTCCAAGAAGCACGTTCGATACTTGCAGATCCGAACGTAACCCTTGAAATGATTACGCAAGATGTGTTTAATGCGATTTTTGACGAAGAAGTGGAATTACAGCAAGAACAAGATGCGTTGGAGTCGGGGGAGGTTGCTCCGTTGAGTGATATGACACTTGCAAGTGTTGGCCATCAATGTATCGATCGAATTGCCGCGAGTCTTGCCGTAAATAAAAGCGCAGGCCTCCCTGGCGAAGATGACGTTCGAACGCATCTTACGAAATTGTTTAAAGAATATATAGGACAACCCGACTAATTGAGAGTGGTGAAAAATATCACGTGGGAGTTTCTTCCAGCTCATTTCCGCCCAATTTTCTCCCAAAAATGCGCTGAACTCGTCAGAATACGGAAGTATTCCTCCTCATTCACCATCATTTTTGGAAAAAAATTGAATCGGAACTGACAGGGAAGCTATTTTTCACCACTCTCAAATTGAAATATATGCCAGACGAACCAGGAAAACCAACATTCAAAATTATTCAAGGAGGTAAGGACAATCATGACAAGAAGCGGGCGGAAGAAAAAGTGACCGCGCACGATTTATATCTCAAGCGCAATCTTACACTCGATGAGATTACGGATGGATTGCTTGAAATTCTTTTGGATCTTCGGCTAACCGCTGTTCGCGAAGAAACAACACAAGATAAAAACGAACTCTATCAGGCGGGCGAAGAGGTTATTCGCCGGCTTTTGTACGCTCTTTCAAAAAGCACCACGCAGAAGGTGTACGATGAGGATGAAGCTCACGCTGTTCTCGAGGGGAAGCTTGATACTATAATTCAAAGAAGAACAAAATAGTTCGAGGATAATACAATAATCTCAAGACTATGGACGCAATCATTTTAGCGGGAGGAAAAGGAACGCGGATGGGAGACGAGCTACCAAAAGCCCTTATGCCGGTTCGGGGAAAGGCGATCGTTGATCATCAACTGGAGTATCTTTTTTCTTTTCCTGTCATTGAGAATATTGTCCTTGCTATTGGCCATCGCGCGCAGGAAATTCAAGAGTATATTTCAAGTCACTACCCCGATCGTCCGATCACAATTTCAATCGAAGAGCGCCCTCTGGGTACCGGAGGCGGATTAAAGCTGGCAATGAAAAAAGCAAACTCGCCGCGCGTACTCGTACTCAATGGCGACGATATTACTGACATACCAATTGACGCACTTGAGACGATGAGCGAACACGCCATCTGTGTCGCGCATCCGCGCTTGCCTTTTGGTCGCGTGCTCGAGCAAGACGGATATGCGGTGTTTGAAGAAAAACCAATGCTACCCGACTGGATTAGTTGTGGGTGGTACTGTTTTAATCGTGAAGAGTTGCTCGAATCCCTGCCTGACGAGGGGAGTCTGGAATACGACGTATTTCCAAAAACAAAACTGCGAGTCTACTACCATGAAGGCATGTGGCGCACATTGAATTCAAAAAAAGATATTCAGGCGTTCGAAGAGGGAGTTGAGCCGGGGAAATAATAAAAAAAATCAGCTCACTATTTGATGAGCTGATTTTTGTGTTGAACAAAATTGTTATTTTCCGGGCCGAATGCTCAAATCAACCGCTCCGCCGGTATCTCCCCTGTATATGTCTTTTGTAATACTGGGGCTCAGTGATACTTCATTTCCCAAGAAGGGGAACGATACTTTGACGGGGCGAATATGAAGCAGGCTTTTCTCCGCATTTCCTTTTCCAGCGTTCCACTCACTCATACTCATCCCAAGACCGGATGAGAGAGAAATATCGCCTCCCGGTGTTTTGAAACGCTTTATTTCAAGGTCAACGCCAATATCTGCTGCAGTTTTTCCTTCGCTTCCCAATGTTGAAAGAGAGCTCGCATTGATTTCGAGCTTCCCCATTTTTCTGGTATATGAAAGCGCAAAGAGCGCTTCATGGCCGAGTGCACCTTTCAATGTTTTTGGATCAAATGTTGCTCCAACCTCGCCCTTGATTTCACCAAGATCACTATTCCATAACGCAAGCCCCGTCGTGAGGCCGAGGGTAACAGGCGTATTTTTATCCGGTTGTCCCTGCATAATGCGTAGGCCGACAGGCATGCGCCAGCCGCTCGTTTTTTCCGCAGAGCTTTCTTTATGGGAAGCGAGCGATCCCTCTATGCCCGCAAGCGCGTCAAGTCCGGTGCTTTGCGAGGCATTGTCGCCGATCATCCAGCGAATATTCCCACCTGCGCCTTCAAAAAGCTGTAAGTCGTTATCGTGGCTCGTTTTTGATTTTACGATGAGCTCAGTACCCTTTTTGTCGGCAGGGACATTGAGTTTAATGGAAAGGGTTGCCGGCGCCGTCAATGATCCGTCGGGTTGGTAGACCGTCCGTCCGTCAATAGTCTTTTTTTCAAATCCCCGCACAGGCCCGATATCTAGGGTATCGCTTCCGGCAAGTACCTCAAACTGTTGCGTGCCCGGTAGGATAGGGAATGTCTTAACAATATCTCCCGTTTCGGTAATCGTATCTTTTTGAATTTCCGCAAACGCAGGAGATGCCGCGAGAATGGCTCCGCCGGCAGTAAGCGCTGTCGCCGCAACTTTAAGCGCGCCTTGTGCTTTTTTTGAGAACAGCATTTCTATTTTTGTTGTTTTTGTTTGGTCAAGGTCGATACCATCAGGAGAAATGCTTCTGGCCTGCATTGCATCTACGACCGCGTGACCCGTTTCGGCAAGCTTGAGAACAAGCTCTTGCGCGGCTTTGAGCATTTCAGCCGTCCATCCTCTTTTCTCGAGCTGTGTTTCGGAGGATTCCTTGTCTTTCGGTGTTTCGGACACCGCGGGTGTCATTTTTGGCCCCTTTTCCATAAAAATATTTTTTACAATTTATACGGTAATAATAGCATATCTCGTCCTCTTTGGGAATAGGGAGCATACCTATTGTACCGTGGGATTTTTTATGGTAAAATAATGAAAGTTCTGCGATAAATAATAACAACGCATATCGTATGGCCATTTTAACAGATCAACAAATATTGGATACCGACCTTATTGCCGCATTGGGTCTTGCCGGCGCGACGGATGAGGACCATGCGAGAATTGTGAACAATGTTGTCACGCTCGTGTTGAAAAAAGCAATGTTAAAAATTCTTGACTCATTGCCGGAAGAGAAGAAAAAGGAGCTAGGAGACATTATCGAGGCAAAAGGCGCGGAAAGTGACGAGGTTACGGTATTTTTGCAGAAAAATGTTCCCAATCTCGCTGAGATTTTGGAGGAAACGTTAGTAGGCGTAAAACGCGATCTCATCTCGCGTGTTCAGAAGAAATAACCACATACCATCTATGGCATGGATACACGATACATTTGGTAAATTATTTGGAAAAAAAGAGGCGCAGGAAGAAGACAAAGAAATTGACAAAGAGGAAGAAGATACGGGCGGTGAAGAATTGGATGAAGACGCCGACAGAAATGATGAAGAGGGTGAGGATGAAGACGACGAATGGGAAGACGAAGAAGAGGTGCGGTACAGCCGAAAGGATAAAAAAGAGATCGACGAGGCGCTGAAGGCGGAAAAACGCAAAGTTCAGTTGCCACCCAGAGCAAATACCTTCGTAATTGACGCACTTATCTCGGATTTGGCAGAAGCGCAAAAAGGATTGAAGCTCATCAAAGGCAAGCATCTTAATGAGGTATTTGTCGGAAAGGTTGCTGATATTCAGAATAAGATTATTCAGGAGCTTGGTCCGTTATTCCCCGGAGAGGCGGAGATTATTTTACAAAACATTTCAATTGATATTGATGTCAAGCTTACGCGTGGGAAGCTTGAGAATCGTATCTATTCAACCTTCAATAAACTTGGGGACATTAATATTTACAATAGCCGGCTCGCAGAAACGCTCAAGAATCTTCCCGGCGCAAAAACAATAGAGGAATATTTGCCAACACTCTCTCGTATCGCGGGAAGGGCATTGAACTCGCGCATGGTGCTGACTGCCGGCGTGATTGGTGTTGGTGGCATAGTCGGCGGTGGCCTTCTTGCAACTGTATTGGGTACTGCCGCGGGCGCGTGGGCAGGGTATTCCGGCGCAAAAGCGCTGTATCGGGCGCATAAAGAGCGAGAATTTAATGAAACAATGCAGGAGCTCAATGACATTGAAATGCGGGGGCTCGACATCGATGACTTAAGCGACAAAGAACAAGACGAACTTCGTAAGCTCCGTAGAAAAATAGTGAAGGCGGAAGGGAAAGGCAAAGAACCAAAAGAATCTGATATTGATCGTAGAGATGAGCTTGAGGCAAAGGCGACGACAGAGGGGTTTGATATAGAGCAGCTTGATGGCGATACTGTTCGGTGGTATGCCAATAAACTTCTCGTTGGCGCGCATAGATTCGAAAAAGCGATCGCATTGAAAGCGGATGGATCAATGGACAGATGGAGTGTACCCGCAAAACTTCTTATCCGACTCGATCAGGTTCAAAGGGAAGAAGTTGCGGAAATGCTTGAATCAGCAGATGGTGTAGTCATGGCCATGTCACGTGAGATAGATAAAGAGATTGCAGGACTGCGCAATAAAAAAGTCCAATCATTATTTCATAAACTGCGTTTTGAACAATATCAAGAGAAGGTTGTTGCTCAAGCTGGGGGCTTAGTTGGCGGCTATGCAAGTTTTGCCATACGCCTTTTTATCATGCCGTTCCTTAAGGGGCAGACAATTACTGAAGGAGCGATAGCAAATCTTTCCCCTCGAATACCGACCATTCAGGGTATTATTGGCATTGAGGGTGCGAAGGAGGGAAGTATTGTCGGGAGTCCCGAGAAAAATGTGGAAGCGGCATTTGATGGCCTGAAAAAAGTCGTCACCGGAATCCCGGGGGTAAATTATCTTGTTGAGAGTCAAGGACCTGCGATAAAGGAATTCGTTCGAGGAATACCCGGTGTTGGCCGGTTGGTTCCGGAAGGTGAAATTGTACCAATGCCAGCAGGACGTCTTACGTCCGAATGGGTTGCTCAACATGGACTCCCGTCGGTTCCCGAAGGAAAAACATATCAATATTACAGTTCAAAGTGGCTCGATGAATGGAACGCAAATCATGGGGGTAAAATGCCGGAAAATACGCCCGGCGTAGATGAATATATACGCATTAGGGGAGACTATCCGAAAGTTCCTATTAACAAAACTGCGACAGGAGAAACTGTCGCAATAAAAAACGGTGAACCATATTATTATTCCGCAAAGCTGGTACCGTCTTCAGAACAGCCGCCAGCTGCCGGGGAACCCGCAAATCCTCCTGATGCCGCCGCAGAACAGCCAGCTGCGGCAAGACCCGCGCAGACCGGCACTGGCGCAGAGCAGCCAGTTTCCGATCAAAAACCAGCCGCGAAACCCGCACAACCGGCAGGAAAGGATCGTGAACACGCAAAACCAGGCGCAAAGCAAGCCGCAGCTCCGGAGCAGAAGGTTCCTCCTGGTCAATTGTCCGCTCGCCAATTTGATAGCAATTTTGAAAAAAAATTAGGCAAAGGTTTCTCTGTCACACGGGTTGACGGTCAGATGGTCGTCACGGCAAAAATCGGCGGTGAGGGACTATTAGAACAGACAGAAAATCAAGAGCAGGCACTGCGCGTGTTGTTGAGTCGGGTATATGGGGACGAGCTCGCGAAAGAATATGGCGGCACTATACCTGTTCGTGCGCTCAACGCTATTGAGAATGTCATTCAGAACATCAAAGATCCCGCAATGGTTGAAGAAATAGTCGGCGAGAAAATTGATCTGGTCTCTGTCGATCCGAGCGATCCAAGCGGAAACACGCTTCGTTTGGTGCGCTACCCCTACGCATTGAATGAGCTGCTCAAGCATGGTATGGAGGTTGCCACATCAGATGCAGGAGGGACGAATACATCTCATGATCTTTGGGAGCAGCGCTTGGGGCACCCCGTTGAAGATTTTAAGACGGGCGCAAAACCGACCCCCGTCGCACCGGTTCATGAGCATGCTCAAGGCCGTGGTGCAGTTGGCGCGCATGAAAAGGCCGTTGCGCATAAAACCGGTGGCGCGCGCGGAGCAAAAGCCGTCCATGAAATGATCGAAGGAGATGAGGCGCACGAGGCGGCTCAGTCACGGCTTATAACCGATGATAAAATTGATGAAGCCGTCGCGCGCGGGGCAAAAGCTGTCCATGAAATGGTCGAAGGAGATGAGGCGCACGAGGCGGCTCAGCCACGACTTATAACTGATGATAAAATTGATGAAGCCGTCGCGCGCGGGGAAGGGAAAATTTTGGTGGAACCCGGGTATGACGGAAGAACTTCTCTTGCCGATCAGTATAACGCGTTAACGAGTAAAGATCAGGATACAGCGCTTAATGATTTTTCGAATCGAATTGAGCGGACGGGCATCAACGTAATGACCGACATTGGAGATCGTCTTATTTCGCTTCAGGGAACACTGGGCGAGCGAGGACTCTCCGGTATAACCGATATCAAACAGGCAGAGCTGACGCTACTTGCAAAAGTTCTTGAGGGGGAAGCGAGCAGTCATGTCCTCGATACTCCCGCGGATGGTGGGGGTGGCAGAGTGATATGGGAACATCTTCCCGTGCATGTCAAGGGATCTGTTCTTGATGTTCTTGGCAAGCTGGAAAAGCAAGGATTGTTTTCAGTAGATGGAAAGAAAGTTTCATTGGCATATAATCCGCTAGTTCTTCATGATGTATGGGATAAGTCGATTGATTTAAAACATACAGCACTGGATCACGCCGCCGAAAAAATATCACCCGATGCGTGGAAAAAAGCGTTTTCTTTTGCGCCTATTGAAAAGGGTGTTCCGCATAATCTTCCGGTTGCCCCTGTTGATCAGCCCCCTGTCATGCGTAATGACATCGGCACTCCTGCCCAACAGCGCTTGATGGAAGAACGCGCGCAAGCCGTATTGCAACGAGCAGGTGTTATCCCCCCAGAAGTTCCCGCTTCTGGAAGCACTGGTGGGCAAGCTGTAGGTGAAGTGGCGGTACAAAATATTGTCGATCAGCCACTGCCAGCACCTTCGGTTAGTGCGTCGGAGAGCATAGCGGCATCCATAGCGGAACAGCCGGTGCGCGCAGGCGAAGGCATCACGGCGCAGGCGGCAGAGCAACCGGTACAAACACCGACAAAGGTGGAACCGGTGACAGGCAAAATTACAGCTCAGGCGGTCGATACGGGACAAAAGATTACCGGCTCGGCGGTATCAGAGGAAGCGGCAAAAGCAATGAAGTCATCAGCCGTAGCAGAACAGGCCGTCCCAAAGCTTTCTGTTGAAGAGGTCGCGAAGCAGGCGTATCAGCACGTGTTGGATGTCCTGGAAAAACAGCACGGCATCAATCCACACCTCGTTGATTACACTAATGGTTTGAAGGTTTCGGATTTCCTCGAAAAGATGCAGGATGTGGCCGCCGGGAAATCAACACCTAAAGACATTTTTGGGTTAGGAGCTGATCAGTATTCCAATAAGGAATATCAAACGTTGGTGAAATATATTACCGACCACGCGCCGACAAAAGCCGAGAAGGCTATGTTGCTGAAGGACTATCTCCCGTCAAAAGAGAAGTGACAGTTTGGTAATTCTTTTGAATCACCCAAGCACCACGCTTTTGTCATTCCGACCGACTGAAAGGAGTGGAGGAATCTGTATGGCATTTAGAAAAATGTAGATTCCTCGGTTTCGCTCGGGATGACAACGCAGGGAGCATTATCGATAGTTCCGTAATTCAGACTGGGTTACCTTTTTGAAGAATAAAAATTAAAAGACGCTGTTCACCTCATGTGTTCAGCGTCTTTTCGATTTCCGTCAGTTCCTCCCTGAACTGAACTGGAGTGTACCAGCCCCGATGTCCATCGGGGCCTGTGGTTGTGGGGGTGCCGCGCCTTTCTACGCGGCTAGTTTCCCTTCTGCAGCCCCACCTGCAAAAAGGGGGTGATGACGCCGTCGGGTTTACCCGTCGGATCCTTCTTGACGCCCAAACGGGTGCCAGTCCGGATCCGTAAGGTATCCTTGCCTACGGGGATGTTCGTCCCGAAGCTAGGACCCGCGGCGACGTGGGCTCCGTCAGGACTCATGTTCGCGTCAGCCGAGAGGCCGACGGTCCACATGCCCTGGAGACGGAAGTCCGCGCCGACGTTGGCGCCAACACCGACACCCGAGGTGCCGAGTGTGCCGAGGAGCTGCCCAGCCGCTTCCCACGGTTGCCCGGGGAGAGCGGTGCGCGAGAGCTCAAGCTTCGCGTAGAGGGGGCGCGTTGCGCCGACCCCATACTGACCGAAGTCGAGTCCCGCGCCGAGCGACCAGCGGGCCCCATACGGACGGTGATGGCCAATGCCAAAACCGAATCGCAGGGACTGCCAGTCCGACCCGGACTGAGAACTGAGACCACGAGTGGCCCCTTCCCAGTTCGAATCGAGCCCGACAACTCCGACCCACGGACCACCCAACGGCTTGACGGCCGCCAGGGACAGTCCGCCGAGTGCCCCGTTGCCCCCGGTGTAGATCGGCCAATTCAGGCCGCTCTTCACCGAGACCCAAGGGTCTCGTCCCGAGTCTTCGTCGGCGATCCTACCGCCGACTTCCGACTTCAGCATCAGCC
>CAYJLM010000034.1:0-1890 GCA_964370875.1 uncultured Gammaproteobacteria bacterium | reverse complement strand
CAGGGCGTAGAGGCTCCAGGCATAGGCCGCGATCACGCCGACCGACACGAGGGTCGGTTCGCTCGCGGGCGCCGAGTTCGACGCGGCTGACTCGTAAGTCAGCTGGTCTTCCTCGGCTTCTACGAGCCGGAATCCCTGGACGGCACGCCCGGAAAGCGCGCCATCCCCGTCGAGCCGGATCACCCAGAAACGGGTCGCACCGGCTGGAACCGTGAGGTTCCCATCCTGGTCGCCGTTGCCGGAGACCTGGATGACCTGCTGGGACGGGCCAGCAGGGTTCGCGTTGGCGGTCTGCGGGAGCAGAACCGTCAGGACCAGCGTCGCAAAGACGCTGGCCACGAGAAGCATCTTCTTCATGGCGCGATTAGTATGCGCCAAAATCCTTGAATTGTCAAGGGTTTTGTCTCCCTAATTTCATAAAAAGCTTATAAATATACCGCTTTGAGTACAATCGATATTCTGCAATTTTATCGTTCATTGCAATGTTGGATAGGGGGCGTATACTAAAATCAAATTTCTAAGAAAAATATATGGAAAAGGAACTTGGAAGAACCCCCGGGCAGCTTGAAGGGGAGACACAGGCATTCTCATTAGAAAATATCCCACAAAAAGGCGATATTGTCTCTTTTCCTCTGCCAAGGAAAGCCGACCTTATCAATCTTCCCGACAGGGTTCAGCGCCGACAGGAGAAAAAGCAACCGAGCGTCCAAATCGAAGCAAAAGCAAAACCACCAGACGAAGCTCGTGTTCTTCAGGCGATGCGCAATGCTGTTGTCGAGGTGGGTGACTCACAACTCGCGGGCTTTGAGAAAATTTTACAGTTTATCGACCCGAGTGATCAGGTTGCTCGCGTGGCACTGGAAACGCTTCGCCAAGCGCGGACAATAAATAATACAAAGAAAATCCGTGATTTGCTGGATGTAGTTCGTAAACATCTCATTGATGCCATTATTGAAGGAGAGGGGGCAGGTCAACTCGGTAATCCGTCCGATGTTGTGCCATGGGAGAAGAAAGCAGTAAAGTCAACCGACAAATATCACGCAGCTCTTCTGGAACTGGATCGCGATAAGGATATCGGTGCGGTGGTGGCGCGGTATACTCCTTTGCGAAAAAAGCTGGAATCAATTACTAATTCCGATGAATACGCAAAGGCATGGGATGGGTTGAGCGATCAGGAGCGACATGCAGTTGATTTACTTCAAGATATTCGTCAGATAAGAAGCGACGATGAAATATTTCGACTCCTTTTCGACTCGTCTTTCCGGAATGCATTTAAACAACGCGCGAAAAATGACAGCACGGGTGTTACGGAAAAGAGGAGACAAGCTCGAATTAAAGCAGAAGAAGAAAAACAAGCGTTTGAAGCAAAAAAAACTGAGATAGTGAAAAATAGATATGGTGTAGAAATTCCCGGAAAGGGATCCATGCGTCTTGAGCTCATTGACGGCCGACTGTGGAAGGTTGTTGAAGTGCTCGGAGCAAAAGAATTGCACCACGAGGAGAGCATAGCAAGATATAGCGGTAACACTTATTTGAAAGATCTCTCCAACGCCCCGCAGTGGCTCCGAGATGCTGCTCGGAACAAGGGCTTGATATAACCTTGCTCAGCTTTACAAACAACAAACTTTGCATTATTTTTTGCGTAAGGAGGTATGTGCGCATGCAGTTGCGGCACTCATATCTGTCCGGGTTCCTCGCGATTGCCGTGGGGTTTACGGCAGGTATTGTAATCGAGGCGCAAAAACCAGGTGAGGTTTTTCCCAATCAGGTCGTTCCGACCCCTCAAGCGTCGCCAGCGCCATCTCCGTGGCCATCCTACGACCCCAACTCTCGCCAAGTTCTCTTGGCGGATGCGGAAGGAACGGAGGAGGATGAAGAAGAGGACGGTGA
>CAYJLM010000033.1:6630-12430 GCA_964370875.1 uncultured Gammaproteobacteria bacterium | reverse complement strand
CGCGGAGACAGCTGGAATACAAGATCAAAAACAGTTGCAATGATCCGGTATAAGCATGATGATATTTTATTTGAAAAATTTGTAGCCCTATTTAAGAAACACCATGGTGAAATTCCAAATTTTGAAATAGTTTCGATAAAAAGACAAAAAGAGCTTGCTCAAGCTTTAAAAAAATATCGCTATTTTCTCAGTCTCGCCGTCATGGAGGGTTTTGGACTACCCATGTTAGAGGCAATGGCAGCGGGGTGTACGGTGATTGGTTGGGACTCGGGCGGGTGCCATGAATATGCGGTATCAGGTGAGAATTGTTTGCTTGCAAAATATGGTGATATGGAATGTCTTGCGAATCAACTCAATTTTGCGCTTTGTAATGATAAAGTTTCGGATGGAATTGCTGCCAAAGGAGCAGTAACGGCAGAGAGATTTTCACGCGATTCTTTCGACAGATTATGGATAGAGGAATTAATGTCAATTGTTTAATTCAGCGACTATGAAGTTTTTCGTATCCGGATCGGATGAAAGGACAAAAATCTTACGACCAGGCGATCAACATTATCGCGCATATGTTGGCGTTCCTTCGCAGTATGATTTTATTGGCGCTAGTCAATTTTTCTTGCTGTGCGCAGTAGGCCTTCGAGATTATCACAAGCTCCTTGATTTTGGTTGCGGTTCTTTGCGTGCAGGACGAATGATCATACCATATCTCAATTATGGAAACTATTTTGGGATTGAACCTAATCAGTGGCTTGTTAAGGATGGTATTAAAATTGAGCTAGGGAAAGATTTAGTGCGAATTAAGAAGCCAACTTTTTCTTTTAACGATGATTTTGATTGCGGTATATTCGATAAAAAATTTGATTATATCATTGCTCAATCGATTCTTTCTCATTGTGGCCCCGATCTACTTAAGAAATTTCTACGGAATGCATCAGGTGCGCTTAAGGAAAATGGGCTCTTGGTTTTTACGTATTGTGAAGAAGATAAAAATAATAATGAGATTTTGCCACCTTCCGGTTGGCATTATCCCGAATGTGTATCGTATCGTCAGTCACAAATTGATAGATTTATTATCGATGCGGGATTATGCGGAATGGGGATTCCCTGGTATCATCCCAGACAGAAATGGTACGTTGTTTCGCATTCAGAGTCGGCACTGCCCGACAAGGATCAGCTGGATGATTTGAGGGGATATGGTAATAATTCATTGATAAAAATTTGTGCTCAATAACGGAAGTAAAGCAGTCCTTTGGTTTACCGGCCTGTCACAATCCGGAAAGACGACAAACAGCAATGCCGTGCAAGAGCGACTTGAGGCGCTTGGTATTATATGCGCGACGCTTGATGGTGATATTGTGCGAAAACAATTTCACGGGGATCTTGGTTTTTCCGCATCCGATAGATTTGAGAACACGCGTCGGGCCGCTCAACTTGCGGTTGAGTATTCAAAGAGTGCTCAGTGCATATTAGCGTCTTTTATTTCCCCGTATCGAGAGCAGAGAAGAATTGTGCGAGATATGATTGAATCAGCAGGATTGTTATTCGTTGAAATATATTGCAAGTGCCCTCTTGAGCAGTGCGAAGCGCGCGATACAAAGGGACTCTATGCGAAAGCGCGGGCCGGTGAAATAGCTAGTTTTACCGGAATTTCGGATCCCTATGAAGAACCGGAGAGTCCGGACATTGTACTCTTGACAGAGAGTGCCCAAATAGAGGAACATGTAGACCAGATAATGGAATTTCTTAGATTATCTCGATTCCTGCCAGCGCGGGGATGACGCAATCATTATGCAAGACAGCCACTATCATTATTTAAAAGAACTTGAGGAGGAAAGCATCTATATCCTGCGTGAAACTGCGGCGTCATTCCGAAATCCCGTTTTGCTTTATTCAATAGGAAAAGATTCATCCACTCTCCTCAACCTCGCGCAAAAGGCATTCTCTCCTGGCGCGATGCCGTTTCCGCTACTCCATGTAGACACGGGGTATAAATTTCCGGAGATGATCGCATTTCGCGATAAGGTTGTCGAAAAATGTGGCGCGCGTCTTATTGTTGAAAAAAATGAAGAACCGATTGCCAGGCAGTTTCGGCCTGAAGAGGCGCATAGCGACGCGTACATTTATTATAAAAAAACAAAGCCGTTGCTCGAGGCGATAAAGAAGTATCAATATGATGCCGCAATCGGTGGCTCACGGAGAGAAGAGGAGAAATCTCGAGCAAAAGAAAGAATATTCTCCGTACGGACAGAAATGGGTGGGTGGGATCCGCGACGGCAAAGACCGGAGCTGTGGCGGGCATACAACACGCGGCTTGGGGAAGGGGAGACTATGCGTGTATTTCCTCTTTCAAACTGGACAGAATTGGATATTTGGCGGTATATTAAGCGTGAGCAGATTGATGTCGTCCCGCTGTATTTTTCGCAAAATCGATCCGTAGTAAAGCGGAACGGCATCTATGTACGCGTGGATGAATATACTCCCGCCCGCCCGGACGATGAGATTGTAGAAATGATGTGCAGATATCGCACACTTGGTTGCTCTCCGTCAACCGGCGTGGTGGAGTCGTTGGCAGAGACGGTTGATGATATTATCTCCGAACTGGAACAGACGTGTTATTCGGAGCGAACAACACGAGCAATAGATGCGACTTCCGCAACAGCGATGGAGCAAAAGAAGCGCGAGGGTTATTTTTAATGTATGGATATTACGGCAGAATCAACACGAATTAAGAGATGCCTCATCGCGGGTAGCGTTGATGTTGGAAAATCAACGTTGCTTGGGCGTATGCTGCATGACGCAGGTCTTGTGTATCGGGATCAGATTGAGGCACTGCAGAAGGCAAGCGCATTGGATGGGGCGATCGATTTTTCATTGCTGACCGATGGGCTCGGGGCAGAGCGAGAGCAAAAGATAACTATCGACGTTGCATACCGCTATTTTTCAAAAGGACCGAACAAATACATTCTTGCCGATGTGCCCGGACATGAACAGTATACGCGCAACATGATTACCGGAGCGTCCCAGTCGGATCAGGCAATTATTGTTATTGACGCGGAGCGCGGACTCGATACGCAATCGCGGAGGCACCTGCACATACTTTCTATCCTCCGCGTGTTTCCGCTGATTATCGTCATTAATAAAATGGATGCAGTGGGGTATTCGCAAGAAGTTTTTGAGGCGGTAAAAGGAGAAATAAGCGATTTGTTTGATGATGACGATCGGGCGCACATTCATTTTATTCCTTCATGCGCCCTTTCAGGCGATATGCTTGTACACAGTCACGGAAACCTGAACCGCCTATCAAATACGACACTGTTTGAACTACTGGAGTCATCCTACGCACGGCAAACGCACCAGGAATCCGCGTATGCGCATATGCACATACAGATGGTTGTGAAAAAGAATGAGACGCGGTGGTATCTCGGAACAGTATCGGGGGAGCTGGCAGTCGGGGATGCGGTTACGATATATCCGTCAGGCATCAGAACAACGGTTGCAGATATGATGCATGGGTATGAGCATGTTTCTTCTATTTCGGATTCGTACGCGGCAATTTCATTTTGCGATTATGTCGATGCGGGTCGCGGGGATATGCTTGCATTGGGCGCCACTGACGTGCTCGTCTCGTCCCATGGAATTCAGTCGATTTTGTTCTGGCTCGACAGGACCGAATGTGAAGCGGGTAAAAATTATATAATGCGCATTGGAACAAAAACAACGCGGTGCTCTATTGAACAGATCCTTTCAAAATGGGATATGGATGCGTTTCGTGATAGTGAAAGCGCCTCGCTTGCGATGAATGATATTGGGTCAGTGGCAATAAAGACACTTGATGAGATACTGTCGGTGAGATATGATGGCCTTAACCATGTTGGCTCTTTCATCCTCATGGATGAGTGCACCAACCAGACCGTTGCGGGAGGGATTATTGTTTGATAAAAATATATGAAGAATATTTCCGAGCTTTCGTATAAACAGGGATTGGTAAGAGCGCTTGAATGGAGAGTAGTGGCAATTTTAGTAGACGCTATTGTCATTTATGCAATAACCCGAAAATTGATTCTCTCGCTTGGGTTAACGGGTGCTTCAAATATCACAAAAACTATTGTGCACGCAATTTGGATAAAGAAACGCGGACATGATTAACGTCACAGTATGAACGAACAAAAAACAGTAATTGTGCTTGGCATGCATCGAGGCGGCACATCCGTAACAGCGGGAATATTGCAGGCACTGGGCGTGGAGATGGGGGAGGATGCGTGGGGGTGTAATTATTCGAATCCTTTTGGGCATTTTGAGGATCAAGATTTTAATAAATTTAATATTGAATTATTGAGAATTGCGGGCGGGGATTGGGCGCACCCGCCAAGTCGAGAAAAAATTTTGAGCGCGGGAGAGACTTTGGATGAGGCAGGACGAGCTATCGTCGAAAAAAGAAAACATATTCGGTATTGGGGCTGGAAGGACCCGCAGACAGCCCTGACGCTTGAGTACTGGATGCCGTTTTTGAACAGGCCCTATTTTGTTATTGTGTTTAGGAATCTCTACGATATTGCTTTATCCTTGCAAGAACGCGACGGATTTGATGTCCAAGCAAGCATACATTTGGCTTTGCTCTACTATACCGCTATCGACAGGCAGGTGCACTGTTTCAAATCCGTTCCAAAGATATGTCTAGCGTATGAGGATATTCTTGTAAACCCCAACCTTCAAGCGAAGAGGGTCGCTGATTTCTTGGAAATAGATTACAGCCAGGCTACTGAAACTGTAATTAAGAAATTTGTTGTTTCAGGTACGACTATCGCAGAGGAGAGAAAACGATATAGTATGGAGTCCCCGAAAGAAGTCCTGCGTCTCCGCGCTGAACTTAATGCCGTAAAAGCAGAATATGAAAGCTTGAGACATGTGCTGGCATCAATCAATACAGGTCAAAGAAGCACCATATGAAGATAGCTGTTATTGCTCACATATATTATCAGGATCTCGTGGATGAATTAGTTTATTATTTTAGGAATCTGCCTGACGATTCGGATATTTATATATCTACGCCGCCAGAGTATAGAGGGGAAATTGAGCGTATATTTTCTGAAGTTTTTGGTGCGGCGCGAGTACGCGTGCGGGGAGTTGAGAATAGGGGGATGGATATCGCGCCATTTTTATCAATACTTCGTGAGGTCGGTGACAGATATGATGTTGTTTGTCACGTGCATAGTAAAAAAAGCACCCATACAAAATATCTTGCCGGCTGGAGAGGATATTTACTTGAAAATTTACTTGGTAGCAATGAAATTGTAGAGAAAATTCTTTCGTATTTTGAACATGATCAAGTGTTGGGCATTGTTTTCCCGGAGCATTTTCCGTTTGTGTATAAACGAATTGGTTGGGGAGCAAATTATTCAAGAGCACAGGAAATGGCTCAAAAGATGGATATGGTAATTTCTCAAGAGTGGAAGATTGATTTTCCTTCAGGTTCAATGTTTTGGTGTCGCCCTAAATCACTCGAAAAACTCATAAACCTAAATTTATCGGAAAGTGATTTTGATAACCCTGTCTCTTTAATTGACGGCCAGCTTGAGCACGCAATAGAGAGATTGTTTTTGGAAGTTATTAAAGGTGTGCATTATTCCTCAAAAAAAATTTTATTTCGTCCAATGATTAAAAATAGGTATTCTGATAAGCTGCCCGTAATCGATTTTTCTGATCATTTAAATGCTCTTAATCAGTCAATTTATGATTTATTTGATATAATGGACGAGAGTAGAAAAAAATTTCAGAGCAAAAGCATTGAGAACGCCACAATCAA
>CAYJLM010000033.1:0-6530 GCA_964370875.1 uncultured Gammaproteobacteria bacterium | reverse complement strand
GTCAGAGAACGCCACAATCAAGTCAGAGAACGCCACAATCAAGTCAGAGAACGCCACAATCAAGTCAGAGAACGCCCTCTTACAGAGAACGGTTGAGGCAATTTACCAGAGTAGAAGCTGGCGGATCACGAAACCGCTTAGAAGAATTGGCGATTATTTTAGGAATACTGGCGTATTGCGTTAAAGCAGATAGATTATTCTTACATCTTAGATTTTGGAACAGCATATGTTTTTCAGAAAACAAGTCCGTCGGATGCCAAATTTTCTCATAATCGGAGATGGAAGATGTGGTACAACGTCGTTGTATTTTTATCTAAAACAACACCCTGATATATTTATGCCAACGATTAAGGAGCCGCGTTTTTTTATTTACGAAGGGGTAGATAAAAAAAAATTGCGAGGTCATGAGGATTGGATAAAAAATACAATCACGGATTTGACAAAATACACACAACTGTTTTCGGGAGTCTCAAATGAAAAAAGATATGGAGAGGCAAGTGTTGAATATTTTTTTAGCAGGGTCGCGCCATTGAAGATAAAACAGTATATCCCCGACGTAAAGATTGTCCTTGGACTTAGAAATCCAATCAGCAGGGTTTTTTCGAATTATTTACTTTGTAGAAGAGATGGGCTTGAGCGCGAACAAAATTTTTATTCAGCAATCAGTAATAGCCCGATTAAGCATGAAGAGTGTGGTTTGTACCATGATAAACTGGAAAGATTTTTCTCTTTTTTTCCAAGGGAACAGATATATATTTATCGTTTTGATGATTTTAAAAAAAATCAGTTGGGCATTGTCAAAGAAATTTTTGAATTTTTGGAGGTTGGAAGTGATTTTATGCCAGACGTATCGATAAGATACAACGAAACCGTGGCGCCGATTTACAATGACGACAATGGAGAATATGAAGCAAATCATGAAATAGACAAAATTCAGCGGCGCCTTGCGGCTCTTTATAGGGGGGACCTGATTGCTTCTCAGGTCTTTGTTGACAAGGATATAACTTCCTGGATCGACGATTTCGAAGAAGAGTTTCAAAGAATTGGACGGGGCTAGAAATGAGGGTGTACCTCAGGCGGTATGGTGATTTCTGTAAGTATTCGATTAAACAGTGAAAATCAGAGCTCTCTGACCAAAGAGAATGCCGAGATCATCAATGAAATTGAGATTATGTTGACTTGTTTGTTGTTTGAAATATTCAGTGTCAATATCAACCCGAATTTCGTTTCCGGAAAAGTTATGGCCCGTTCGAGGGCTCGTATGAATTGTTGAAAGAAAAATTCCACCGCGTTTCAGCGTGCGCTTAACTTCAGAAAGATAGGCATTACAGTCGTCTTCCATTAGATGGGTAAAAAGTGATGCCGCAAAAATAAAATCAATACTATTTGATTCAACCGGAAATGAAACATTTTTACCCCGAATTTTTCCGTGGGGATTGCTAATCTCCGAATAGATATCAATGTGATGAAAAGAAAAACTCTGATTAAATGGCGTTAAGTATTTTTTACACCATTCAATGGATGGGCTGAAGTTGTCAAGACCAATGTATTTTTTTACATTCGCATTAATCATAAGCGAGCGCGCCATTCTGCCACACCCACATCCTATATCCAGGACGGTTGAATTCTCCTTGATAAGATCATGCAGTAGAAAATTCCAGCCATCAGCGACAAAAAGATGCCCGCTTAACGACGGGCATCCCGTTGTTGCTCGCAGCGAAAACATAGCTATGGGGGGGACAATCCTTTGAATTTTATCAGAACCCGCAAAGAGTGTCTTTTCCTCCGAAAAACCACGCTCCTCCTCGAGGGCTTTTGTTATTTTTTCTTTATGTTTATGGTTCATAATGAATACGCCCTCCGAATGGCGTTAATTATTTCTTTTAGCAAAATATCACTGCCCGCTTTATTAAAATGACAACACGTATCAATATATAATGTCTCATTTGAATTGTTAAAAATATTTGTTTCATCGAAAAAAGCTACCCCGTCCCTTTTTAAACGACCTCCTTCCGCTATTAGATACGGATATCCCTGTATGACATTATTTCGTAAGGAATTTTTTTTGTTCGTGTCAAATGCATTAACTAATTCATCCTGGCTTAGTTTCTTTCTGTCCAGATATTGGTTCGGTTGCAGAAAATGAAAATACATACTTCCATTCTGTCGTGCGATCTTGTTCATCTGCGCGGAACTCTCTGCCCATTGCCGGGCAATGTCCGCATATAGTACGGTATCTTCTAATACATTTTTTGGACCAAATAACGTCGACCGATCTTTTTTTTGTCGGCCGCTATTATGGGTTAATATTTTTTTTCTGAGTGAAGCAATATTGGACTGGGTAAGCCGGTCGTAAATAACCCATATTAGATTTACAGAATAGCTATACTTCAATGGCGTTGAATCAATTATTCTTAAGAATGTCGTTCTCTTTTTTTGCCGAAGAGTTAGCTCTCCAACATCTTGGACAAAGCGCGGATCGAGAAGCGGTCCGATTCGAGAATACCAGTTCTGAGGATAATACGCATAGATATCTTGGGCGGCATTTCCCATGCCACCATTTACCTCATTAAACCCGTCAATATTTATGATTATATCAAATTCCGCACCAAGACTGAGAAGATAGGTAAGGGCAAGCAGTTGCTGCGGCTGTTTGTACCCTCCCAGCGCCGTTGAGACAATAATCACTTTTTTTTTATTATTTCCCGCCATGGATTGGAGTTCCTTCGCAATCTGTCCGCCTTCCCAGAAATAAAAATTTTCAGCGACAGATCCTCCAAAAAGACCGACAATTAACGTGTCCGCACCTTTTTTTCTTATCGGATTTTCTTTATTGGTATCAATGAAACCAAAATCATTAATTTCGCGTCCATTTGCCCTAACAAATCCAAGATAGGGGTGGATAATCTGTCTGGCATCTACCGCTCGAGCATTCTTGAACTGAATAAATGTGTTGTCATTGACGGTACTATCGGACTTTAAAATTTCTGCGTGTTTTTGAGCGAGATAGTTGGGAGAAACCAACTGCTTTTCAAGAAAAGATAATCCCAAGAAAGAAAATAACTCGAACATGCCAAATACGGCTACAAAGAAAATAAAATATGCCATAATAATTGACCGTCCGCTAAAAGTATCTTTCGACATATTAATGGTGTTCTAAGCGTGCAAGCGGAGAGCGCAAGACACGCTCCTTTCGCCAATGCTGTTTGATTCTAGAATAAAGTGTAGATAAATGGACTAATCGCGCTTGATTGCCCGGCGATAATAACTATGCCGACAAGAAAAAGCATAATAATAATAGGCGCGAGCCACCATGCCCTTCGTGCCTTTATTAGATTCCAGACATCCATCCAAAACGATTGATTTTTGTTCATATAAAAAATTATTATTAATCACGCGCACATGTTTCGCTGTCCCATTCGTCGCGAAGATTATCCGCGCGATAAACGATAAAATTATTAATAATAAGACAGTCAATCCCGGTTCCCATCATGCATCGATAGGCGTCATGCGGCGTACAGACAATAGGCTCGCCGCGGATGTTAAAAGAAGTGTTAATAATGATTGGTATGCCTGTAAGTGCGCCAAAATTTTTTATGAGATCAAAATAAAGAGGATTCATATCGCGGCGAACGGTTTGGAGACGACCAGAGCCATCAACATGAACAACGCCGGGGATTTTATTTCGCCATTCTTCTCGTATGGGATATACCATAAGCATATAATCCGTCGGTGCGGGAATAGGGGAGTCGCATTCAAAAAAAGTATCGGCATCATCAATGCATATGGCCGGCGCAAATGGTCGAAATTGTTCGCGGTGCTTAACTTTTACGTTAAGAATTTCTTTTATATCGGGATCACATGGATTTGCTAGTATGCTCCGGGCTCCCAGCGCACGTGGTCCCCATTCCATTCCACCCTGGAACCAGCCGACAATATGGTTTTCGAAGAGCAAACGCGATGCTTTACTGAGGAGTTCATCTTGTGTCGTAAAACGAGAATACGTTATGTTCCGGTCGCAAAGAAATTTTTCAATTTCCTGATCCGAGAATGACGGGCCAAGGTAGGGATTGTGAAATTCATATGCGCGTTTATTCTCCAGGATTCCATGGTTCGCAAAAAGCGCGGCCCCCATGCTTGTTCCGCCGTCGGAAGCATTCGGCTGAATCCAAAGCCGTTCGAAGGGCGTATTGGCCAATATTTTTCCGTTGAGCACGCTGTTTAGGGCAACTCCCCCCGCCATAACAAGATTTTTTTGTCCCGTGACAGCGTGTACATGTGAAAGAATTTTGCAAACTATATCTTCTGTAATCATTTGTATTGCGGCCGCGATATCCTTATGGCGTTTTTGGATGTCTTCATTTCCGCGTCTTATCGATCCGCCGAGCAGGGCACATAATTTTTTTGATGGCATTCGATCACTAAAGTGATACGTGAAGTAGTCCAAATCAAGACAGAAACTGCCATCACTTTTTATATCAACAACGCGCTGTAGAGACGCATAGTACGGATTTGTCTCTCTCTTCATGTCGCCATAGGCACTGAGGCCCATAACCTTATACTCTGAATTGTTGACACTGAATCCGAGATAGGCGGTAATCGTCGAGTAGAGGAGCCCAAGCGAGTGAGGAAAACAAATTTCTTTATACAGATCTATGGTATTGTCGATTCCAACACCATACGTTGCCGTGCTCCATTCACCCACGCCGTCAATCGTCACAACAGCTGCTTGTCGAAAAGGGCTTGGATAAAAGGCGCTGGCAGCGTGCGAACGATGATGATCTATATAAACAACATCCCCGCGGTAACGCAATTTTTTTTTAATAATTTTGGAAATATTCAATTTATTTGAAAACCAGCCGGGAATTGCCTTGAGAAAGATGCGGGCACTCTTTGGAAATGTATCAATGCACTGGTATAGTAGCCGTTCAAATTTCAAAAGCGGTTTTTCATAATATGCAATGAGTCCAATATCCGCAATAGAAATATTCTGATTTTCAAGACAAAAACGGATCGCATGGATTGGAAAATCGGGATCATGTTTTTTCCGCGTAAATCGCTCTTCTTCTGCCGCTGCAACAACAACACCATCTTTTAGAAGTGTTGCCGCTGAGTCATGGAAGAAAGCGTTAATTCCAAGAATATACATAGGTTAATATTGTTTGTACCACTGAGCGGGATCAGTTTTTTGGAGATCCTTCCAGTAACTATTTTTTTCAAAAGTCGTTGCTATGCGCCTATTGCCGGTTATGCCGGCGAGCAAGGATGAAAGCCCAATGCCAAAGATATATGCAAAAAACAAAAGTACGCTATTTATTAACACGCCAATGGTTTCTCCAAAAAAACGCATTCCCGATGCAAATCCCTTAAAAAGATCCATATACTATTTCAATAATAGCCGGACGAAAAGTCCGAGTATAAAGATGCTACCCGTTAGAGCAAATACAGAAAAAATGCCCAGATGGTCTTGGTTGTTTTTAAGGTATCCGATTCCCAAAAAAATAAAAGAAAAAACGCAAAAAGAAAAGAGTGTGCCGGCGATTTTTCCGCCTCGATAGATTTTAGTCATGTTTTCCATGCGCGTGCGGCTAGTTATTTTGCAGTAGCCAAGTGAGAATGGCTTTTTGCATGTGCAATCTATTTTCTGCCTGGTCGATAATGATGCTTGAAGGATGATTGACGGCATCGCAAGTTATTTCGTAGTCCAGATGGCAAGGCATACAATGCATAATTTTTGCATGCGGCGAAAAGTCATCAATGAGAGCTGCAGTCAATTGATAGGGCAAAAAGAGTGCAATACGCCGGTCGAATTCATCTTTAAACTCCGGTTTAATCATCCCTGATTCAAAAAATTCCATGTTCATCCACGTATCTGTATGAATATAATCAGCGCCATCTACCGCACTTTTGACATCTCGAAATCTTCGAACCTTTCCTGTTTTTTCAAGCTGATCATCAAGATCACTATCTATGCTTGACTGATCGCGTTCTGGAGAGGCAATCGCAACCTCAATCCCCATTTTTGCGCAGACAAGAGCGAGGGTATTGCTTACGTTATTTTCGATGCCGAGCCACGCGATTTTTTTTATACGATCCAGTCCTCCTGAATATTCTACCATGGTCAGAAGGTCGCTCAGTGCTTGCGCGGGATGATACTTTTCACTGCATGCGTCGATAACAGGAATTTGATTGAAGGATGCGGCAAGCTCGGCATCGGCGGAACTTTTTGCTCGAAACATCAATGCCTGACCAAAACGCATAATAGCCCGGATCTCTAAACTGAAATCAGTAAGAGAAAGCTGGCTTGTTCGTGAGTCAATAAAGATGCCATGCCCCCCTAATTCTGTCATTGCCGCCTCAAAGGAAAGCCGGGTTCGCGTTGATGGTTTTTGGAATAACATCAACAACGTTTTGTCTTTCAGGTAGGGGGTCGGAATACCAGCACCGCGTTTCTCCTTTATCTTAATGGCCAAATCCAAAAGTTCATGAATGTCATCCGAGGTTTGTTCCTTTAGTGATATGAGGTGTTT
>CAYJLM010000032.1:0-12536 GCA_964370875.1 uncultured Gammaproteobacteria bacterium | reverse complement strand
CTCAATGAGTTTCCCGTTCAGAAAGAATGTAGGTGTTCCTGGCACGCCCGCGGCTGTTCCGCTATCCATATCGCGCCGAACTCTGTCTTTCACGTCCTGACTCTCCATATCTGTTTTAAATTTCTCTGTATTGAGTCCGAGTTCTTTCGCATATCCAACAAAAACATCTGTAACGGCCGTACTATTTGACCATGCATCTTGCCGCTCAAAAAGCATATCATGCATCTCCCAAAACTTCCCTTGTTTACCGGCAGCTTCTGCTGCGTATGAGGATTGAAGCGAATTTTTATGAATTTGCGTTAAAGGGAAATGGCGATACACAATACGCACCGTCGCTCCAAGCTCTTTCTCAATTTGCTGCATGATCGGATAGTATGCCTTACATGCCGGACACTGGAAATCGCTATACTCAACAATGGTCTTCTGCGCGAGCTCATTCCCCTTCACCCAGTCCTGTGCGTTTACTACGGGAATGTCCGCGGAAGCTGTTGGCGTCGAGCCATCAGTTGGATTCGTGGCACTCGCTCGAACGATAATAAAGACACTTGCGACCAAAAGCGCGCAGACCCCAAGCCAGAGCGCAAGCCGTTTGTGTTTTCCCGGTACTGTTTTTTGTGAACTCATAAAAGATAGATATTAATTCAAAAAGAATACTAGCACAAAGGAAGTCTTTTGTCAATACAGTAATGCGCAAAAATGCTTTATTTAAAAGGAAAAATGCACATTTACAAGATCAAAAAAGAACAATTATGCTGATAACTTCAACGCGCCCCAGATCATAATCGCTGCCGCTGAAAACCTGATCAGATACACCTTTACTGTGTGTTTTTCAAGCAAGCTCGGCTTCCATATCGCCAACACAAACGCAAAAACCATTGAGATTGGAAGTGATATAATGACGGACGAGACGCCTATGTTTCCCTCAAACGCTTTGTACGCAGCCAAGTCACCGCCAGCGCCAAGCAGAGATAGTACGAGTACGCCAATATAGTCCCGTGGCCTTGATCGGACAAAATCTTCTTTAAAACGAGGGTAGAGAAAAACAAACGAAAACACGATAGCCAGCAAGCCCATCCATAGCGTCGTCGTCCAATAATCAGTTTGGGCGATCGCGCGATTTACAAATACTGATTGGACCGAAAGTACCAGCATGTATGCCAATCCAACGGCAATGCTTTTGGTAAAAAAAGAACGCGGTGAAAACCTTTCATCCATTGTCGCGCATACGCCCGCCGCCACAACCAGGGCGACGATCAGTATATTCTGCGTAGTTAATGTTTCGCCCAAGAACGCCCACCCCAGGACAACAGTAATCACTGCGCGTATATTAAAGAGCGGCGTCAATACAGAAACGTCGAGTGCTTTTAACGACGCTATGTACATAACGCTGCTAAGCGCGAGAGAGAACCCTGCAAGCGTCACGAACGTCCAGCTTGAGGGCACCACAGCACCGTTCAAAAGGGAAATGACTGAAATCGTCAGTCCACCAAATAACAATGAAAAAAATGAAAACTGCGCAACATTTTTGAGCTGGTACCTGCCTACTAATTTTGCCGTTATTGCATAGAGCGCGTAAAGCATCGAGGCGATCCAAGCAAAGACATAAAAAGGCATAGGGTTCTATTTTTAATTGACCATAGCGCGATCATCGAACGCCAACCCGATATTAAGCACCGAGGGCTTGCAAGTATCCCCTTGCTATTTTAGATACATCGTCGTCGTCAGCAAAACGTCTTAGCACTTCTTTTATAGCATCCTCCATGTCGCCGACGTTTTGTCGACCTATTCTTTTTGCCAAAGCACAAGCCGCCCTGAATCCCGGAAAGCCCTCATCCTTATTCATTAAAATTAAGAGTTTGCCAACATCGTCTGAAGTTAGAGGAACATCTGATGCCTCCAATATCGTTGCCGATAAATCACGGAGCCCCCTCTCCTCGCTAGAAGTGTTATTTCTAGCCCATGCTAGCACATCAGGTTTATTGCAAAGTTGAGATAGCGTAGAATCAATTTGAGCCCACCCGTCGTCCGTATCGGCTTGGGCTAATGCTATAAGCCAATCTAATTGTTCATTTGCTTTGTTCTCCAGCGTGTCCATAAATTGCACGTTAAAAAATAATTAGCGACTTGCAATAATAAGCTGAGGAAATTTCTCGCGCATGTCTCGAACGAGCTCATCAACATCAAAATCACAAGATGCGACCAATGGCTCGAGTGTTTTTTTTGTAACTGTTTTTTGAATATAGTAGCGCTCCCCCTTGTTCAAATATCCGACAATGGCAAAAAAATCTTCCGGCGCATGCACGCCCGGCATAATAGTGGTACGGAATTCGTGCGGAACGCCGGAGGACTGAACAAGAGAAAATGTTTCCTTGCAGCGGTCGATCAGCTGTTGACTAGATACGCGTATCACCGCGGGATATTCTTCCCACCGATGTTTCAAATCCATGGCGATGTAGTCGACTAATTTCTTTTCCAATATCTGCGATACAACATCGGGTCGAATACCGTTCGTATCGAGCTTCACGGAAAGCCCTATATCTTTGAGACGCACAATAAACTCTTCCAGACCGGGGTGAATTGTTGGCTCTCCCCCGGTAATACAGACCGCGTCGACAAATGACGCACGCTTGCTCAAAAACGCAATAACCTCATCGGGTGTCTTGCTACCAGATGTCACATCAAGAGGAATCAGATCTGGATTATGGCAATACGAACAACGAAAAATACACCCTTGCGTAAAAATGATACTGCACGGCTTTTCCGGATAATCAAGAAGGCTCAAGGGCTGGACTCCGGCGATATTCATTCCGCTCGAGCTTATCGGCTGTGGCATAGAAAAAAACTCAACAAAAACTACCAGTCACGAAAGCACTGTGTATTCTTAGGGTGGAGAAGAATACCAGTTGTATCTTTCTTCCGGCTCATTTCTGTTCAATTTCGCCCGAAAAAGGCGCTAAACTTGTCGGAATACAACAGTATTTCTTCGCGTTCATCATTCTTTTTCAGACAAAATTGATTCAGAACTGACCGGGAAGCTATTCTTCACCACCCTAATGCTAAAACTTTTTACAATACGGCTTGTGCTTGAGCTGAAGATTTTTCTTCCGCTGATGTTTCTGTTGTTTTTTTATTCAACCCAACTTCAGGTCCGGGAACAGCGTATTCAACCCGATCCGTCCACTCACTCTTTTTCCCTCTGTTCCACTGGTCAACCGGACGGAAATACCCAACAATGCGCGACCACACTTCGGTTGGTTCCTGACACACCGCGCAGACGCTCACTTCACCGGCCAAATACCCGTGATTCTTACACACGCTGAATGTTGGTGTGATAGTGAAATAGGGCAAATGGAATTGATACGCTACCTTCCTTACAAATTCACGACATGTTTTCCAGTCGCTTACTTGCTCGCCGAGGAACAAGTGCAATACGGTGCCGCCGGTATATTTTGTCTGAAGCTCGTCCTGGTGCGTCAGTGCCGCGATAGGATCATCAGTATAGCTCACGGGCAAATGTGTTGAATTGGTATAATACGGCGCTTCGTCTGTCCCTGCCTGTATAATCCCGGGGTATCGCGCCCGATCTTCTTTCGCGAATCGATACGTAACTCCTTCTGCCGGCGTTGCTTCAAGATTGTACATGTGCCCCGTCTCTTCTTGATACGCGGCCAGGCGATCACGCATAAAGTCGAGCGCCTCAAGCGCAAACGCCCTTCCCTCTTCTGATGCAATATCTTTACCAAAAAAGTTTAAGCACGCCTCATTCATGCCGTTCAGCCCAATGGTTGAGAAATGGTTGTGCAGATTTCCCAAAAATCTCTTGGTAAACGGCAGGAGCCCTCTATCGATATTCTGCTGCACGACTTTTCGGCGAATCTCCAACGACTCTTTTGCCACATCCATCAGCCGGCCAAGGCGGGTGTAGAAGTCCTCCTTTGTCTTTGACAGGTATCCGAGACGAGCCAAATTAATCGATACAATCCCGGAGCTTCCCGTCATCTCTGCCGAACCAAAAAGTCCGCCACCGCGGGAACGCAATTCCCGCAAATCAAGCTGGAGGCGACAGCACATGCTTCGTACGTCAGACGGATCGAGCGCGGAGTTGATAAAATTCTGGAAATATGGGATGCCATACTTTGCCGTCATCTCAAAAAGCGCTTGGGCATTTTCGTTATCCCAATCAAAGTCCTTTGTAATATTGTATGTCGGGATGGGGAACGTAAAAATACGGCCGTGCCAATCCCCTTCGCTCATAACCTCAATAAATACCTTATTGATCATGTCCATTTCTTTCTGGCAATCACCGTAGGTGAACTCTTGCTCAACACCGCCAATAATCGGGTGCTTGTCTTTCATATCCGCAGGACAAACCCAGTCGAGCGTAATATTGGTAAACGGCGTCTGTGTTCCCCAGCGAGATGGTACGTTAAGATTGAATACAAACTGCTGGACTGACTGCTTCACGCGTTTGTGGTCGAGCTCATCGACTTTCACATACGGCGCGAGATAGGTATCGAATGATGAAAATGCTTGCGCGCCCGCCCATTCATTTTGAAGCGTTCCCAAAAAGTTCACCATCTGCGCAACAGCGGTTTCAAGGTGCTTTGGCGGTGCTGACTCTACCTTGCCGGGAATGCCGTTGAACCCTTCTTCAAGAAGTTGGCGGATGCTCCATCCTGCGCAATACCCCGAAAAAAAACCAAGATCATGGATGTGAAAATCACCCTCGACATGCGCATCACGAACTTCTTTTGGAAAAATATAATTCAGCCAGTAGTTCGCGATTATCTTTTCGGACGCGTTCATGATGAGACCGCCAAGCGAATATCCGCGGTTTGCGTTTTCATTGACGCGCCAATCGGACTGGTTGAGATATTCCTGGATCGTATTTCCGACATCCACAACGCACTTCTCGGTATCTCTCACCTGGGCACGCTTTTCACGGTAGACGATGTACGCGCGGGCTGTCTTGAAGTGCCCCGAAGATAGCAATGCAAACTCGACGATATCCTGAATGTCTTCAACTGAAATATCGTCTTCAAAGCGCTTTGCTTTCAAAATATAGTGGCATGCCGTTTCGGCAATTTTCCGCGCTTCCGCTTCTCCAAATTCACCCGTTGATTTTGCCGCCTGGGAAACAGCCGAGACAATACGCTCCTTATCAAATTCAACCTTTGATCCATCTCGTTTTATCACACGGATGATGTTCATAAAAACACTGTTAGAAAATAAATCCGGCATGGCCGGTTTTGACTCAAAATAAAAACTCACCCCCGCAGTAACCTTCCATAGTATAGTAACTTCTCAAACGGATTATGGGCCCTTGTGAACCGGAACCCTTCGGGGACACGGCACGATCCCGCACAGATATTCATTTCCCGAGTCAGCGGCGACCACATTCATAGCATGGCATGAACGGCACTTGATCTCTATTTCGCTCTCTATCAGAACCCCCTTAAAAAGGAGCTTATTGCAAGACGAGCAACGATATTCAGAGTAAGCAGTCATTGTGTGTGTGTGAGTTGAGGTACCTACAGTATACCGCCACCTCATATACTCGGCAAGTGCTTTCTACCAAAAGGATTTTTACCAAGTTGATGAAGTTATACACACCCTTTTTCCTAGAGAAAATTTAGGAGCGCGTCGTAATTGATAAAATCAAATACACGATAAAAAAATGTGGCCCATTCACCGTATAAGTTTGTTAGGATAAGGACGCCAAGAACAATCAAAAAGACACCGCCGACCACCGATATGATATGGAGGAGCGGGGTGAGAGTCTTAATGAAGCGCACTGCCGATCCGATTGTCGCGGCGATGGCAAGAAACGGGATTGCAAGACCGAGCGAAAAGACCGCCAACAAAAAAGCGCCCCGCCCTACGGTTGCCGATGAAGCTGCAAGAGTTAGCACCGACCCTAGAATTGGCCCGATACATGGCGTCCACCCGACCGCAAACGCCATCCCAAAAAGAAGCGAACTATAGGGCGATCCGGGCTTTGCGTATCTCCCCAGCGAGAGATGATGATCGCCCTCAAGAAAAGAAAGTGCGGGGAGACGCAGGAGACCGGTCATGTAGAGACCAAACAAAACGACGATAACGGCGCCGATCCGAGCTATAATCTGCCGGTAAGGCGCCAGGGCCACGCCCCCAAGCCCGGCGAGAGCTCCAAAAAAAATAAATATCGCACTAAACCCAAGCACAAAAAGAACGCCGCTAGTCATAATCTTTCGTCGGGCTTGCGCGCCTTGTGACGCGGTATGGATGTCCTTCAATGAAACACCGCTAATAAACGCCAGGTAGGCCGGAACAAGCGGCAACGTACACGGCGCGACAAAAGTGAGCACTCCGGCAATAAAGGCCGGGATAATAAGTGTTGTTGTGTCTGGCATAGATACTCTATTGAATCAGGGCTAATTATCTTGAATTACAAAGCTCTTGTTTGGGCGCGCCAATGAGGGGTATATGGTTTCTATGTATGTTTCGCGCCATACCAGCGAGCGGCTAAAAACGTTGCGACGGGAACCGCAATAATAAGCGCGCTACTCCCAACTAGCGTTCGTACAATCTCTTCTGCGATATTCTCACCATTCACGATTACCCACAGCGGCTGGCCTTTATTAACAATAAAAAGCAAGAAGAGAGGCAGTGACACACCGGCATACGCGAGTGCAAGTGTGTTCACGAGTGACGCGATGTGTTCTTTTCCAACGGACAATCCCCTGACATACAACTCACGAACCGACAATGACGGATTTGCCTTACTAATCTCATCAACCGCGGCCGTCTGGGCTGTTGTGATATCATCAAGCACGCCCATAATTCCGATAATAATCCCGCCCAAGAGAAGTCCTTGAAGATTAATATTTTCTGTTTGGCCGATTTGGAGATAGAGCGCTTCTTCTGTGCCTGTTCCGAATAATTTTGCAACCGTAACAAAAAGAATTGAGCAAAGCGCAGAAAATATCAGAGTAATAACCGTACTTACCAGTGCGAGTGACGTCCGTCTGTTAAATCCGTGCGCCAAGTAGAGCGAAACAAACGCGATAATCAGCGAACCGATAACGCTAATAAGAAAAGGGTCTCTTCCGTGAAGAATCTGAGGAACAATAAAAAATATGAGAACGCCAATACTAAACGTAAGCCCCAGGAGCGATGAGAGTCCTCGTATGCGTCCAAAAAACCAAACACACACGATAAATATAAGAGCCAAGATGCCGAGAGATGAAAGGCGGTACGAATCGATGACAGCATAACTGCGCCCGTCGATACCATACGACTCGACCACGACAACCCTATCACCATCACGTAGCACCCTTCCCTCCTGCATGTTGGTCAAAATCGCGTTCTGTGCCGAAATCTCAACCCCCTTTTTCAGTCCGCTTTCGATACGCACAAGCACATTCTGCACAATAGCACTTCCTTCGACATTATCGCCGTCTTTCTTGTCGAGCGTCCTCACAATACGCCCTTTATAATAGGCATCTGGCGGGAATACTTGTCCTGCGTCCTGAACGGTAGCGCTTACATCGGAGCTCGAGTCAGCAAATACCGGAAACGAAAAACACCACACAAAAATAAACCCTACGAGAAACACAAAGAGGATTGGGTGCTTACTGTGTTGATTTGTCACATTTTTTACAAAGTCCAAATAATTCAAATGAATGTCCGGTTACTTTCGAAAATCGCATAGACGTACGCAATGCTTCTCTTGCACTTTTTTTTGCGATACATCCTTGAATGTCTTCCACGACACCGCAATTCGTACAAACAAGATGATGATGATCCCTCGCGTCGGAAAGCTCGTAGTGTCTGTGCCCGTGTAAAAAATCAACGCACCGCGCGATGCCAACCTCAACAAGTCTTGCAAGAGTGCGATACACGGTTGCCTGGTTGATAGATGTACTGCTCAGCGCGCCGTGTATTTCCTGAATCGTCAACGGATGTCGCTGTTTGCGAAGCACCGTGAGTATCTCTTTGCGTTCGGGTGTTGCCTTCAATCCCCGTTTTCGTAACATCTCAAAGATAAAATCGGTTTGAAGATGCCGCATAGATTTAGAGAATGACGTGTTTCGGCGGGATCCGTTCAGACAGCTTCTCCACGCCATCGACCTCCGTGACGAAAAAATCTTTGCCGTCACACTCAAGGCGAATCAGCGCGCAATTTTCCATCGATCCCCACGGCATCTCCTCATGCGTCCCCCACCCCAAATGGAGAAGAACAATCCGCATCGCACCGGCGTGACTCACACATAGAACCGTTTCTCCACTATGGGCCACAGCGCAGTCCTGCAAAAACGCCAGCGACCGATCGCGCACGCTTCCATTTGTCTCTATCCCTCCGAGAAGCTGAAAACGCCACCGCTCTTCATCAACGGCGCGCTCAAACTCGTCTATAAGCCCGGCATGCTCATCAAAAAATTCTCCAATCGGGCGCCCTTCATATGATCCGAATCCTCGTTCGCGAAGAGCGGGTGTTGTCACAAGCGAAATATCGCGGTTGGCAATAAGAATCTCTGCCGTATGTTTTGCGCGAATGAGATCAGAGGAGTACGCAGAGTCAAAATGAATATCGCGCATTTTTTCCCTGCGTTCTCGCGCTTGACTCTCACCAAGCGCGGACAGAGAGGAATTACCATGCCCCTGAATGTGCATTAAACGATTTGCTTCCGTTTCTCCGTGACGGACGAGATAGACAATTGTGCGTAGTTGTTTTTCTTCTTCCATATCCTATCGACGCTGATAACGACTCTTAAGCTCTGCCGAATCGAGAACATGCCCCTCCATTGCCTTTTCAACGAGTGCCTTGGATGAATCCGATGGCAGATCAAGAAGAGTATCCAGTGCGTAGGCATGAAATATATATCGGTGTTGTCCCGTTGGCGGGCAGGGCGGAACATAGTTGTTTTGCCCAAGAGAATTTTTCCCTACAACCCCTTGCGGCGTCTCGCCCTCTAAAATGGCCGTCGTTGTGGCGGGGATATTCCAGATCACCCAATGGTCAAAGGTGCCAATCGACGTATCAGGATCATCCAAAAAAAGAACGACACTTTTTGCACTCTCAGGGATACCGCCAAACGCAAGCGGCGGCGTCACACCCGTGCCGTCGCATGTATAAAGCGACTTCAGCTCTCCGTCCTGTTCAATTGTCGGTGATGTTATCTGCATAGTAAGAGATACAATACGAATTGGTGAATTTTTTTTGAATATAAAATATATACCAATAACGATGCCGGCTACAAGAAGCGCGAGGATACCAATCTTCCAATATCTCATATCAGGCCTTCGGTGCGGAGACGGTCGTAAATAATTTCCTGTTCATACGGTATCACGTCAGCCCGCGCGACAATCTCCTCGTATGTCAACCACATGGCGTCTTGGACAGGATCATCGTCGCGTGCCGCGGGAACGCCTTGGATGTCTACAAAAAAACAATAATTCCGTTGAGGGCGCTTACTCTGAATGGTAATGCAATCATACGTGAAATAAGGACGTGACGCAATGACTGAAACACCGATCTCCTCCATACATTCCCGCGTGATTGCCTCTTCCGCCGTCTCGCCCTCCTGTATTCCTCCCCCTGGCGTATAACAATATTCCCCTTCTCGAATAAGAAGGAGCTTTTTGTCACGGATAATAAGTGCCGTTGCTCTATGACGCATATAACTCTTCGAACTGCGAAACCGTCATCCCGGACTCGATCCGGGATCCAGTCTATACATTAAAGCTTTACTTCATATTCCCTCGGATAGCTCAATCTGTCAAACAAAAAACCCTCTTGCGAGGGTTTTATCTTTTTCTTCAAATCTATACCTTCGGTGGCATCTGCATTGGTTTCTCTTCCCCTTTCATGTCGCACTTCATCATACCGCAACACGCCTTACAATTTGTCTTGTGGGTTACTATCTCCCACACAGCCGAAAGGCCAACTAAGACATATACAACGCGCGAAACAACGGCGGCCTGTCCGCCAAAGAGCATACCGATATCCCATCCGAAGAGTCCAACCAGAAGCCAGTTGAGCCCCCCGATAAGGAGAAGGGTAAACGTGAGCATGTGCATTTTCATAGGCACGTCTCTTGGGTCGCAATGACCCTTAAAAATAAAAATCCTTTTCGCCTCTTATATGAGGTGTTATTAGTATACCATTTTTCTCCCCTGTCCGGGTGTGTATATGTTCTAGAACAAAAAATACACGACCGGGGCGAAGACGCCCAAGGCAAATGCCGCCCAAAATTGAACGGTGAGCGCCAGGAACGCAAAGAGCAATACTTGCCCAAGATGAAAAAATATCTCGAGAGCGATAAGGGGACGACATGAATGTTGATCGCTCGTCCTCTCATAGATCAAAACGGTAACCGGAATCGTCACGGCACTGGTGACAAGGCCTCCGATAGCATTGGTCAAATAAACAATCCCGGGTGTTCGCGCCCACAGAATGCGCACCATCCACACCAAGGATGAGACTACACTGCCGAAGCGTAACACCTTACGCGCGTGATGATTCGACCGTTTCCCGATAAGAAATACCGCGATAAACGACGCCACAAGAGTGATGCTTGATGCAATACCAATAAATGTGTACGTCTTCTCCACAAAGAGAAACAAGAAGACAGGCCATGCCGTGCCGCCAAGTGCCTCATCAAATCCATGGACGATAAGTGTAAAAGCATCTTTCACTTTTTGAAAACGAAAAACGTCCGCCAGTGAAATGGTTCCTTGAAACGTCTGATTGCGAGCAAAAAATAATGGCACCGCTGAAAGCAACAGCAGTGCGATAACAACCAGGATCAACGCGTGGAACCCTACGGTCGTGATAAGAAGCGCGCCAAAAATCGGTGCGAGTGCGGTAGCGGCCGACGACACGACCTTCATGGTTCCCACCTGTTCGCCCCGCCGCTGACCCGCACTGCAGGACATAAAATCAATGTGATACGCCATCCAAAACAACGGATTCCCAATACCACCAAACACACCAATAAGCCAGAGCGGCCAGTGATGAGAATCAAGCGTGTAGAGGAAGAAATAAAAGGCGACAAAGAAGGGAATGCTTAATAGCGCACCAAAGGAAAACCCAATGCGCATCGCGATGCGCGCGGCAAAAAAAGCGAAGAGCGCATGCGTCGCGTGCAGTACGCACAAAAAAATAAATACTGCCTGCAACGAATACCCGCGCGTAAGCAAATATGCGGGAACAAAAATACCAACGAGCGAAAACGCAAATGAGCGCAGTGTCATGCTGACATACAGCTCGTTCAGTTGATTTTTGAAAAACGATTGAAGTGAGTGCGCGGAAAAATGATGCATCTATTGTCTATAATATTCGGGATGGACGATATGGACCAGCGCCGTAATGGTCGCCTGCTCCACCTGCGCGCGCCGATTCCCCTGTCCGTTTGTTAATGTAAATATGGCGCCGTCTTGCGCCCCGATTTTCTCACAATCGGTACAACCCGCTTCGCGCATCGCCTGACTGCCATCGAGCCCCTTGTTCAAAATGGCATCAGTCACGGCGACTGGCCACTCGAACGCAGTACCGCAACCGATATAAAACTCTGCGCCATCATAAAGCGCGCAGATGGTCGACTCCATATATCCTGTTTTGGTGTGCGGAACTTCCATGAGTCCGCTTTCGATACCGACAGCAAGATCACAATCGCCAAATGCGGCTTGCGCGCGCCGCATCGCACCTTCAACTGTTTCCTTCAAGCTCTTCGGATGCCCAAACTCCTCAACATGAACATCAGCCGAAAAAACCATGAGGTCTTCCGGTTTGTAGTAACGCAAGAATGCATCCTCTACTCCTTTAAGCTTATTGTTGTTCTGCGACCCAACGGCAACTCTCATACCTTCTTTTCCTCCTGGGCATGCGCGATAATCTCAAGATTGCAGGTGTGATGCTCCCGACACCACGCTTCACATTTTTCTGCCCACTCGCGCTCGTCGTAGTGCAAGCCACACTCCTCGCATTGATATACGATGCCTTCGTCTTTTTTTATCTCTTTTGCCATATTAGCATCCATCCCGCCAGGCGCGTGTAAATGTGGTTAATAAAACTATACGAGTCGATACTTCGATTCTTTGTTTTCAAGAAAGGAAACAATATCATGAATCACCTGCTCTTCCATTCTCCGTAATGCTTCTTTCGAAACGCCCGCCACATGCGGCGTAAGAATAACAGTATCCAGACCGAATAGCTCCTTGTTATGTGTCGGTTCCTCTTCGAAGACATCAAGTCCGGCACCCGCTAGAGCATGATCCTTCAAGGCGACAACAAGTGCATGTTCATTCACCACCCCTCCTCTTGCCGTGTTTATCAAAAAGGAAGTTTTCTTCATGAGTGCCAGCTGCTCCCTGTCAATAAAATTCTTTGTCGAATCAGATAATGGAATATTTACTGAAACGAAGTCTGCATTTTCAAGGAGTTCATTCAGGGAAACAAACTGCACGTCAAGACCTTGGTGATTCTCAGGATGCGGCGTAAAACATTCGATCCTCATGCCAAACGCACGCGCCCGCTTTATAACCTCCTGTGC